>OZ260079.1:2137533-2442894 GCA_965284365.1 Phragmitibacter sp.
GTTCACCCAGCCGCGCTACATTCATGACGGGCAAACTCGGCACGCAACTCGGTATCACGGACTGGATCGCGCCGAATGAACAAAAGGCCGGCGTCGGCCTCACTGCCAAAGCCTCCACTTGGCCCAAGGTTCTTCAGGCCAACGGTTATGCCACTGCACTTGTTGGTAAATGGCACCTCGGAGATACCCCCGAATCTGTGCCACAGGCTCAAGGGTTCAGTCACTTTTATGGATTTCTCGGCGGTGGCACTTCACCCATGAATCCCACTTACGATTTTCCCGATGGCCCCAAAGTCGTGAAAGGCTATGGCGCGGATCTTCTTCGTGCAGAAGCCATCCGCTGGATTGGCGAAGTGAAGAATCAATCGAAGCCATTCGCCCTCAGCCTGCACTTCCGTGAGCCGCACACCGCTTACAAGCCGGTGCCTGAGGAGGACAGCAAGCTCTTCACAAATCTCGATCCCACAGTTCCGGAAAGCCCAGGCACTGATCCGCAGCAGCTCAAGGAGTGGACCCGTGACTACTATGCTGCCATCCGCAGCATTGATCGGAACCTTGGCGAACTCTTCGCTTACCTCGAAAGGGAAGGCCTCTGGGATAAAACCATCATTCAATTCACCAGCGACCATGGATACAACATCGGTCACCACGGCATCCACACCAAAGGCAATGGCATGTGGGTCGCTGGCGGCGTCACCGGTCCGAAGCGCCCCAACATGTGGGACACTTCTCTTCGCATCCCCTTGTTGGTGCGTTGGCCGGGTGTGGTAAAACCAGACACAGTCATTGAACAACCCGTCGTAAACACTGACACCTACACCAGTATTCTCGGCATGGTCGGCATCCAGGCGCCTGCGGGCTGGAAGACTCAGGGCCTCGACTATTCCCAATTGCTTAAAGGCACGAATCCTTCCTGGCGTGACACCGTTTACGCTCAATACGATCTCCACAACAGCGGCCTCGCTTACATGCGCATGATCCGTACCGCTGACTGGAAGTTGGTGAAACACTACCACGCCAATCTCATGGACGAGCTCTATGATCTTAAGAAAGATCCGGGTGAAACTCAGAACTTAATTAATCGCCGCAAGATGGTCAACACTGCCAAAGACGGCATAATCGAAGAACTTCAAGGCAAGCTCACGTCCTGGATGAAAGAGGTGAACGACCCTCTTCTAAAAGAACCGCGCCTCCAAGGCTGGTTCGAGCCCGGCGAGTTGCATGACTGACAAACCGGAAGGGTTGATAAATGCGACGAATTGTTGGGGGATAGAAGGCTTCACAATCCCCTCAGCGCATCGCGGATCAGTTTGTCCGTTGTCACATCCCCACCGGCCTTCTTGGTCAAATCCTGCACCGTCTTCAAAGCGTCTGCCTGCTTGAAGCCAAGCGCGATCAACGCCAGCACTGCATCAGTCTGCGCTGCCTGTGTGGGGTCAGCCGCCGCAGCCGTGCCAGACTTTGCATCCTGCCAGGTCTGCACGATTCCCACCTTGTCCTTTAGTTCCAACACTATCCGCTCCGCGGTCTTCTTGCCCACCCCGCTGATGCGTGACAACGCTGCCACGTCATTGCGAATCACCGCGTCCTTGAAGTCGGACACATTCATGCCGCTTAGCACCGCCAGCGCCATCTTGGGTCCTATGCCGCTCACACGATTGATAAGCAGGCGGAAAAGATCACGCTCTTCATTTGATGCGAAGCCATAGAGCGTGTGATCACGCTCGGTGATATTGAGGTGGGTGAGCAGCGTTACCTCGCCTGTCGTGCCTGCCAGCTTGTCATAAGTACTCAGTGGCACAAAACATAGGTAGCCCACGCCGTGAACGTCCACCGTCATTTGATTCGGTAGAGCTTCTGTCAGTTTCCCCCGCACGTGCGCGATCATGCCCGAGCATGTCCCTTTGCTAGGCCTACGTGCAAGGGATTTCCTCGTTTCTCCCAGATGTTGTCCATGGCTCCGATCCCCGTCCCCACTCAGGACAGAGCACTGAGGATGAGAAGGCGGGGGAGTCGATGAGTCACGACTGCCGATTCCAGTTGAAGATCATGCGCGAGCCACCAGACTATTCCCGTGCGACGCTCTTTATTCTTCTTCGCTTTCACCACGATCTTCATCGCCACTTCACTGAGCCAGGCGGCGGACTCGGCTGCTGTGCCAGCCCCGGCTTCTGCTGCTGATGCAGCCGCCACGGGTGCTCACAAGTTGGAAATCTATTTGATGCTACTCGAGCCGCGTGCCATGCGGAATCCAAGATCAAAATTCCTCGGCAACTCTCAGCTCTCCGTTTTTACTCCTGCTCGGCAAACCAAGGAAATTCCCGGCATCGAGGCTTATACCCAGACAGATTTCACGAAGCTCGGCATCAGCGTTGACAGCTTCTTGGCGAAGGCTCAGACCGCAGCAGACCGCCGCCTGGCTTCTCTTAAGCCCGAACTGAAAAAAGATGAAGGCGGTCGCGTCCGTTATGCAGTCATTCGCGGCGAGGATCCCATTTATGCCAGCCTGATCATCGCCCCCGGCCTGTTAAAAATGTTTGAGCCCATCTTTGGCAAAGAAATCTGGCTGGCCGCGCCCGACCGCAATGCCCTCTACATCTTCCCTCCGAATCATGCTGTAGTTGAGGATTTTGCGGCCGACCTGGAAGACCGTTATTCCACAGCTACTTATCCTTCGAGTCAGGAAATTTTTGTGCTGAAGGATGATGGAAAAGGGCTCACGGTATTAGGTAATTTTAAGAAATTGTAAGGTCTTTGTGTATGCAACCTCTTACAAGTGTGTATTCTCATAATTGAGGATGGCATCCTCCGTGCTAATTTTTTTCATCTGATCAGCACAAAGTCTTCGCGCACAGCCAGGGGTGTGCTATGTTCCCGTCCCTATGGCTACCGTAAGAAAAACACGTTTTTCACGTCGGGTTCCTGACCACGTTACAGATGAGTTGGTGAACGTTCTCTCGGATGGCAAGACCTTTGAATTTAACGTCTTGTTCGGGTTAGTTTACGAGAACCTGAAGTTGAAGAATGCTGTCAGCGGGGGCGAAGAAATGTTGCGCCTGCGTTCTTACGAAAAATTGCAGAACTTGGTCGGTCGTGGCCTGGTGGAAAAGAAGTTGAAGAGCTATCGCGGCCTCAAGGGGCTTGAACAAGCCTCCAGCGCCTTCACTCTGGCGCGAGCTGAAGCCGCCGCCGCTGCGGCAGCCGCTGCCCGCTAAATAAGCGCCTCTTTTACCGGATGTAATCAAGCCGCCCCGTTCACGAGGGCGGCTTTTTCTTCGCAGGCTTGTTGTCTCAGACAGGTTCTCGAAAAGTATGTCAGGATGAACTTGGAAGAAGAGGGTGTGAGAGGCAAGGAAAGGGTAAATTCGGCTATGTGGACGTAACGGATGAGCTGGTGACGCGGCCAATTGGCCCTCCGATCCAACGTTTCTGACAGTCTTTTTGAGAACCAGTCTAAGGACATGGTCGCTTGACGCCTTGTCTCTCCGTCCTATTTTGGAGCTCTCACCTCATGCTTGATCAATATCTCCCAGTCCTCTTGCAGGTGCTCATCGCCGCTGGCTTCGCGGGAGTGACCCTTCTGCTCAGTGTGTTGGCCGGTAAGGCCGCCAAGAGGAACAAAATGAAGGACTCCGCGTATGAGTGCGGCATGTTGCCCCTCGGCGAAGCCCAGCCACGATTCAGCGTGAAGTTCTACATTGTGGCGATGCTTTTCGTGCTCTTCGATATCGAAGTCGTCTTCCTCTATCCTTGGGCCATCATTTACAAAGACTACATTGTTACCTACGGAAAAGATATTTTCTTCACCATGCTGGGCTTTGTCGGCATTCTCGGCGTCGCCTTCGTTTATGCGTGGCGGAAGCGGGCACTCGATTGGAATTCCTGATTTTTCTACGCCAAACTCTCGACATAGCAGACAAGCTGCATTGCCCATCAAATTAACTTCGGCCCCCTACCGCATGATCTGCCAGATTTCCCTTTTTACCCTGAAACCAGACGTCACTGCGGAGCGCTTAGAGGAGATCATGTGGACCACGCGTTCCACGCTTCTTCATATCCGCGAAGTCTTGCACCTCAACGTCGGCAAGCGCATCAAGGCTGAAGACCCTTGGCACTGGTTCCTGACCATCGAAGCCGAAAGCCTCGACAAGCTTGCCATGGCGCAAGACGACCCATACTACTTCAAGTTTATCCAGGATGTGATCAACGAGTCCGTGGAAACGAAGCAGGTTCTCACCTTTGAAATGGACCCGCGTAAGGACGTCAAATACTCCTGACCTCGGAAGTTAGGCCATAAAGACGATCCTGCCGCCGGGAGCATCACAGTCTCCGTTGGCCTACGGTTAAAGGGCACTTGAGAGGGATTGCCTGAATCGCGCTATCTCCTGAATTTGCAGCATGCTGTAACGCTGCGCTTGACCATTCCGCTGGAATCTGGGCATGATGATTTGTCCTGACCGTTACCCAATTCCGAGCCATGAAAAAGACCTTTCATCTCACTCTCTGCGGTTTCCTGACCGTCATCTGCTGGTCCGCTGCCAATACACCAGCCGCCGCTGCCGATGACCTCAAAACGTCCTACCAGCAAGGCCGCGCTCTCTTTTACGCTGGCCAGTTGGAAGCTGCCCGGGAAAAGCTGGCGCCTGTGCTCGCCAAGAATCCCAACCATCTGGAAACCCAAGCCATGATGGCGCAGATCAAGCAGCAACTGGGCGAAGGAGAGAACACCCTCAAGAGCAGCTATCAAAAAGTCGTGTTGGAGAAGGTCGAGTTCTCAAATGTCGAACTGAGTGAAGCCCTGCAGGCGGTTCGTTTCCTGTCTCGCAAAGCTACCAATGAAAAGATCTCTGCCAATGTCATCGTGGCAAATCCGGAACTCGCGAAAAAGCCCGTCAGCATCAATCTCACTCAGGTTCCGCTCAGCGAGGTGATCAATTATCTCGCCCAGATGGCTGGTGCCAAAGTGACCTATGACAAGGTGGCTGTCGTTTTGTCGCCTAAGGACGGCTAGACCGGCATGTCAGGAAAGGTGGCATTGATCACGGGCGGGCAGGGAGACTTGGCCAGCACCTTGGCAGATGGATTGCTGACCAGCGGGTATCAGGTACTCGCCCCCGGCAGATCGGAGATGGATGTCACCAGTCAGGATGCCGTTTCCGGGGTTTTTTCCGGATTGGATCGGTTGGACCTGCTCATCTGCAATGCTGCGGTTCTTGCGGACCATAATATGGCTCGGCTGGGAGAAGAGGACTGGGACCGGGTTTTGGACGTCGGCTTGACCGGTGCCTTCAGGACATCTCAGGCCGCTTTGAAACTGATGGCTCGTCAGCGCTCCGGACACATCGTTTTTATCGGCTCGTTCTCCGGAATAGCCGGCCGGATTGGGCAAGCCAACTACGCTGCGGCCAAGGCAGGTTTGATAGGTCTGGCCAGTAGTCTCGCCCGTGAATACGGCGGAAGGAACGTTCGGGTCAATACCATCCTCCCTGGGTACATGGAGGGGAAAATGACGGCACATCTTTCCGATGAAACTAGGCAATCCTTCAGGGAAAGTCATGTCCTCAGGCGCTTTAATACGGCCGCTGAGGTGGCAGGATTTGTCGTGTTCTTGGACGCCGGCCTGCCTCACACTTCAGGGCAGGTTTTTAATCTTGATAGCCGCATTCCCCGCTGGACTTGAACGGCCAATGACCGTTCAGATCCAGAAGGAGAAATTAGAGATCGAATTAGCCAGCGCTCTCGCACTGACATTTACTCAATAATACTCACTTTGCCGGAGCGGCCGAACTGACCTGCAGCCATTGCCGCATGTTGTTCGTCAGTGCAGGCGGAGTTGATGGGAGCGTCAGCTTCCGCATCGCTCGCTTGCAGGAGCCCATTGGAGGTCATGTAGGCTTCTACTTCTTCACCGCTGATGTCCGGGAGCATGGTACCGTTGATTTCGACGCAAGGGGAGAGGGATTGTCCGCTCTTCTGTTCCATTTCCCAACGGAAAGCCGGGTTCTGGATGATGTCCTTTTCTTCAAAGGGCAGATCGTATTTGCGGAAAATGGCTCGGACGCCTTCGCTCCAGCCACAGTAAGTCTTAAGGTAGGCGGTAATTTTAGGCTGGCTCATGGTAGGTTCAGATTTGGTTCTTTGATTTTGCTTTCACTAAATAAGCGCACAGGGGCAGAAATCAAGCTCTGCCTGCTGGTCCGCAGTTGGGTTTAAGCTTTACGAAGGCCAACTGCGCTTCGGACGCGCTCCATCGTTTTCTGCGCCACAGCGCGCGCCTTGGCCGCACCTGCCTGGAGCACATCCTCCACATAACCCGGGTCAGCCTCGATCTCGGCCCGATTCCTCCGGGCGTCCGCAAAGAAGTCCCAGAGGCGGCCCAACAGGCGCTTCTTGAAATCTCCATAACCGATGCCGCCCTTTTCAAAGTCTGCCACCATGGCCGCGTATTCCTCGTCAGTCGCCACCAGCCGGTACAATGGTAGAATAAGACTGCCCTCAGTCGGCTTCGGGTCTTCCACAGGCGTCGCATCGGTCGTCAGCCTCATGATTTTCTTTTTGAGCGCACCTTCCTCTTCGAAGAGCCCGATGAAATTCCCATAGCTTTTGCTCATCTTCTGGCCGTCAAGCCCCGGCACAACTGCGGTAGATTCCTTGATGCGGTGCGCGGGCACCTTCAGGATCCCTTCGCCGAAGGTCAGATTGATCTTCACAGCCAGATCACGCGCCACTTCAATGTGTTGCTTCTGATCTCTCCCCACAGGGACGATGTCGCTGTCATAAATGAGGATGTCCGCCGCCATCAGCACAGGATAGGTGAAAAGCCCCGTGCTCGCGGTGATACCCCGTGCTGTCTTGTCTTTATAACTGTGACAGTTCTCCAACATCGGGATCGGCGTCAGCGTGCTCAAGATCCAGGCAAGCTCGGTCACCTCGGGCACATCGGACTGGCGGAAAAAGACGGCCTTTGCCGGGTCCAGACCACATGCCAGAAAGTCGATGGCCAAATCATGCACATTCTGCCGTAACTGCGCGGCGTCGTGCACGGTGGTCAGTGAATGATAGTCTGCGATGAAATAGTAAGCTTCACCCTCGTGCTGAAGCTGCAGCGCCGGCTGCATCATGCCGAAATAGTTACCGAGGTGGACACGGCCAGTTGATTGAAGTCCTGAGAGGATGCGCATGAGTGGGGAGGCGAAAGTGCTTGCGGACCGCGGAAAGTCAACTTATCGGGGACAGCGATGACCAAGGCCAGCCCTCACGGAGGGTCGGACTAAGGCTCACTAGGCAGATGTACGAGATCCTGTCCATGACTCCGCCGTGATAAGGCAACCCAGACTGTAGATAGCCGCTTACCAGGAGTAAGTCGGCCCTCGTCTTCCGTGGAATCACCAATTCTCCACGATTACATCTAAAAGAGGCTTTGCCGGCAGTATGCCTGCAGGCTTCCGGTCAGTTGCCAACTCTGCCAATTCATGTCTTTCCTTAAGTCGTTGCCCATTTTACCTCTTGTTTTAAGCCTGCTCAGCTGCCTGACCGGCTGCGATGAGAAGGCTTCGCCCCATAATATTATGCCACCTCCTGATTCTCAGGAAGTGAAGAAAAGCGATGCCAAAACGGTCAAGGCGCAGTCCGACGATAAGAAGGATCGAAAAGGGAAAGGAAAGAAGGACAAGGGCGATGACGGCCCGCGGAAAGACGTCGCCAAGCCAATTGAGGAATTCACCGGCGCCCACACACGCTTGGTCTGGGCCGAGTGTGTCAAAGCCGAAATGGGCGACACTTTCGCTGTCAGTGACCAACTGGTCCTGAAGGGTATCGATACCAAGGACGGCAAGTTCGAGCGGAAGATCCTCGAAAAACAAGGGAACTATTCTCGCCCATTACTTTCTTGGGAGGGCACCGTGATACTCTACACTGATAAGAACGTAGAGCGAAAGGACGGCCTTAAGCATTATCATCCGGTGATTTACCGCACGGATTGGGTCAGCGGGAAGGCCGAAAAACTCGGCGAAGGTTACGCCGTGGACACTTGGAAAGATCCCGCCACAGGCACAGAGTGGGTTTACGCCGTCCAGGACATCCGCCCTACGAAGGGCATCTCGCTGGAAGGGGCAAAACTGGTTCGGTTCCCTCTGAATGACGCGTCCAAAGTGGAGGCCGTTTACAGTGACACTCCCGTCAGCACGGACAATATACAACTCTCCCGTAGTGGAAAAATGGCCTGCGGGCTCTTTCCTTGGCCACACGCCGGCGTCTTCGAGATTGAGAACAACGTCTGGACGCCGACAAAGCTCATCACTGGTTGCTGGCCCTCTTTGGCTCCTGATGACAGCGGTGTCTCCTGGGTTTTCGACGGTGGACACAGAAGCTGTTATTTTTTTGCGGATGAGGGCGCCAAATTCTGGGAACTTGCCTTCAACGGCGCGCCCCGCACTGAGGGCCATGAATTGTACCATCCACGTTGGAGCAACCACGCTCGTTTCTTTGTCATCACTGGCCCTTATGTGAAGGAAAAAAACAGTTCCGGCTCCGTGATCAACAAGGGCGGTGGTTCGGCTCAGATCATTGTTGGAAAATTCAGCCCGGCCGCAGACAAAGTCGAAGCTTGGCTGCAAATCACCGGCGATGATAAAGGTGAATCCTACCCGGATATGTGGGTGGAAGGCGGAGACAAGGCCAATCTTGACGGTTACTCCATCGCGAAGAAGTCGCCCGGTGCGGCGCCTGCCATCGCCTGGCCGTCAGACAAATCGGGTTTGCTATTCCTTTGGAAGGACCGCGAATCCCTGAATGCTTTTACATCCCGCGACGGCAAGAAGCATGAAACTCGCCTGGAAGCTCACGGCGCCGGACGCTTCGGCAGATTCCGCGACTTGCGCTTGGATGGCGGTATTTTCGAGCTGGAAGCCGAGGCAGCGATGGCGTCCCTCGCGGCTTTGAAAGCCCAACCGGAAGTCGCATTTCAAGCCCTTGTCCTGCCCGAGACGGCCACCCCGGATCAGGCTTTCATTGCACGTGCACCTGGCCTGCAAATCGGCACTCAGGGAGGATTGCTTACCTTGGTGTCAGCTACAGGACCTGTGCTCAAGACCACTGCCCCGCTTCCTGCCAAACCATTCCACTTGGCCGTCAATCGCCGGAAGTATGGCATTGATGCGTATGTGAATGGCATCCCAGTTCCCCTGCAACCGGACGCGAGCGCTCCTGTGCCTGCATCGTTCGAAACACTGACCCTGGGCGGTAACTGGAACGGCGGGCTCCTGCAGGTCGCTTGGCATGACGCCATTTTGGATGAAGACAAGATCGCTTCGGATTCCCAAGCCGCCGCCGCCCGCATCGCCAGATTCCCCGAGGCCCCACCCCGCGTAAAAGTCCTCGCCAAATTGGTCGAAGTCTCGGCCATGCCCACACCGGAAGGCATCGATCCCTATACCGGCGCGTTAGTGTCCTACGTTTACGAAGTCGAAAAGGTGCTCGAAGGCACACTCACCGAACCCCGCATCCTTGTGAAACATTGGGCCATGCTCGACAAACTGCCTGTCAGCGGTCTTCCCCGCACCATCGGTTCCAGTCACGAGCTGATCTTGGAACAGGAATCCGCCCACCCCGAACTCAAAGGTGAACGCGTTATGGAAGACGAAAACATCCCCTTCGATCTCGTCCCCTGGTTCGACGTGAGCTCACCGAAATTGGGCGCTGCTCCATAACAACTTTAGGCGGATCTCACGCCCGCGGATGCGCTTCGTCATACACGCGCTTCATTCGCTCGGTGCTCACATGCGTGTAGATCTGCGTCGTGCTGAGGCTGGCGTGGCCCAGCAGCGTCTGCACGCTCCTGAGGTCGGCTCCGTTATTGAGCAGATGCGTGGCGAAGCTGTGCCGGAATTTGTGCGGCGTTACCTTCACAGGTAAGCCAGACATCTCCCAATACTTCTGCACCACATCAGTGACCGCTTGGGTCGTCATCATCTTGCCCGCCTTGTTCCGGAAAAGCGCCCCGTCATATACCCCGGCTTTACTCTGGTATCGCTGAAGCGCCCTCACCGCCGGACCACCTATGGGACAAACCCGCTCTTTCCGTCCCTTACCGAGAACGCGTAGCGTTTCTGTGTAGACGTCCACATCCTCCACCCGCAGCCCGGCCAGTTCGCTTAGCCGCAGCCCCGTGCTGTAAAAGACCTCCAGGATCGCCGCATCACGTTCTGGCCCCCAAGCTGGCGCCTGTTTTTCTTTCGGCCGGGAGAGCGGCAGATTAAGCATGGCCTCCACCTGCGTCACCGTCAGTACCACAGGCAGCTTTTTCTCCGGCTTCGGCAATTGAACTTCCAGCAGCGGATTCGTCGTCCAACCACACCGACGGGTCAGATGTTTGAAAAAAGACCGGAAAGCCGCGAAATGCAGCCGCACGGTGGCCCGCCCCATATCGGCCTTCATCATCTCATAAAGGTACTGCCGGAAATGATCAGGCGTCAGGTCCTCCCACGAAGTGAACCCCTTCAATTTGCGCTGAAAAGTCTGCAGCGCGTGGCGGTAATTTTCCACCGTCCTTGGCGAACTGTTTCGCTCCACCCCCATGAATCGCAGGAAATCCAGCACCAGCAGACCGAGCTCCGGCGCAGCTTCCTTTGCGGCAGCCTTCTTTGGGGAGGATGGGGTCTTGGCCTTTTTCACGCTTGAGAGTTGCCACCGCCTAGTCCATGAAAAGCGGCACCAGGCCACCCATGGTAATCCATAAAGAGATTCCCACACCGGGATTTTGGCAGGGGCATAACCATTTTCTCCATGCTGACAAAACGCATCATCCCCTGCCTCGACGTAAAAGACGGCCGTGTGGTCAAGGGCACCAAATTCCTTTCCCTGCGTGATGCTGGCGATCCCGTCGAATGCGCCGTGGCCTACAACGACCAAGGCGCGGACGAACTCGTCTTCCTCGACATCACCGCCTCCTCGGACATGCGCAAGACCATGGTTGATGTCGTAGCCCGCACCGCGGAAAAATGCTTTATGCCCCTCACTGTAGGCGGCGGCATTCGCACCGTGCCAGACATGCGGGAAATGCTTCTCGCAGGCGCGGACAAAGTCGGCATCAACACAGCCGCCGTCCAAACCCCGGACCTCATCAATGCCTCCTCGGATGCTTTCGGGCGCCAATGCATCGTCGTCGCCATCGATGCCAAGCGGAACGACCAGGACTCCTGGACCGTATACACCCACGGCGGCCGCACTCCCACGCCGCTCGACGCCGTGGAGTGGGCGATCGATGTCGCCAACCGGGGCGCAGGTGAAATTCTCCTCACCAGCATGGATTCAGACGGCACCAAAGCCGGCTACGACATCGCCCTGAATCGTGCCATCAGTGAGGCCGTAAACATTCCCGTCATCGCCAGCGGCGGCGCCGGTAATCTCGATCATATGGTCGAAGTGCTCCAGGCTGGAAAAGCCGATGCCGTCCTCGCCGCCAGCATCTTCCATTTCGGCGAATACACCGTCGCCGATGTGAAAAAGCACTTGGCAGCCCATGGACTGCCAGTCCGTTGGTAGCTGCCCGCAAAGTTTTTAAAAATTCGCTCAACGAGTGAGCAACCCTGCTGTCGAAGATAAGACAGTCCCAAAGGAGGGAAGGGGAGGCTATTGCCGGAATGACCCGCCGGACGCCACACCTTCTCAAGACTTCCGTGCAGGGTATGATCTCACTGGCTCAACATCAGACCGGTATTGCAGGGGAAAGATATGAACTGATGATGGCCCATTTTGGCCTGACCCAGGGTCCCACGGTGGAAAAGTCCATCCTCTGCCGTATTCTGGATGGCCGGGAACTCGAAGGCATTTGTCCCATTGATGTCGCGATCCTCACACCCGACGAACGCGCCCACTACCAGTCCACCATTCGCGAGCACCACGCCCTTGCTTTGGCAGTGAGGACCCGCGCCGAACTTCGCCGCATGCTGGCCCGTGAAACTGGCATGCCTCCACAAAAGGTCCCCATCCTGCAGGACACACACGGGAAACCCTATTGCCCACCCCTTACCGCCCAAGGACTCGATTTCAGTGTTTCCCGCTCCGAGGAGTGCGCCATTCTTGCCTTGGGGGAAGCCGGCGGCATCGGTGTCGACGTAGAGTCACTTATCGAGGAAGACCCTTCGGATGAACACCTCGAAATCGTTTTCGATGACGCCGAGTATCGCGCTTGGGCGCATCTCTCCCCAAATCAGCGGCGCCTCGCTTTCACCCAAGCTTGGACCATCAAAGAATCTTTCCTCAAAGCGATTGGCACCGGCCTCGATGGCTCCCCTCACGAGGTCAAAGTTCACTTCGACGACCTCGGACAAGCTTGGCCGGACTTTCCCTCATCTGCCTGGATCTTCGAAAGGATCCACTTTTGTCCATTTCACACAGCGAGTCTCATTGCCGTGATGACCACCCCTTGAGGGGCTCACAATCGCGCCTGGATGCAATTCCCCTTCACAAAGGATTTGTTTGCACCGCTCCTTTCGGCTTGCTTGGAGAACAGATGTCCCTGCCCGCCGCTCAACCCTCCAGCCAAAGTGCTCCCGCCCCAAGTAAGGCGCGCACTTTCATCGCCCGGCTGAGCAGCACGCTCATGCTGTGGGCCCTCTTAGGTGTCGGCTTGGCCCTGAAGCTCGACTGGCTCCTCCTCGTTGCGATCATCCTGGTAGGTCTGCTCGGCACTCTGGAATACTGCCGCCTGCAACGGCATGACATTGAGACACATCCCTACACTTGGCTCTCCCTCATCATGGGCCTGCTCTATTGGGCCGCCGTCGCTTGGTTTACTCTCCCCTCCAGACAGGAACCGTCGTGGTTGCTTGATGCCGCCCTCATCACCCTCGCCGTGCAGGGCGCCTTCCTGGTGGCCTTTAGTAAGCAACTCGACGGACCCAATACCCTTCTCCGGGTCTTCAATGCCATTTTCGGCATCGTCTACACCATCTTCCTCTGGTCCTTCATGGTCCGCCTGCTGTTCTTCGGTGGTGTCGAAAGTGGCCGCATGCTCGTGCTCATGGTCATCATGGTCACGAAATTTAGTGACATGGGAGCTTATGCCGTGGGCTCCTGGATAGGAAAGCACAAGATGATTCCTCATATCAGCCCTGGGAAGACTTGGCAGGGCTTCGGCGGCGCCATCCTTGGTTGCTATGTCGGCATGGTAGGCATGATGCTCGTAGTGCCCCATCACTTGCTGCCCCTCACTTGGACCACCGCCCTTATCCTCGCTCCCATCCTTTGCATCGTCGGTGTTGTCGGGGATCTCGCCGAGTCCGTCTTAAAACGATGCCATCAGATCAAGGACTCCGGCCATAAACTTCCCGGCATCGGCGGCATTCTCGATCTGACTGACAGCCTCATCTTCACTGGCCCCGTCGCCTATTTCTATCTGAAATTCATTGCATGAGCAGCCGGGACACCCACATGGCACCAGTGCAACCTGACCCTCTGTTAAAGCCGCGCCGCCGCCGCGTTCTAGTTCTCGGCTCCTCTGGCTCCATCGGGTGCAGCGCGCTAAAGGTCGCTCGGGACATCCCCGAGCACATGGAAATTGTCGGCCTCGCCGTGCAGCGTAGCGTCGACTCTTTGGCCCAACAAGTTGCCGAGACCGGCGTGAAGAATGTCGCCGTCACCGATCCCGCCGCCGCCGCTCACGCTCGCACCGTTCTCCCGGCAGATGTCACGGTATTCGAAGGCGCAGATGGCCTGGTGGAACTCGTCCGCGCCAGTGATGCGGATCTCGTCCTCGTCGCCATTATCGGAGTCGCCGGTCTCGCTCCCGCCCTGGAAGCCATTTCCCTCGGAAAGGACCTCGCGGTCGCCAGTAAAGAAATCCTCGTCATGGCAGGTGAAGCCGTCATGACCGCCGCTCAAGAGAAAGGCGTTCTCGTCCTCCCGGTGGATAGCGAGCACAATGCCATTTACCAGTGTCTGGAAGGCCGCCCTGCCCATAGCGTGCGCCGCCTTATTCTCACGGCGAGTGGCGGCCCCTTCCGTTCCGCGAGTGCCGCCGATCTTGAAAACGTGACCGTGGAGCAGGCGTTGCGGCACCCCACTTGGAACATGGGACGAAAGATCACCATCGATTCGGCCACCATGTTCAACAAAGGCTTGGAAATGATCGAAGCCCGCTGGCTCTTCGGCGTTCCCATGAGTCAGGTCGACGTCATTGTCCACCCTCAGAGCATCGTCCACAGCATGGTAGAGTTCATCGACAGCTCTGTCATTGCTCAGCTCAGCCATTCGGACATGTGCTTCCCCATTCAGTATGCGGTTACCTGGCCGCATCGCGTGCCGAACAGCCTGCCTCCGCTCGATTTCGCCAAACTCGCCTCGCTTCATTTCGAAGCCCCTCGCGAGGATACTTTCCCAGCGCTTCTCCTGGCCCGTGAAGCAGGCGAGACCGGCGGCACCTTACCCGCAGTCATGAATGCCGCCAACGAAGTCGCTGTGGATGCTTTTCTCAATGGCCGCCTCTCGTTTCCCGGCATCTGGCGCCTCGTCGAGAAGGTCATGAAAAAACATCAGACGACCCTTCACCCTGCCTTGCCCGTCATCATCGAAGCAGACCTCTGGGCCCGCGCTGAAGCTACCGCCACTCTCTAGTTCATAGCCTCTAGTCCACAGCCAGGATAGGCAGATTCCACGGTATAGGCGTCACCGTATTTTTTGGACCGCGGTGGCACGCCGAAGGCACGACACCGCTTTGGCAAGGCGGCGAAGCCGCAAGCGCGGAGCCTCTCGATGTCGCTCGCGCCACGGCTCTAAACCGTCCTCGACCGTTTCCAATACCTTCCCTGTACATATTCCGTCGTCTCTCGCGTTTGTTAGCTCATGCACGCGCCCACTCCTGACTCGAACGGCACCCCGCACAGACCCTGTCTACAATCCTTCACCATTCTTGTCCTGACCCTCTGGCTGGTCTCCACCACTCCCCTCAAAGCAGAGCTCAAACTCGTCACCTTTGATGTCGATGCCACCCCGGCGGTCGGCGCATTAATGGCTTACAATCCTGTCAAGCGACTGGACGAACTCACGCTCCGTTGTCGCGGCATCGTCTTGTTAGGCAAAGATCAGCCCATTGTCCTCTGCGCCGTGGATTGGATTGGCATTGCCAATGAAGGTCATGACGTCTTTCGTGCGGAACTCGCCAAAGCTGCCGGCACCGTCCCGGATCGCGTCGCCGTTCATGCCATCCATCAGCATGATGCGCCCGGCTGCGACTTTACCGCGGAGAAAATCATCCACGAAGTCGGGGTCCAGGGTTACTCCCGTTACGATGGCACCTTCCATCGTGAAGTCCTTAAAAAGGCCACTGACGCGATTCGCGCTGCCTTGCCCAGTGCTCAGCCTATCACGCACTACGGTCATGGCTCTGCAGCCGTGAAGGAGGTGGCGTCAAACCGCCGCGTCGAGCGTCTCCCCGGCGGTCATATCGGCCGCATGCGCGGCAGTTCCAATAAGATCCCCGAACTTACAGCCCTGCCTGAAGGACTCATCGATCCGAATGTCCAGCTTCTCAGCTTCTGGAATGGAGACGCCCCGGTTGCCGTACTCAGTTTCTATGCCTGCCATCCGCAGAGCTATTATCGTACTGGTGTACCTAGCCCCGACTTTCCCGGTATCGCACGTTTCATCCGTGGTCAGGATCTTAACACGGCCTTGCATGTGCACTTCAACGGCGCTGGCGGAAACGTCGCCGCTGGAAAATACAACGACGGCACCCAGCCCACGCGCATGCTGCTTGCCCAGCGTCTCGCCGCTGGCATGCGTGAAGCTTTTGAAAAGACAGTAAAAACACCCGTGACAGAGGCCGACATCGATTGGTCCAGCATCCCCGTATCGCTTCCACTCGCGGCGCACCTCAATGAGGAAGCACTGATCGCCAAGCTCAAAGCCGATCCTCCTAGAGGATACATCTCCCTCGCAGATCAGCTGGCCTGGCTCCGTTGGGTCAAATCAGGCCGACAGATTGATATCACCTGTCTGAAAGTTGGCGGCACCCGCATGTTACATATGCCCGGCGAACTCTTTGTGGAATACCAGCTTGCCGCCCAGGCCATGCGTCCAGATCTCCGCGTCATGATGGCCGCCTATGGTCAATATGGCCCCGGCTACATAGGAACCGATGCCTCCTATGCCGAAGGCGGTTACGAAACCGGTCCCACATCCTCCAACGTTGCCCCCGGCGTTGAACCCATCCTCATGAATGCCATGAAGCAGCTCTTGGAAGCGAAGTGAAATCAATAGAGGCGCATCCGTTTAGTTCTTCAAAATCCCACCAATCCTCACCCCTTCGTAACTTCGCGTCTTCGTGGTCCAATAATCAGTTGCGCCTCACGCGCTCAATTGCACGCAAAACAACCAGCAAAACCTTCGTGTTTCCTCCTGCGTCGGGCTGCGCAGCGCGCCTTCGCGGTAAGAACAATCGCCCTTGCCTCCACGCAATGATGGAATTACGACCTCACAATGCAGGTCACTCTCTTCTCTGGCGGCCTCGGCGATGTCATCCGAGCGTGTTACAACACTCGCTCCTACCAGTTTCTCTGTGAGACTCAGGAAACCGTCGCCATCGTCTCTGCATCGCACAATCCCTTCACGACCGAGATCTTCCGGCATCATCAAAATGCCCGGCACTTCCTCCTCCTCGATCTCGCCCACAAGTACGCCGAGTATTTTTCCGCTGGCCTCCGCGGCGCAGACATCAGCCTGGCCCTCTGTGAGTTTGCCGGACTCGACTATGCAAACATCGTTCGCGGTCGCATCACGGGATACACCCCGACCTTCGATGCCCCTGACAATGTCCCATCCCAGGATCACATCGTCTTCCAGCCCTTCGCAGGCAGCGTGACGGATCGAACCTGGCCCCCGCACCTCATCGAGCGTGTTGCTGCCATCCTTCGACGTTTGCCCTGCCAGGTTTACCTCGTCACGCGCAGCTACCCTCGCATCAGTTTCGCGCAGGATGACTCCCTCATTCATGGCATTGAAGACGGCGCTCCCTATGCCGGCGGCAACATCACCATTCTCAGTGATCTATCCGCTCCCGCCTCAATCAACCTCGTCAAAACCGCCCGCGCTTTCATCGGCAGTTGGTCCAGCCTCCACCAGGTCGCCTGGCTCGAAAATAAGCCCGTCGCTGTCTTCTATCCTCCCAACTATTACGACGTCAGAAATCGCACCGGCTATGCCTTCGGCCTCG
Source organism: Phragmitibacter sp. (assembly GCA_965284365.1). Classification (GTDB taxonomy): domain Bacteria; phylum Verrucomicrobiota; class Verrucomicrobiia; order Verrucomicrobiales; family Verrucomicrobiaceae; genus Phragmitibacter. The sequence continues at coordinate 2,154,743 of OZ260079.1, forward strand.
ACCGCACCAACACCTATGCCCGCGATTTCAAATCCATCACAGACAACGAGCTGCAGGCCTTCCTCAATCAATGGTGCCTGCATCCTACATCCTGAACCCTAACACGTCGCTGCGCCTACCAATTCATTTATGCCGACTGACTTTTCGGAGTGCTGAGATGGCGCAAAGCGCCTTCTCAGCTTCCCCAAGACGTTGCTGCCCATTGTCATCCAAGCAACCACGACCAAGGCAAACTCACCCCCTCAGTCCTTCCTAAAAAAATCTTCGCGCCTTCGCGTCTTCGCGGTGAAAATCTCATGCATTCCCGCCCACGCGCACGACCACGGCACATCACTCCCCTACACACTGTAGTTCCTGGTCACCGAGAACCACTCATGCTGTTCCTCGATCATCATCCGCTCCGCCTGCTCAATCAATCGCAACCGGCTCGGCATCGCCTCACAAGATTCCAGTGTGCCCGCTAGCCGCAGCAAATAGTGGTGCATCTCATCATACCGGCTCGCTCGTCGCCGGCAGTCGCTGATCGTGATGTTCCCAAGGGCATATGTCGCAAAGAAGGGAGCGATGATTGCGATCGCCGCTACCCATGCCATAGGCTGAAAGAGCTCCCAATAGTGTTCTCCCGAGACTTCATGCGGCCCCAACACATGCTTCAACTTGTAGCCCAGCAGAATCAGACCGCAGCCGATCGCAGTCCACAAAGAAACATGAAAACACACGAGCCACCATCGCTCGTCACGGAGAGCCTCCCACCGTTTCTTCCCATAATGGGCCGCTTGGTCTTTCAGCCGAATCTCAATGTAAACACCACATGCCTCGCGGAATTTGGCTTCGGTCAGCGTTTCTCCCGGTCTGATTTCCCTTGGCGGCTCGGCATTCGCTCGCATGGTTGGCTCAGCGAGATCGCGCAGCAATCGTAGACTGCGGATCAGGCGTTTCACCTTGGGAAAGTCTTCTTCGTCCAGGGCATCTAGCGGCTGTTTGGGAAGGTCCCAGCGTCCTAAAGCTCCCCGGCACACTTCCGCAAGAATGCGGTGGTGAACCCAATTGTCCCTCGCGCCTTCATGATGCAGATGCTTTTCCATCCGCATCGCCATAAATGCGAACAGGGGCTTCACGGCGGCCAGGCAGGCCAGCAGCCAGAGCAGAGCCTGCCCTGCCACTCTCCAATCATGCAGCGTGTTCCATTGCTGCTGATTCATGTGCAGCACGGTCGCGAAGACGGCGGCAATACTACTGGCCAGCAGATGCCATCGTAAGGTCTTGCTCAGCCCGCCTTGAGTCCGCGTTTGGAAGTGCATCGCTTCCTTGTCCAGCCAGCCTAAAAGCTCCTTCACGGTGGAAGTGCCAGTGGCGTCCTTGGGTAGTTCACCATGTTTGGTTACCAAAGCCTTGATCAATGGGGTGATCACCGGATCCACAAACAGTTCCCGGCCTGCATTTGGAATCACCAGCTTAGGTTTCACCTCTGTCCCGCCATCGTTGGCATTGACGAAGAGACATGGCCGCTTTGATGCCAGCGCATACCGCACCATGGCAATCGTTCCTGCACGGTGAGTTGTGATATTCGGCCGCATCACAGGGGTCATTGGCGGCAGATCAGGAGGCTGCTCCTGCTTCATGTTTTTCTTATTGCGCCCTAGCTTTCGACTCCAGGACTCCCACTCGCTTTGGACTCCTTCGCTCTTCTGCGTCCAGGCCGCTTTTTCCAACTCCCAAGTCTTCTCAGCCTCCACAAGGTTATCCCACTCCGCCTGCGTCACCACAAAGACCATCACATCAGATTCATCAACGGTTCGGTAGCCACACCAGGCATAGGCCTCGTCCAGTTGCTTCTCGAGTTCAGCTTCGAGTTCCCTTTGGCGTGCTGCATCCGCTTCATTGATGTCGGCGAAATTCACATTGCCCGACTCGTTCACATTGAGCCCTTCTCCCAGATAGCTTTGCTTGAGGCAATGCTCCGCAACTGCACGCCGCGCCGATTTCTCTTCGCTTTCAGCATCTTTTAGATCAAGGCGAAAAAAGTCTTCCTGTTCAAATGGAAGCAATCCTTTCCACGGAATTACTTCGCTTTTGGCATGGCTCTGCCCTTCGTCAAGGAGCAGACATGCTTGCGCAAAAAGCACGTCCCCGCCACGAGCCACGGATGATACCCCCGTTAGCTTTGAAGCTTGTTCTGCCGCAGCATCCTTCAAGAAATCCAACGTCCGGCGCAGCCCTGCCCGCACATTGTTCTCCTGCTCTCGCGTCAGCATCCGCTTCCCAGAAAAACCAATGGTCCAAAGAAGCGGCGTGCGTGTCGTCCCCGCAGTGGTTAGCTCGCTTTGCTCGTCGCGGTTGGTGCTGCTGGTTTTCATGACGGCGCTTCAGTCGTGTATGTGGAAATGCATGAAGCCGCATCTCAACACATTCACAGCAACGCATACAACAGCTTCCGCATCAACAAAACTTCTGACGACGTCATCCCCGACAAACCTTATCAGCGAAATCCGTTCACACTTGTGGCACGCCTCACGACTCCCAAAAAAAAGCGTCCCGGGTGATCCCCAGAACGCTCGAAATGGATGGCTTATATTCCGCTTATTGCACGGAACTACTGGGTCCGCACGACCAGCACTCTGCGGTCTTGTTGCAATTGGTCCTCTGTGCCTTCAGGATATTGCGGATAGCTCTCTCCGTATCCATAAGCCACCAGGTTTGCAGGCGGGACACCATAGGATTGGGTCAACTCTGTAAAAATACGACCTGCCCGTGCGGCTGAAAGCTGCATGTTGTGATCATCTGTCCCTTCCGTGCTGGTATGCCCTTCGATCTCGAAACGTGCATTTGGATCAGCCGCCACAATCTCTTTAATCGCTCCTGCTGTTTCCTGCAGGGCTGCTGCAGATTGCTGATCCAACAACTGATCAGTATCAACAACAAACAAAACCGGCAGAGTCATGTAATTCAGCTCCCTGGTTTCAGTTTCCGTTTCCACCACCACGACCTGCCGCTGCGGTTCATAACGCCGGGTGATGATGTTTGGCGGAGGTGCTACCGCTGGCGAGATGGTAATGTTGGAAGGTATGGGGGCAGGCCGTGGAATGACGCGCGCGCCCGGTCTCGGTGCAGCAGGGCGCCCCGGTGCTATGGCCACGGCTTTTGGCGGAGCACCCAGGCGTTGTCTCACGGTGTCCCGGGCAAGGGGCGCAACTGGCCGGGCGGCCGGGGTTGCGGCTGGTTTGACGGCGGCAGGTCCGCCCGGAACTGCGGGCGCTGCTGGGCGGCCTGGCTGCGGCTGTTGTCTGACAGGAGCCCCCGGGCCAGCTTGGCCAGGACCAGCTTGGCCAGGACCGCGTTGGCCGGGCCCATCCGGGCGGCCATCGCCATCGCGGTCTCGGCCGGGTCCGGGGCCAGGTCCTTGGGCGAGCGCCGCTTGTCCGAGGAGAGCGGCTAGTGAACAGGTTAAAAAGAAGGGTGTGCGTTTCATAGAGGCGATTTAAAGCGTTGACGTTACCAAATGCAGTAGCAATTCGGGCAAAGTCCCGATTCCGGCTGCTAAGAACTAAACTTTTGGCTGTAGCGATCGCAAGTCTGGAGCTTAAAAGCCCTCAAAACCAGCGGAGCGGCTGGGGGCGGAGGGTTTGCTTGACCCACCTTGTCCAGGCCCACCTTGTCCAGGCCCACCTTGTCCAGGCCCACCTTGTCCAGGCCCACCTTGTCCAGGCCCACCTTGTCCAGGCCCACCTTGTCCAGGCCCACCTTGTCCAGGCCCACCTTGTCCAGGCCCACCTTGTCCAGGCCCACCTTGTCCAGGCCCACCTTGTCCAGGCCCACCTTGTCCAGGCCCACCTTGTCCAGGCCCACCTTGTCCAGGCCCACCTTGTCCAGGCCCACCTTGTCCAGGCCCACCTTGTCCAGGCCCACCTTGTCCAGGCCCACCTTGTCCAGGCCCACTTGGACCGCCGGGACCTTCCGGGCCACGATGGTTAGGTCCAGGACCTTGATATGGCCCGTGTCGGTCAGGGCCTTGATGAGGGCAAGGGCCGTGCGCCATGGCACGAGTTTGTCCGAGCAGCACGGCAGTTGAGCAGATCAGAAGCAGGAGAAGGCGTTTCATACGGCATTGGAAGCAGGGGTTTTGGACGTCCCTTGGCAATCATCGCGAAGGGAAACGCTGCTTCGATTGACGCTGGCCAACCTCAAATATTCATGATGCGGTCTAATAAACCTATTGCACGGTCCGCTGAAACCATTCCTTCTCTCCGCGCAATTGCGCCATGACCTCGCCGATAAGATAGAGCGATCCCGTTACCAACACACGCGAGTCACCTCGACGCGCGGCCGCCAACGCTTCTTCCGGCGTCGCGTGCGCGCTGCACGGCAGTTCCCGGCCCAGGATCTTCTGATATTCCTGCTTCATGGTCTCCGCGCTCTGGGCTCGGGGACTGTCGAATCCGGTGAAATGCCAGTGTGAGGCAATGGATTGCAGCGTGCGGAACACCGCATCCATGTTTTTATCCATGACCGAGCCGAATACCAAACTGGCGCGTTCTCCCGGAAAAGCCTGTTGCCAGGTTCGTACCAGCGTTGCCGCCGCGTCTGGATTATGCGCGCCGTCAATAATGAGCTGGTCATCTTCCATCCGTTGGAAGCGGCCGGGCCATTCCACGTCCTTTAAACCTTCTCTCAACATCGTGTCAGAGAGACGGAATCCGGCTGCTTTCATGGCCGACACTGCCAGCGTGGCATTCCAGAGTTGGTGCTGCCCGAACAAGCCGATCTGATATCCGCGCAGCGGAGTTGTAACAATGGTGAGTGGGGCTTCCCGTTCCCTGGCGGTCGCCGCCAGCACCTGCATGACTTCCGGCTGCTGCTTCAACGTTATCACCGGCACTCCCGGCTTGATAATCCCAGCTTTTTCCTTCGCGATCTTCGCTGCGGTGTTTCCCAGCACATGCTCATGGTCAAGACTGATGGTCGTGATCACGCAGACCTCAGGGGTGACCACATTGGTCGAGTCCAGCCGTCCCCCCATGCCGGTCTCCAGCACTACCCAATCCCGCTGGCGCTTGCGGTACCAATCCATTGCTAACGCGAACGTCAGTTCAAAAAACGTCGGAGAGGGATCCCAGTCCTTTACAATATTCTTCAGCGGTTCGATTCCGCGTGTAATCTCGGCGGCGGAGATCGTGCGCTCGGCATCCCGGATGCGCTCGCGGAAATGTACCAAATGGGGCGAGGTAAATAGGCCGGCGTTTTCGCCTGTTGCCTTCAGCAGGCTGTGGAGGAAGGCGCATACGCTGCCTTTCCCATTGGTGCCGGCCACGTGGAAATATTTCTGCCCTTCCTTGGGCAAGCCCAATACGCCCAGCAGCTTTTTGGTGTTCTCAAGGCCCAGTTTTACCCCTCGCGACTGAGTGGCATATAGCCAGTCCAGCGCGGCGTTTTCAGAGGTAGGGGCGGGCGGCACGCGCGCACCCTAGCGCGTCACAGGCAGGAGTCATGCACGGATTTTAGCTTTGATCGTGACAGGGCCGTCACCGGGCGTGCCGGTGCAGTTCGTGATTCAACACGCTCAGGCTGAACATGGCAGCCGTCTCTACCCGCAATATTATCGGCCCCAAGGTCATGGGCAGACACCCGTGCTCGCGGGCCAGCGCATATTCCTCCGCACTGAAATCTCCTTCCGGACCTACCACCATCAGAACGCTATGCGTGTTCGCCTTGGTGGCATGATGGGTAGTCAACAGGGTCTTCAGCGGTTGCGAGTCCGGTTCGATAGCGGCGATGATCCGCAGATCCTGGGGCGGCATTCCCTTCCAAGCTTGGGTATACGGCATTGGAGTATGCACCTCAGGCAGCCAGTTTTGGCCACACTGCTTGCAGGCTTCCAGCGCGATCTGCTGCCATTTCTCCTGCTTCTTGCGGGCTGCTTTCTCATCCAGCCTCACCACGGTGTGCTGAGTCACCACGGGATATATCGAGTTCACCCCTAGCTCCACGGCTTTCTCGATGATCAGTTCCATGTTGCTGCCCTTGGGGATGGCCTGCAGCAACGCCAGGGAAACTGCGGGCGTCGGCGTATGATGAGGCGTTGCAGGCGCCAAAACCACGCGATGCTGTTCCACAGCCGTGATGCGAGCGCGCACCCAATCTCCTTTACCGTTGAAGACCACAATCTCGTCTCCCACCTCTTTCCTCCGCACGGTCAGGCAGTGGTGTGACTCCCGGTCATCCAGGCGTAGCGCGTGGGGATTCCAAGCGTCCGGTGCCACGTAAAATCGTGGCAGGGAAATTAGTGAAGTGTTTGGAAGCACGGCGGTAGTCAGGCTTCGGGCGGTTCGACTTCCGATTGATTGATGGCATCGATGAGGAGGCGCCACCGCCCGTAATACCATCGCCGCATTGTCGCCACGATGCGCGGCAGTTGTTGGATTCCTTCCTCATTGGCCTCCTCTTTCAGGGGCGCGCAGGCTTCAAAGGCACCGGACTTCAGCAGGTCCGCAAAATCCGCACTCAGCTTCTCTAGAGCCGCCGGTGTCAGTTTGTTTTTCAACCGGAAGACCGTGCGGTCTTTGACGTGGCGGTAGGAGTGAAACACCTTATAGAAATTCGTGATCTCTTGCACCGCAGTTTCGACGTCATCTGTGACCCGGACCAAGGTAACATCTTCCTGGGAAATGAGACCGTGCAGCAGCAGATGCTCCTTCAAAAAAGCAACAAAGGTGGCCCAATAGCTACCCCCAGGGACATCCACCAGCACCACTGGCAGCACGTTGGCTTTACCAGTCTGAATCAAGGTGATGCTCTCAAAGAGCTCATCCATGGTCCCAAAGCCGCCCGGGAACAGGGCAAACGCGTCAGCTTCCTTCACAAACGAAAGCTTCCTGGTGAAGAAGTAATTGAAAGTCACCAGCTTCTCATCGCCGACTATGGTGTCGTTCGCCGCCTGCTCAAAGGGCAGCTTGATGTTTAGGCCAAAGCTCTTCTGGCGGCCCGCACCATACTGTGCGGCGCCCATGATGCCGTCACCTCCGCCGGTAATGACCATGTAGCCTTCCTCGACGATACGTTGGGAAAATCGCACCGCAGCCTGGGCGGCTGGATGATCGGGTGGAGTCCGTGCCGAGCCGAAAACCGTGACCTTGCGCAGCTGACGGTAAGGGTGAAACACCTTATTGGCATACCGCATCTCGCGGAGCGTGCGGTGCATCAACTTCACATCCCCCAGACCCACGTCATCGCGCCCGATCTTCAGGCTGGTCATCATCAGTCCGGCAACCAAGTCGCGCTTCCGTGGATCGCGGGTCCACACGCTCGCCAGCTCCCGAAGCTGGGCATCCAACTCCTTGTCGCCGGTGCTGCCCTTGGGTTTCTCCGGAAGCTGTAGCACCCCTCCGGCAGTGAAGTCCTTCTCGGAGCGCCGGATGGGTTCGTTTTTAGAAGTTTTCATAACAGCGCGAGGCCTAGCAAGCCTGCCAAAAGTGACTGACCACGAGGATCTTACGAAATCGGCCCATAGGCCGCTGTCGTGTGGTCGTAGTCTGCCATTTTCCGGAGATACATGCCGTATTCGGTTTTGCCCAGCTTGTCAGCCGCAGCAATCAGGGACTCGCGAGTGATCCAATCCTTGTTGTAGGCGATTTCTTCCAAACAGGAGATCTTCAGGCCCTGACGGTGTTGGATGACCTGCACAAACTCCGCCGCTTCAATAAGGGAATCAGGAGAGCCGGTGTCCAGCCACGCCACGCCACGTCCCAGAACCTCTACGCGTAACTCTTTCTGTTCCAGATAGATGCGGTTTAGATCCGTGATTTCAAGTTCGCCACGCGGGCTTGGCTTGATACTCCGAGCGATCTCACACACACGCTGATCGTAGAAATAAATCCCCGGAACCGCGTAGTTGGATTTAGGTTGTTTCGGCTTCTCTTCCAGCGAGATAGCGTTGCCTTCCTTGTCAAACTCCACCACACCGTAGATTTCAGGAGTTGCTGTATAATAACCAAAGATGGTTGCGCCCTTTTCCTGTGTACTGGCCCGCTCCACAGCCTTCCGGAATTGGGTGCCATAGAACAGGTTATCTCCCAGAACCAAAGCTGCTGCGCTTCCCGCCAGGAACTCTTCCCCAATGAGGAATGCTTGCGCAAGACCCTCAGGCTTAGGTTGTTCTGCATATTCAATCCTCAAGCCAAACTGTGATCCGTCTCCCAACAATTTCCTGAATCCGGGCAGATCGTGCGGCGTCGAGATGATGAGGATATCCTGGATGTCCGCCAGCATCAGGGCTGACAAAGGATAGTAGATCATCGGCTTGTCATACACCGGCATGAGCTGCTTGCTCACGGCGATGGTCAAGGGGTAGAGCCGGGTGCCGGAACCACCGGCGAGAACGATACCTTTGCGTGTGGACATGGGAAGGAGAGTGTGAAGCGCAAATTCCTCGGCGCAAGGCCGGAATGCCCGTAAAAACTTGAGCCAAACCACGCTTTAGGTCTCAGAAATCGAGCGCTTTTTGGGCGGAAAATGAGACATGAGACGTCGGCATAGTTTTGCGATTTGGTTTAAACCGGGGGTTCTTATTGCGGTTGCTTATGTGTTGTAAGATAGAACCTGTAAGAGTATTTTCATGCTACGCCCTCCCATGAACTTATCTCATCTGATCGTTCGCCTCAGTCTTTGCATCATTTCCTTGATGGCTGGCGCGGCGGATGTGAGAGGAGCGAGCGCTCCCGGCTCAATCGATTTGAGTTTCAACAACGGCAACCATCGAGTGCCTGTTCCATCCGAGTATATTTACGAGGATGCCCGCAAGGTCCTTGTGCAGGCTGACGGAAAGATTGTGGTGGTTGGTACGGGGAGAGACGGTGCCCGCGTGATGACAATGAGGTATCACACCGACGGTAGCCTTGATCAGACCTATGGAGATCAAGGGGCGAAATCGATATTGGTCGGGGAATACTGTTCGGGTCTGGGAGCGGCGTTACAAGCTGATGGCAAGGTCGTCGTCGTCGGCTATGCACAAGTGAATGAAAATTTAGACCTGATGCTGGTCCGATTTGGCACCAATGGGCAATTGGATCCTACGTTCGGAGTCGGGGGCATTGTCACGACAGATACGGGTGGCGGGACTGATTATGCTCATGATGTCGCGGTGCAAAGTGATGGCAAAATTGTAGTAGGAGGGTCCTCCCATCTTGGCCATGCAGAAGACCTAGTCGTGGCGCGTTACAATCCTACCGGGGCGCTGGACACAAGTTTTGGAACTGAGGGCATCACGCTGTGGGCACCTGAAACCGCCGATGCGGGCGGTGCAGCTGTCGCAATTCAGCCAGATGGCAAGATTGTGATCGCCGGGACTATCGAGAGAAATGACGAGGATCAGCTAGCATTAGTCCGCTTCACGGCTGCTGGTCAGATCGATCCAACATTTGGTGAGCAAGGTTTCGTCGAAAAGAGCCTGAGTTCATTTGGGCAATCTTTGGCAGATATATTGGTGGCGCCTGACGGTTCCATCTTCGCGGCTGGCTCATCATGGATGACGCAAGCCCTCAATTTTGTGGTGGTCAAAGTGAAGAGCGACGGCAGCTTTGACAACACGTTTGGGACCAATGGGACCGTAGCGACAGATATCGGAGGCTCTAATGACACTGCGGTAAGCATTGCAAGACAGCCAGATGGAAAACTTGTCGTTGGCGGGTGTGCGCAGAGCAGCGAGTATTACGATGATTCAGTGGTGGTTCGTTACCTTTCCAATGGAACCCTGGATTCCAGCTTCGCCAATGGTGGGAAGTTTGTGGCTGCGCTAAGCAGCCTCCAGGATCGCGTGGCGTCTGTCGCGTTACAAGCTGATGGCAAGATTCTGGCGGTGGGCGAGAGCCATGACGAAAATCCCATCGCGCGCTTGTCCCTATTCAGACTCAACAATGCATTGGGACCAACGGTCAACCTTGGTTCGCCTACCATAGCAGGCAATGCCATCACCCTGCGCGGGACTGCTAACGGGAACATGGCTCCAGAAGGAACCGCCGTGGTGTTTGAGTATGGGCCCTCGCCATCCAAGCCTTGGACCATGGTATTTGCGACGCCCAGCCTAGTTTACGGCAACACGGACATCCCGGTGCAAGCAACTCTGTCGGGCTTGCTACCAAACAACATTTATTATTATCAGATCCATGCCGCGAACGCGAACGGTGCCCACATCATTGAGGGGCAATTCCGCGTGCCCGCCGGAGATAGCACCAATTTGGGTATTTTGGACATTGAGGGCGCTTCGTTTAGTCCCTCCTTCACTTCAGGCATCTCGCAGTATTCTGGTGAACTTTATTCTTCTGACACAAAAAGTGTGCGTGTTTCTGCTCCTGCGGAAGACCCTTTGGCCACGGTGAAAATCAACGGGACGGTAGTTGCGGACGGGAAGTATAGCGCACCCATTCCTCTCAATATTGGTTTGAATGCCATTACCGTGCAAGTGACGGCGCATAATCAGACCGACAGCAAGACCTACACCTTTGATATCACCCGACCACGCCCTCCCACCGGAAGCATGGATCTGGATTTCGGATTGGCAGGGAAAGCGGTTGTGCGCCCCTATTGGTATGAGTCGACAGGTCGAGACGTACTACAACAGCCTGACGGCAAAGTGCTGGTAGCTGGATCCGCGATGGCAGACGCCAGACATGGCATGGCAATTTCCCGCTACAACCCTGATGGGAGCCCGGACTTTTCATTTGGCGGACGGGGCCGTGCCCTCAAAATTGACCAGCGATCGGACGAAATGGTTGGGAACATGGCCGCCCTCCAGACGGACGGCAAAATCCTCGTGGCAGGTGTGATGCACATTTACAATGAGACAAGGCTGGCAGTGGTGCGGTTTACGACTGAGGGGAAAGTGGATGACAGTTTTGGTGAGCACGGGTTGGCTGAGGGGTCATTTGGAGGAAAGTCAGGGGAAGGCCACGGACTCGCCGTCCGGCCGAATGGAAAGATCCTGGTCGCTGGATTCTCTACGGATGGTCAGGAGCACGAGCCGATGACTGGAGACCGTGGGCCAGGAGTTGTGCTGACTCAGTTTGATTCCAACGGTTCTCTGGATGCGACTTTTGGCGGGGGCGGCAAAGTGTTTACAAGTCTGGCCCAGGAAGTGCAGATGACGGCCATGATCCTTCAACCTGACGGCAAGGCCATTGTTACTGGCCATGCCAAGAATGGAGACAAGCAGGAATTCTTGACGTTGCGCTATGACAGCAGCGGAGTGCTGGATCCAGGATTTGGGAGCAATGGTGTTGTCAGAACGAGTTTTGCGCCCCTCAGTGGTTGCGCACAGAGCGTGGTGTTACAGGCCAATGGCAGCATTGTGGTAGCGGGGCATGTGGGAACTGGTTATGACACCGATGTCGCATTGGTAAGGTACAGTTCCACGGGGGTTTTGGACCAAGGGTTTGGTAACGGCGGCAAGGTGATTACTTCTCTGGAAGGGCCTAGCGTGGCAAACGACGTGCTCGTGCAGCCAGACACCAAAATTCTTATCGGCGGCACTGCCAGATTGGGAGGAAGTGACGATGACTTTCTATTGATTCGTTACACCAATGATGGGAACGAGGATATTGGGTTCAATGAGGGGGAACTGAGTGCAGTCAGGGTATTCCAAGATGCTTATTCTCAGAAGGGCCATGGCATCACATTACAAGGGGACGGCAAGATTCTTCTGACAGGAGGGACGGGGTCGGCCTTTTTCAGCGAACAGATGGCGCTGCTGCAAGTCAACAATGATGTCGGACCGGGGATCTTAAGCATGCAAATCACTCAGGTGACGCCGACGAGCGCCACCTTCACCGGGAGGTTCAGTGCCCCAGGGATAAATGGAAATTCGTCTACAGTATCACTCAGACGAGTTCAGGCAGGACTAAGCAACTGGCAAACTGTGCCACTTTCTGCTTCGGAACTTGCAGCCGGATCATCTGCCTTGGTGACAGGGACTATGGCGAATCTTTCGCCGGGCACCACCTATCGGTACCAAGCCACTATTACCAAGGATTCAAATCACGTCAGCCTGGATGGATATTTTGCCACGCCATCTCTGCAGGAAGGCTGGCGGCAGCAGTGGTTCGGCAGCGCCGCGAACACCGGCGGAGCTGCGGATAGCTATGACTACGAAAGCGACGGGATTTCAAATCTCATGGAGTGGGCCGTGGGGCTGGATCCCACGAAAACGAGCGTGATGCCAGCCGTAACCAAAGAGAATGGGGCGAACCTGGAGTATGTGTATTCTCGAAGTGTGACGGCGATGAATGCGGGAGTTGGTTATTTTGTGGAATGGAGTGACACACTGCCCGGCACACTCTGGAGTGTGGATGGTGTGACGGAGGAGATCGTAACCAACGATGGTACGATACAGCAGGTGAAGGTGATTGTGCCGAAGGGCAGTGGCGATCGCCGGTTTGTGCGGTTGCGGGTGGTGGCGCCGCAGTAGCGGTGGGTTAGGGTTGGCTCGGGCGGGAACGTATCTATCTCCCTCGGGCCTTGGGCTGTGCGCGCGCCAAACGCAATGGCTTCATCTTGAGAGTGGCGTGAGTATCCCCGATTGCAGGATAGGGGTGGGTCAAAGGGGCCACTCTCTTCTTCTGGCGCGAAGAAGAGGCAGGTATTTACCCCTCTTTTTATGTCTCTCACCTACCAACCTTTTGCGAACGTCCCAGAACTGAAAACCCTCGAAGCTGACCTCCGCATGAATGTCTCGGACGGGGAACGCGGAGTGTCATGGGGCATTGGCGCTGCGCTTTTGGGATACGGCATTGCACGGGATTCCGCCTGGCGGTGGCCGGCTTTGATCCTTGGTGGCATGCTGCTGCATCGCGGTATGACGGGCCATTGCAATGTTTACCAACTCTTGGAGAAAGACGGGCGTCACTCCACGGGGGGAGTTGCGGATCAGAAGGGTATTCATCTGACTGAGACCGTTGAGATTAATCGTCCGCGTACGATGCTTTACAGCTTCTGGCGCGATCTGCAGCACATGCCACGAATCCTGAGCCACGTGCAATCCGTGCAGGAATTGGGCGGGAAGCGTTCGCACTGGAAGGTCAAAGGACCGTTCAACAAGGTGTATGAATGGGATGCGGAGATCATCAGTGACACGCCTGCAGAAGTCATCGCGTGGCAGTCAGTCGGCCACCCCGAAGTGGATAGCGCCGGTTCTGTCCGCTTTGAAGACAGCCCGTTAGGTGCGACCCGAATCACGGTGCAACTGAAGTTTAATCCTCCCGGCGGGCAGATCGGCGAGGCCGTGGCGGAATGGCTGGGACAATCGCCTGCCGGGCAATTGCGAGCGGACCTTTTGAGCTTCAAGGCGTATGCGGAGAATGAGCTGCCCGAAGCTCTGGCGGCTGTTTAGAAATTGATGTGCGGTTAGCGGTGTGGGTGCGAGAGTATTGTTTTGCGGATTTTCTGCGAATCAGGTAGTTCAGGTGGGACATTACCGACTCTTCTTCTGAGACGGAGAAGGAGTGCACCCACCTTAATTGCCATGCACAAGATCGCATTCCTCAGCATCGTCATCTTCTTCGGCTGCGGCCTTTCATCGCACGGCGAAAAGCCTCAAGCCAGCGCAGGGGCGAGCTCCGCAGGTGACCGGCTTGAGACCCTAAGGGGGCTGAAAATCCAAGCAGCCACCGTCACGTCTGTGGAGCGTCAGGAGTTACCGACGGTAACCAACGCGGATGGGCGAACGGCAAACCATATTCCGCCGCGAACCATCGTTAAAATGGTGCTCAAGCCGACGGAGCGGTCCAACATCAATGTCGAGATCTGGTTGCCGGATGCTGATCAGTGGAATGCCCGATTCCTGGGGCTGGGCAACGGGGGGGCTGCTGGGAAGATCAATTCAACCTCGCTGGCAGGTCCAATGGCGGGCGGCTATGCCGTGGCAACCACCGACATGGGTACCGCGCCGAACGCAGACTCCGGAGTGGGCAACCCGGAGGTGTGGAAGGATTTCGGTTTTCGTGCCACGCATCTCATGACGGTCGCCGCTAAGGAAGTCATCCAGACTTTTTATGGTAGGGGACCGAAGTACTCGTATTTCAACGGTGGCTCGACGGGCGGCCAGCAAGCACTTCAGGAGGCGCAGCGATATCCGGAAGATTACGATGGCATTGTTGCCGCTGTGCCGGCGCATTGCCGGACGCCGCTGCATGCCTATTTCCTGTGGAATGATCAGATCCTGAACAAGCGTCCCTTCACGAAGTCCCAGGAGGCGAGTGTCATTGCCGCTGGGAATGAGTATATGGCATCGAGAGAGATCCCCGCAGTGGCAGGAAAATTCGTTTCTGATCCGCGATGCGAGGCCAAAGACATTGAGGCGGTGGTCGATCTCGCCTTGAAAAAAGATTCCACACTGACAAAGGAACATGCAGAGGCGCTTAAGAAACTGCTCGATGGTCCGAAGCATGCCGTGACAGGCGAGCGGATATTTAATGGCATCCCCCTGGGAGGAACAATGTCCGATGCGCATGGGCATCTGTATCTCTTCAAATGGGTCTTCGGTGCAGATAAGAAGCTCGAAGAGATTAATTTTGGAGCGGATATCGAAACCTACACTGCAGCCTTGGCGCCGTATCTCAATGCAGAGAATCCCGATCTCGCGGCCTTCGAGAAGCGTGGTGGAAAGTTGATGATGACTTCCGGATCTGCTGATTCGATTGTGCCTTTCCACGCTACCCTCGACTACTATGAAAGGGTTATTGACCACTTTGGTGATTTAGGAAAAGTGCAATCCTTCTTCAAGTTCTACCTTGTTCCCGGGATGGGCCACGGGCCTGGTCCTGGCATCAATCAAGTGCCGGGTCTACTGGAAATCCTCCGGAACTGGCGAGAGCGAAACATTGAGCCTCAAGTGCTGGAAGGGAATCGCACGGTGAATGGGAGATCTGAATTTAAGATGCCGCTACACCCCTATCCCGCCAAAACCGGGTGGGATGCGGCCACGTCCGACTTCAAGGTGGTCGATGGGCCGCGCGGAGGAGTGGAACGTGTCGCGGAACGATTCAGACCGGCCGCGGCAGAGTGAAGTGGAATTGGGATTGGGTCGGGTCGGCAGCCCTATATGGAAGATTTATTTTTTTCGGTGAACCTTTCTGGCTGATTGTCACACGTTGGTACTGACGGATCGCTGCGGTCGCAAGTGAACGCTGCCCGTCTGTATGGATACCACGAATCAGCCGCCCTTACTCGAGCGCCTCTTCACGGAGAGCGCGGGGGATCTGACGCGCTATTTTTCGAGGCGGCACGGAGGGCATGAGGGCGTGCAAGATCTGGTGCAGGAGACCTTCCTGCAGATGGCGCGAGGCATGAGGGATGGAAAATCGCCAACATGCGCACGCGGCTATTTGTTTGGTATAGCACGACGGCTGAGCCAGGCAGCGTGGACTGCCCGAACGGAGGTGAAGATCGTGCCATTCGAGCCTAACTCTGATGATTCTGCGGCGCATCCACCAGCCGATGATCGTGTCCTGGCGGCTCGCGAGACCATATCGACTTTGGAACCCCTTCAGCGCGAGATTCTGGACCTGCGTTTTTCGCAGGGACTGGCCTATGCGGAGATCGCGGAAGCACTCGGTATTCCCATTGGCACTGTCCGGTCACGATTGCACCACGCCATCGCGGAGGTTCGTCACCGGCTCGAATATGAAACACCTTAGACCCTTTCTCCTATGAACCCGACATCCCTTCACGCTTTGATCATTGACCGGCATTTCGGCGAGTTGTCTGCCGAAGCTTCGGAGCTCCTGGATCTGTATCTGGCACAAGATGCCAAGGCTCGCCTGGAGGCGGAGCGCATTTTGGCATCATTGTCTGTTACTCGTGACGCGGTGCTACAGCATCCGGAACTGGCGCAAGTGGCTCCTGTGGCCAAGGTCGAAACTATTCGTAGCCGCCGCTTTGCGGTGATGCCGTGGCTGGGACGCGCGGCAGCGATCATCGTTGTCGCCGGTGTCGCGGCATGGGGTGGGTTTATGGCGGGACGTTCACAGCCTCAGTTCAGCGAAATCGAGGTCACGAGTGTCGTGGCAAATGCACCGCAATCGGCGCCACGAAAAGCTGCGCCCTGGGCACGCTATCGCATGGAGTTCGACCCAACAGGAAGCGGCATGCAAGCTGTTCGTGTGGATGCTACCAACTAAACACAAAGAACCTGATGAAGACAAGACTGCAACCCCTGGTCATCTCATTGCTCACAGCGCTGGGTCTCAGTAGCTGCTTCCCCGAGCCACGCGCGTGGTGGTCGCCGGCGGGAGATCGCGCCATCGTTATGATTGAAGATCGGCTGCATCTCGTGAGTGCCGATGGCGAACTCGGGGCACCCTTGACGGATGAAGTCTTCCATAAGGACGCTCTTGTGAAGACGGTAAGCTGGTTGCCGGACGGGAGCGGCTTTGTATGCCAGCGCACGCGGCTGGTCTCCAGTTGGGAGGAAGTGCGCACTATGATTCCCGTGGCGGAGGCAGAGGTGGTGGAAAAGATGCGGACGACGGTGCTGCCATTGCTAGAGGCTGCGGCTAGGCTCGCGCCAAACGCCAAGACGCTGGACGAGGCCTTGTCATCGCTTCCGGTGGTTATGAAGCAGCGTTTTCGCAGCGCTGCCCGCCTGGCTTACCAACAAGACAAAACGGCGGTGGAAAAAGTGCTGCTGGCTCTTCCTGACGGCGCCGAGATCGTGCAGTCCCTGCAGAAAGCTGGCTCTGGCTTTGAGGTGAATGAGTTGTGTGTGTTCAAGCTTGAGGCAGGTCGAGCAACGAAGCCATTGTCGCTCGCCCGAAGCCTGCTCAGTCCGGCACTGCTGCCGCGCGTTTCTCCCAAGCATCAAGCCGTGGCGTTTCTCCGTTTGGCGGAAGATGAAGAGAGCGCGGCGTTGGAAGTGATGAGTCTCGATGGTCGCGCCAGTTTGATCGTCGCTACACATGTGTCAGCGGCTTTCGATTGGATGCCGGACGGTCGAGCCCTGGTTTTCATGGCTCCCATTGGAAGCGATGGCGAGAAACTTCAGAGCATCCATCGCATTACAGTAGTGCAGGAAAATGGCGACCTTATGAAGCCCCGGCAAGGCAATGAGCCAGGGGCGGTCGCGGACCAGAAAGAGCGCACGGACCTGTTAGGCGAGCCGGTTACGCTGGCTACGGCTATCACGCTCAATCGTCCGGCTTTGCAGACGCTTCCGGATGGGCGTGTTTTATTCGCGAGTGAGCCGATGACGCTGCCTGCAACGGGCACCGGCTTGGAAGTGGAACCGCGATTATTTGTGATCAGTACTGATGGCAAAACGGTGCGGCCTGTGCCCACTGCTGCAGGCGATTTGCCGACTGACCTTGCCTATTTTGCGGCATCGCCGGATGGCCGGCACATCGCCGTGGTGGAAAGTGAGACGGACGCGGTGGCTGTCGTGGAAGTGGATTCCGGCAAGACGCAGATTATTTCCCCGCCGCATCCACGCTGGCAGTGCGAAACGGTGCCCGCATGGAAATCTGCGACGGAGCTGACTTTTGCTGCGTTGCATGGATCGGCGCTGGTGCCCAAATGGATGTTGTGGAGCGAGGCTGGTGGCATTCGCTGCATTAGTGAAAAGTGGCCAGCAACGGCCACGGCGAAGTGGCTGGAATACAAGGCAGACAAAAATACGCAAGCCGCGCCTCTGAATCCCAACATCCCCAGTAAGCCATGAAGAGAGGATTAGCTTTGTCCATGCTGGCTGCTGGTTGCGTGCTGGCGAGCGCTGCCGCCGCGGATGATCCTGCAGGCAACGCCTTCTTCGAAACGAAGATCCGGCCTGTGCTGGTGAAGCATTGCTATGAGTGCCACTCGACGGAGTCCGGCAAGTCCAAGGGCGGGTTGTTGCTGGATACCAGGGATGGCATTCGCGCGGGTGGTGAAACCGGTGCTGCGGTAGTTCCCGGGGATACGGAGAAGAGTCTGCTGCTAACTGCGATCAAACACGCGGACTCTGATTTGGAGATGCCGCCAAAGAAAGCGAAGCTACCGCAGGGTGTGATCGCGGATGTCGAGGCGTGGGTCAAAGCCGGCGCGCCTGATCCGCGCGAAACAGTGACGAAGGTGGCGGATCGGCCGCCGGTGGATCTGCAGTCCGGACGAAAGTTTTGGAGCTATCAAAAGCCGAGGCGCGTCGGAGGTGATATTGATGCGTTCATTGAGGCGAAGCTTAAAGAGCACGGTTTGGAACCTGCGCCAGAAGCAGAGCCTGCGGTGCTGTTGCGCAGATTATATTTTGATTTGATCGGTCTCCCGCCAACGCCAGAGGAAGCGGGGGCATTTGCCATGAAGGATCTGGAAGCGACGGTGGATGCGTTGCTGGCCAGTCCACGCTTTGGCGAACGCTGGGGACGCCATTGGCTGGATGTGGCGCGCTTCGCGGAATCCAATGGGCGTGAGGCCAATCTTACTTTTCCTCACGCCTGGCGATATCGCGACTATGTGATCGATGCGGTGAATGCGGACGTGCCTTTTGATCGTTTCATCACGGAACAGATCGCGGGGGATCTGCTGCCTGCAAAAGATGATGCCGAACGGGCGAGATTGCTTATCGCCACGGGCTTCCTCGCCATGGGCGCCAAAGGGCTTGCAGAGTTTAACAAGGAACAGTTCGCCGCGGATGTCGCCGATGAGCAACTCGATACTGTGACGCGGGCCGTGATGGCCAGCTCGGTGGCGTGCGCGCGCTGCCATGATCATAAAACTGATCCGTTCAGCATGGAGGATTACTATGCGTTGGCTGGCATCTTCAAGAGCAGCAAGACGTTCTTCGGCAATTGGATTGATTCGGAGAACAACAACGATGGCGATCTTGTGCGACTGCCGGAACTGCCGGGGCAGCTTGTGCCCAACAAGCCGATAACGGCTGACCGGATCAAACACTTGAAAGGGGAGTTGGCGCGCATGGATCGCGAAGAAAAGGAAGAACAAGAGCTGGCGGTGAAAGCCAAGCTAACCGGCAAGGATTTGAAGGTGGATTACATCGAGGCTCTGCGTAAAGCGATCGGCAGGTACTGGTCGCGGGGTGGTATCAATGGCGAACTGGAGCGCGTCGATGAGCAGGGCCGCGCGTTGCCGCTTTGTATGGGTGTGCAGGATGCAAAGATACAGGACTCGCCTTTGTATGAGCGCGGCGAGATCGCTCGTCCCGGCAGGAAGGTTCGCCGTGGTTTCCCGCGTGTGATTGAAGTGAAGAGCGTTGGTTTGCCGTCGGGGAAGCAGAGTGGACGTCTGGAATTTGCGCAGTGGCTCACCCATCGTGACAACCCCTTTACGGCCCGCGTCATGGCGAACCGCGTATGGCGACATCTCTTTGGCGTCGGCATTGTCCGCACGGTGGACAATTTTGGCTTTAGTGGAGAGCTCCCCAGTCATCCTGAGTTGCTTGACCATCTCGCCAGCAAATTCATGGATAGCGACTGGTCGGTAAAGGCGCTTATCCGTGAGATTGTGCTGTCCCGGACCTATCGGCAAGCATCAACCTATCGGGCAGATGCATTTGGCAGGGACCCTGACAACCGTCTGCTCTGGCGAGCTTCCAAAAGGCGGCTTGATGCAGAGGTGATCCGTGATTCCATGCTCGCCGTCTCCGGACTGCTCGATAACACGCGTCGCCCTGGGTCACTAGTTGCTGAACTGGACGGGCAATCGGTATCGCTCATTGGGTTTAACACAAAAGTCCCTGCCGATCTCGACGGCTCCCATCACCGCTCGGTGTATCTTCCTGTGTTGCGGGATCATCTGCCTGATGTGCTCGAGCATTTTGACTTCGCGGCGCCCACTCTTGTGACAGGTGATCGCGACGTCACGAATGTGCCGCTCCAGGCTCTCTACTTACTGAATGGGGCTTTCGTGCAAGAGCAAGCCACCGCCCTGGCTCTCCGTGTGATCAAGGAAAAGTCCACGGAAGCGGCGCGCATCCGTTACGCCTTCATGCTTTGCTTCAATCGCCTGCCGGATGCGGTGGAAAGTCAGCTGGCCGCTGATTTCTTCCAGACCGCTCGTGGCAGCATGGAAGATTCGCCGAGTCGCGAGTTGAAGATCATGACCCACTATTGTCAGGCACTGCTGGCAAGCGGGGAATTCCGTAATGTTGATTGAACCTGGCATCGCTATGAATACTCACTTCTTTTCACGTCGCGACTTTTTGACGCAGATGTCCTCAGGCATTGGCTGGCTGGCCTTCTCCGCATTGGCCCAACAAGCTACAGCGAAAGGAGCGGCGGCCGCTCGTGTGGGCCACTTTCCGGCTCGGGCGAAGCGTGTCATCTTTCTCACCATGCGTGGAGGTCCGTCGCATGTGGACCTGTTTGACTACAAACCAGAACTGATCAGGAGGAGTGGCAAGGCGGCAACGCTGGGCCGCGATGCCGCAGGCGCGCGGTTGCTGGGGCCGGTGCATCCCATGGCGCAGTTCGGTCAGTCGGGTCAGTGGATGACGACACTCTATCCGAATCTGGCGAAGCATGCGGATGACCTCTGCATCATCAACTCGATGAACACAGACTTGCCGAATCACTCGCAGGCCTTCTCGCAGATGCATACGGGCAGTTTCCAGTTTGTGAGGCCTTCGCTCGGCGCGTGGACACTCTACGGGCTCGGCACTGAGAATGAAAACCTGCCCGGCTTCATCACCATGAATCCGCCTGCGGACAATGGTGGGGCGCAGAATTATGGCAGCGCCTTTCTTCCCGCGATTCACCAAGGTACCAAAATCGGCGGTGCTCAGTTGCCGGATCTTTACGCCGCGCTTTTGAAAAAGGATGTCGCGCCCGGGCCACCGATGAGAAACATCGAGAACGCGAATGTTTCGCGTGCCGTGCAACGGGCGCAACTGGACCTCATCCGCGGCTTGAATGAGCGTAAGCTGGAGCGCGACGTCATGCATCCCCAAATTGAAGGTGCCATTGAGTCCTTTGAGCTCGCCTTCCGCATGCAGAGCGAAGTGCCAGATGTGCTGGATCTGCGCAGTGAGCCGGAGTCTGTATTAAAGCTTTATGGTATAGGCCAAGGCAAAGATCAGTTTGCCCGCCAGTGTTTGTTGGCCCGACGCATGGCTGAAGCAGGCGTGCGTTTTATCGAGATCGCTTCATCGGTAGCGTGGGATCATCACAATCTCCTCAAGGACAGCCTAGCGAGCAACTGTGCTGCGACTGACCAGCCAATTGCCGCGCTGCTGACGGACTTGAAAGCTCGCGGGATGCTAAAAGACACGTTGGTCGTTTGGGCCGGCGAGTTTGGCCGCACGCCTTATGCGCAGAATCTGGATGGGCGGGATCACAATCACAGAGGATACTCCATCTGGATGGCGGGCGGCGGAGTGAAGGGCGGCCTGACCTATGGCGCCACGGATGAATTTGGACATAGGGCGGAGCGCGATCCCATGCACATCCACGACTGGCATGCGACCATGCTGCATTTGCTGGGCCTCGACCACACAAAGCTTGTCTTCAACTACGGCGGACGCGATTTCCGACTCACGCAGACTTACGGCAATGTGGCAAAAGGGATTATGGCGTAGGCCAGCCTGAATTCATTATTTCATCGGGCTATGCAAGGGGAGGGGCTTTCGGGTTGTACCATGGGATCGTAACCACCATGAAAAGTTTTCTCATTGCCTGTGCCTGCAGTGCCGCTTTCGCCATTTCTGCTCACGCAGAATTCAAAGCGGGCGCTGCCGTTGTGGACATCACGCCGCCCAAGCTGCCGGTGCTTGTCAATGGTGGCATGCTAAGCCGCTACGTGGATAAGATTAATACCCGCGTTCATGCCCGTGCAATCGCGCTGACAGATGGGAAGGAGCAACTTGTCATCGTGGTCGTGGATAGCTGCATGATGACACGCCCCTTGCTGGACGAAGCCAAGGCGCTTGCGGCAAAGCGCACGGGCATTCCCTTGGACCGCATGCTCATCTCCGCGACGCATGCGCATAGTGCGCCCGCTTCCATGGGCTGCCTCGGCACCGATCCTGATCCCGCTTATGTGCCTTTCCTGCGAGACCAGTTGGTAGAGGTCATTGCCGCCGCTCAGGCGGCTCTTATGCCGGCGCGCGTTGGCTTTGCAAAAGCGAATGCTGCGGACTTCACGGCGGTGCGCCAGTGGATTCGCCGCCCCGATCGCATCGCGGAAGATCCGTTTGGCAACAAGACCGTGCGTGCCAACATGCATGCAGGTCGCAACTGGGACGACGCAACGGGAGAGGCTGGGCCGGAAGATCCTGATCTCTCGCTGATTTCAATCCAGTCGCGTGATGGCAAGCCACTCGCGGTGCTGGGCAATTTTTCCATGCACTACTTTGGAGACAAAGATATCAGCGCCGATTACTTCGGTCTTTTCTGCGAAGGATTGAAGCAAAGACTCGCCCCGGATTCGGCTGCCTTTGTTGGCATCATGTCACACGGCTGCAGCGGAGACATCTACCGCGTAGACTATAAAGTGCCGGAAAAGGAACGGCCCAATTCGACCATTGATGCATACGCGAACGGTCTGATCGACATTGCGGTGGCTGCTTGTAAAGACATCCGCTATCGCGACGACGTGGATCTTGCCATGACCGAGCGCCGCATGACGCTAGACTATCGGGTGCCAAACAAACAACTGCTGGAGTGGGCGCAACGGATTGTTACTGAAATGGGTGACCGTCTTGCCAAGAATCCTACCGAGGTCTATGCGCGCGAGCAGATCATTCTTCATGAGCGCCAGAAAACCGAGATTGTCGTGCAGGCCTTGCGCATTGGGGACATCGGCATCGCCACTACCCCATGCGAAACCTACGCCGTAACCGGTTTAAAGATCAAAGCTGCCAGTCCGCTGACGCACAACATGGTGATCGAACTCGCCAACGGAGGTGATGGTTATATTCCGCCACCCGAACAACATCTCTTTGGGGGCTACAACACATGGCCGGCACGCTCGGCAGGACTTGAAGTGAATGCCGAGCCAAAGATCACCCAGGCTGCAATCGAATCGCTGGAGAAGATAAGCGGCAAGCCGCGACGCGAATGGAAACTCAGCGATGGGCCTGCGGCACGCATGGTGCTTGAAGCGAAACCTCTGGCTTACTGGCGGATGAATGAATTCAACGGCCCGCACGCCCGTGACACAAGCGGCCAAGGCCGCGATGCGGTCTATGAGCGCGAGATCACTTACTATCTTGAGGGGCCCCGCTCGAATGACTTTTGCGAGGAAGGAGAATTGAATCGTGCTCCACATTTTGTCGGCGGACGGCTGCGCGCGCAGATGGAGCAGCTTGGTGACCGATACTCCGTTTCGATGTGGCTCTGGAACGGCATGCCTAAGAATGGCCGGGAGGTGAGCGGCTGGCTGTTTTCACGCGATCATGACCATGGGCTCGGTATGGCGGGGGATCACCTGGGCGTTGGCGGCACGAGTGGCCACGCAGGACAACTCATCTTTTTCCACGGAAACGATCCCAGCACGGTGGCCGTTGGAAAGTCTGAGATACCCCGCTGGCAGTGGCAGCATCTCGTTCTGACTCGCGATGGGGAAACCGTGCGCGTCTATCTTAACGGGCAACTGGATCTGGAGACAAAAACTTCGGCTGCCTCGCTTAGCAATCTGCACCAATGCTTCTTCGGCGGGCGCAGTGACAATCACTCGAACTGGGAAGGACGCCTTGATGAGATCGCCGTCTTCGATCGCGTGCTGAGTGCTGACGAAGCCGCGAAGTTATCTGCGAAATAAAGTAGTCACGTAGCTGCCGCGCAGCCGCATCCGATCCTCACGCGAGGCGCCGCGCCGGAAAGGCTCCTTCGTGATGTCGATCCCGTGCAGCTTTTTGAAATCGCGACGATTGGCTCGATAAGCCGAATTCATCCTGGAATCGGATCTTCCAGATATTTTTACCTCTAGAATAGGGTCATGCGATAAACGAGAGCTTCAGAATTGTGCGCAAGCGGCTGGAAATGATCGGATTGTGATAGTGTGGAAGGACAGAGGGGCGTGTGGAGTTGCCCGGAGCCTCCCCGCAACAGCAATGCGGTGCTCAAAAATTTGTTACATCAGCAAATTATCTTGCGGAAACTAAGAAAATTCTTCAGAATCCGGCCCCCTATATCTGTAGAACTAACCGCTTCATCTCTCGTTACTTACGAGAGAGTGAGCTGTCAGGACTCTGGACCCCTAATATGAAAAACCCCCCGTTTTCTGTGCGCTCCTGCGCTGCAGCAGTGGCTTTGTCACTTGCATTCGCGATTCTGCCCCATTCCGCAAGTGCCATCACCGGCACTTGGACGCGGACTGCAGACGGCACTTATGCCTGGAGTGGAGCAGGGAACTTTACAGGCGGCACCCCGCAGGCGACTGGCGACATCGCGTTGATCAATACCAATCTCGCAGGGCCAGCCGGCCAAACGATCAATCTGGATATCGCAGTTGTTTTGGGCGCCCTGACGCTGGGGGACAGCGCCTCGACCTTTTTCCCGATCAACATCGCGGGGCCGAACACGCTGACGTTCAACAACAGCGGGGCGGGAGCAACGCTCACTCACAGCGTGTCCACCGCGACCGATACGATTTCAGCAGCGGTGGTATTGGCGGATAATCTTACCCTGGCGGTGAACACGGGCACGGTCACCTTTTCGGGTGGCATCACCGGGACGGGAAATCTGAACAAGACCTCGGCGGGCCGTGTCATTTTGACCGGGACCAACAATTTCGCCGGGAATGTGAGTGTCGCGGCAGGCGCTTTGCAGATCAATGGGCCCTCAGCCCTGGCAGCCACCAGTGCGGTTACCCTGAGCGGCGGCACGCTCGATCTTCGTTCGGATGGAGACGGCACCGATGGCGGGTCCAACTTTGTGAGTGGCACGGCTATCCGCACGCAGGCGATCAATTTTGGCCAGAATGTCACGGTTTCGGCCAGTTCGACGATCCAGGCTGACCGTCTGGGGACGACTTATGCACCGTTGTTCACAACGGCAGCCAATAAGACGATGCAGCTCGGCACCCTCACGATCGGCGCGCAGACGCTGACCATTACCAATAACAATGGCTATGGAGTCGAATTCACCGGCACCGCCACCCTGACCGCCGCCGCCAACTTCAGCGTCACCACAGCTTCTGTTTCGACGGCTGTTCCCGGTTTGACGCTCAGCGGCGTCGTGGCCGGAACGAACGGGTTCACCAAGTCCGGCGCGGGAACGCTGCTCCTGACCAATAGCGGGAATACGGTCAGCGGGTCCATTCTCGTGACAGGCGGCGTGCTGGGAGCGACGAACAATGGAGCATTGGGCGGCGCGAGCACCATCACCATTGGTTCCGGTGCTTCCAGCACCTTCCAGGCGTTTGATACCTTTACCGCTACGGGTAGAGGCTTCGTCCTGGGCAATACCACCAACACGAACAACAATATCGGCGTTTCCCAGGGTAAGACCCTGACGCTGGACACGGCATTTGCTGGCACCGCAACGAATGGGTTCCAAAAGGTGGATGCGGGCACCTTAGTGCTGGGTGTGGATAACGCCACCCGCTCTGGGGTGACAACCGTCTCTGGCGGGGTTCTGCAACTCACCACGAATGATGGCACTGGATCGGGTGCGATCACCGTGACCGGCGTTATTGGCAATGCTCTGCATCTGAGCGGCGGCATCAGTGAAGCCAGCGCGCTGACGCTGAACAATACCGGCGTAAATAGCAATGGGGCGCTCTACAGCTTAAGCGGCTCCAATACGGTGACTGGCGCGGTAACCTTGGGTGCAGCTACCACCGTCGGTGCTGCATCGACAGCTACACTGAACATTAATAACAACACGACCGGGGCTTTCGCTCTGACGGTCGCCGGCGAGGGAACGGTCAATTTGAATGGCACGTTCGCCAATAACCTTTTGACGGCTCGGTCCACCAACACTGCAGGACCTACAGTAGTGGTCGGCGCGAACAATGCGCTGACCGCGGCATCCACCCTGACGATCAATGGTGGTACCCTCACGATTGGCAACGGGACAGGAACGGGCTCGCTCACGACAGCGGGCACGGGAGCGATCGCTGTCAACGTTGGTGGTGTCCTGACGATCAACAACGCAGGCGCCAATATCAACAGCCGGGCCATCAATGGTTCCCGTGCGGTGACCCTGCAGGCTGGTACTCTCAATTACACCGGCAATGGCGCCATTGCCTCCTCCGAAACCACCACTGGCCTTCTCACCGTGGGTGTGGGTCAGAGCACGATCAACATCACAGGCGGCACTGTAGGAAATGCCGCCACCCTGACCTTTGGCGGACTGACCGGAAACGTCGTAAACGTCGGCGGCTTCCTGAAGATCACCGGACTCGATGCCAACAATTCGCTGGTCTTCACCGCTGCCACGACTGGAGATAACGGCGTGGTGCGTCGCGCGGCCATTGTCAATGGAGCCAATGCAAGCCTCGTCAGTGCCGCAGCAGGAACGGTCACCGCCGCCACGCTTACGGGGGCCAGTGGTGACCTTAATAATCAAACGGGCGCTACGGGCCCTGGCGGAACTTTCGCGGCTACCAACAATGCCCAATTGTCTGCCGGCACTCACTACATCGCTGGACCGAACGCAGTGGCCGGCTCCACTACTACGGCTTCCACCACCGTGAACGCTTTGGTGATGGATTCCGGGTCCGCCACGACCTTGACCGGCACGTCCAGCCAAGTCCTCACCGTGACCAGCGGCAATATCCTCATTGCAGGCAACACGAATGCCGTGATGGGAAATTCCGCCTCACCCAATAACGGTATTGTGCTGGCTCAGGGCACCACGCCGACATCGTTCATGGTGAACACGGGGTCCACCCTGGAACTTGCGGCCACGATCACGACCGGGACGAATACCGGACTTCAGAAAGCCTTGGAAGGCTCCATGGACATCACCGGGAAGCAGTTCTTCAGCACAGGTAGCGGCATTTTTGATATCGTTGGCGGCACCGTGAAGCTGGCTGCGGGCAATCACACCTTGGCGGCTCAGCAGGTGAATGTCGCCATTGGACCCAACGCGATTTTGGATCTGAATGGCACCGTTTTGGAGACAAATGCCCTGACATCCTCCAATGCGTCGGCGGTGGCAGGCTCCGGCGGTACTATTACGAATACCGCTGGCACACAAGCGACTCTCGTCGTCCGCAATGGCGGGAACTGGGGTGGCCAGATCACGGGGGATGTCTTCGTGGGAGCTACCCAGAGCCGTGTTGTCTCGAATGACAATACCTACACCGGCGGCACTTTCATCGCTGGAGGCACGACCACGTTGCAGGATCTCGGCAAGATCTCCGGTACCACTTCCATCAATATTTACGGCGGTACCCTGGCGATCAATAATAGTGGAACGGTCAATGACAGTAACCGGGTCAACGATGCGGCCGGCATCACTCTGCGCACGGGGACCATCAGCTTTACGGGCCGCGACAACACCGCTTCCACGGAACTGCTTGGTGCCGTGACTCTGGCCGAAGGCGCTTCCCAGATCACCATCACCAATGGGACGAATGGCACCCGTTCGGCGGATCTGACCCTCACCAGCCTGACTCGCAGTAATACCGACGCGACGCTGAATATGAACAACATGACGGCGGATATCGGCAACACGGCCCGCCTTCTCATCAACACTGCTCCGACACTTTCCAACAACATCATCGGCGGTTGGGCCACAATCGGGGGCGCTGAATTTGCCTCCTACAGCGCCACCTATGGCGTGGCGGCGCTCAATAGCGCCGGGATGGCGGGCTATGACCGGACCTTGGGCGCAGCGACGACGCTCAACGGACTGGCCGCGACGGAGAACGTCAAGGTCAATGCCGGAAACTACAACACTACCCTGGGTGATGTGGGCGGCGTTGGCACCGCGGGGAACATCACTTTGAACTCCATGATTTGGAATGGCAACGGGGCTGGCAACAGTCTTGTATTCCAAGATAGCGCGGACAAACTCTATGTTGCCTCGGGCGGCTTCTTGCGTGGAAATACTGGTAACGTCGCTACAAGCATCGGAACGGCGGTGGACAATGGCCAGATCGCGGCGGGCGAGGTAGGTGCGACTGGCGTGCAAACTTTGTACTTCCAGGTGTTGGGCAACAACAACGCAGCGGCCATCACCACGCTGAACAGCCGCATTACCGACAACAGCGCCACCGCCGCCACCCGTCTGGTATTCACGCTCTACAACCAGGGCATCATCACCATGGCCAACGGGAACAATGATTACACGGGTGGCACTGTGCTCAATGGATGGACCGGGACGACCGGGAACTCCGCTGCCGGCACCATCAATGCTTCCGCTGTGGGAACGATTTCCACGGGAGGACTGACGATCAATAACGCCCTTCTGAATGCGACGGTGGCGGGCGCCATCAATGCTGCCAATGATGTGACGCTCAACATGGGCGCAGGCCTGAATCTGACGGGTTCCAATACCTTGAACAGTCTGACCCTGAATGCCACCGGCTTCAGCGGCAGCGCTAACGGTGCTCCTGCTGTCAATATAGGCGGCGCCACCAGCGTCCTGACCCTGACAAACGCAACGGTCACAGCCTCGTCCAACAATGCCACTGGCGTTGGCACGGCGCTCATCACGGGCACCGCGGGCTCTCAGCTTAACTTCGGCGGTCAGACCGCGATCTTCAATGTCGACGGCATCAAGCAAAATGGAGTGATCATTGATCCATGGGTTGCCACTCTCCAAGTGGGAGCAAACGTTGCCATTGTGAATGCCAATGGCCTGACCAAGACTGGCGATGGCGTCCTGATGCTCTCCGGCCCCAACACCTTCACGGGTGGCGTCAACCTCACGACAGGCGGATTGATGATTGGAGCCTCGTCAACTACCTCAGCTCGCACTCTAGCAGATGTGCAGCCCGTGGTGACTGCCGGCCCGCTGGGCACTGGTACGCTGACTATCGGAGGTGGAACTCGAATCCTCTCTTCTGCGGCGGGGAACACTGTGGGTAATCAGGTAACGGTTGCCGGTAATTTTGAATTTGATGGCACAGTCAACGTGACCTTGAACGGCAATGTTGACCTGAGTGGGGCCACGCGCACCATTTCGGTCAATACGCCCCAGATGACCGCCACCCTGGGTGGGGTGATTTCCAACGGCGGCATCGTCAAAGATGGCTACGGAACTTTGATCCTTAACAATGCCAATACCTTCACGGGTGGGGTGACGATCAATAACGGAACTCTGGTAGGTCAAATTCCTGGGAGTGCTTCTGCCAGTGGCTCACCGTTCGGCACTGGAGACATTACCTATAATGGCGGCATTCTCTCCGTGCGCAGTGTTTCGGGTGACGCGGTTTTTGGAAATAACATCAACGTCAACGCCCTGCTGGAGTATGTGAACCTGGACGTGCAAGGCGGCAACATGATCACCATGGGATCACTGAATCTTCCGGTGACCGGTGGGCCACAGGTGACCCAGGTCAATGTTACTGGTTCTACGGGATCCACCCTGCGTTTTACGGGCACGACTTTGTCTGCGAATGGCACGCCGGCGTCCACGACACGTGCGGTTGGCGCTTATCAGACTTTTAACATTGCCACCGGCGTGACGACCATCCTGATGGATTCATATAGCCGCAATAATGAGCCTCTCAACATCGGCGCGGGTAACTTGATTCTCGGTGGAGCTAATACCTTCTCCAATGGCACCACGATCACCACGAACGGCAATGGAGCGGCTCCGTTGGTGAATGCCACCACGGCGATTTACGGTGCCGGTCAAACTGTGACACTTACCGGCGGGACCACTGGCAGCCCCATCGTATATTCTATTCTTCCGCAGACCAACACTGTCATCGGCGGCAATGCCACGGGTGGCTTGCAACAGAGCGCCACCAACGTCGCTTCTGGTCAGCTCAATGTGGCTGCCAACTGGGGACTGGGCGCTACGAGCATCTTCAATGGAGACCTTCCGAACGACGCCGCCTTTGACCGTGTTCTACACACGAACGCCGCCATATCAACGCTGGGTATCTACAACGGCTACTTGAATATCACCACCGCCGGTACCTACGAATTCTTAGTGGGATCCGATGACTATAGCTCTCTGGTGATCGACGGTGTGGAGGTCACTCGCGACATTACGGCTGGTCACGCAGTTCAGGACACGGCACGGGGCAGTATCTTCCTCTCCGCCGGACAGCACACGATTACTATGAAGATCAACACCGGGACGGGCACCGCCGGTGGTGGCGGTCGTCTTCTCTACTCCGGCCCGGACACGGCTGCGAATGGCACAGTTAACAACTGGCAAGCGCTGGATCCGTCCAAGCTGAGTTACTTTACAGGTCCGGCTAATGCTTCGAACAATTACTATAACGCTGCTCAGATCGATAACGACTACGCGCTGACAACGGGTTCTGTTTTTACCTTCCAGGGATTGGGTACGGATTACAACTCCACGATCAAGTCGCTGACCATGGCTGCGGGTTCGCAGTTGAACGTGACGAACGATCAGGGCACCACCGGCGTCGGTGGCACAGGCTTCATTGGTGTGAAGGGCGAGACCACCATCACGGGCGCCGGCGCAGTTGTCAGTCCCACCACCGGTTCGCTCTACCTCATCGGTGGCGTGAACGATGGCGGACTCGGCCTGACCAAGCAGGGCAATGGCAGCTTGAACCTTAACAACAGCACCTCGTTTACGGGCACCTTCGCCATCAATCTTGGCACGGTCATCATTCGTGAGACGGACGCCTTGTCCACTGGCGCGAACGTAGTGGCTTCAGGGGCCTCAATCGATTTGTTCGGCGTGGGATCCTCGGCAGGTCGCAATGTTACAATCAATGGCGCAGGTACTGCCTCCCAGATCGGGGCGATCTACAACAGTCAGGCGGCCACTGCCACATTCGCTGGCAACGTAAATCTGGCCACCAGCAGCCAAGTTGCCGGTTATGGCGATATCATCATATCCGGTACGGTCACTTCCGCTGCCGGCGCTACCTTTACCAAAGCAGGATCAGACACGCTGACACTGACGAATAACAACACCGCCACCATGCTGGGACCGGTGGTCATCAGCGGAGGTATTCTGAACAACGGGTTGCTCAACGCCGGAACCATCGGCGCTCTGGGCGTGGGAGCGATCACTGCCAATGCCGGCACTGTTCTCAACTTGAACGGCAATAATCTTTCTCAAAACATCACCCTCAATGGCACCGCCATCAACACCTCTGGCCCCAACGGCGCTACATTGGGGAATTTGATCAACAGCTCTATCTCCAACTCCGTAGCCATCAAGAATGCGGTGACGCCGGGGGACAACATGATGCAGCTCGCCAACACGGCGGCCACCGCGACGGTGAACGGCAACATCACCCTCAATACGGCGGTAACCGGGATCGGTTCCAATACCTTTTCGGCTGGTGGTGATATCATCATCAACGGTGCCGTCAGCGGCGGTCAGACCCTTCAGAAAGTTGGTGGTGACACCGTGTATCTGCGCGGAACCAATTCCTACACGGGTGGTACCAATGTGAACTGGGGAACCCTTGTTATTGACGGAGCCGGCGTGCTCAACGGCGCGGGTGGCCGCATCCAGGTGGATGAGGCCGCGGTCTTCACGATTAGCAACGCCACAACCTTTACGAACAATCGGATCAACAACGGCAACACCGCCAACAATAAGAACCTGCTTTTACGTGGCGGCACCCTGAATGTCATCGGCAGCGCCAGTATCGCCAATGATACCACGGAACTTTTCAGTGCCAGTGTTACCGGCGGTAACACCAATGGTATTGATATCAGCCAAGGGCATAACAACATCAATCTCAACGCGACAGGCGGGGCAGTGACAGTTACGGCGACCCGAGCCGGCTCAGGTGTCGACTTCACAAACATCAGTTTTGCGACCACCACAGCGACCAACAATGGCGCCACGGTGCTCATTGTGGGGAATCGACTTGGCTTGGACAACGTAGGCACAGATGGCTCGACTAACCTCGTCCTCACGAACGCTGCGACGGCAGGTGCGGCTCTGAATATGGTGGGGCAAAACTCGAACACGGCCTTGGGTGGGTCCGGTACTAGTAAGGGTATTGCCCCGTATGCCCTCGTAGACGACGGTATCACGGTGGATTTTGCCACGCTGGACAGCGCAGCCAGAGGTGTCCGGGCCTTGGCTACGGCTACGGAGCGAACAGCCGCGAATGTTTTGACTGGCAATACCAACGCCCTGATCACCGCTTCCACAAACAGCACGGTGAATGCCACGCTCTCCTTGAACTCGCTCAAGTTGACGGGCGGCTCACTGAACCTCCTTCAGGGCAGCAACCTGAATATCCAGAGCGGCGGTATCCTGGCCACCGCTAATGCCACCATCGGTGGCCCTGGTATCATCAGTGTGGACGGCACGCCAAATGCCTCTGGCACCTCGGGTGCCCAGAACCTTTATCTCTGGGCTCACGGAGGTAGCACGGTGCTCACCATCAACGCAGCCATCGGTTCTGCCCAAAACAACACGGGCCGCGTCAATGAAATCATCAAGGCAGGCACCGGTACCGTGGTGCTGGGCGGGTCGAACTTCACCGTCACCAACACTCGCGTTCAGGAAGGCACTCTGCAACTGAACAACGCCAACGCCATTTTCTACCGCCTTACCACCCCGGCGGGTGCGCCGGTCAACAGTGGTAGCAACGTCGGTCCCACCTTGCAGGTCAATTACGGCGGCACCTTGGACATGAATGGTTTCGACCTGACGGTCAACAATCTCAACAGCATCAATCCCTCCGGTAACACCGGCTCCTTGTCAGGAGGCACGATTATCAACACCCTGGCTGGGACGAAGACTCTGGCGATCAATACCACGGGCAGCAATACGTGGTCCGGAAACATCAGCGGCGGCACCGGAGCCATCAACTTCTCCCGGTACGGTCGTGACACGTTCACGGTGACCAACTCCAACACCTACACCGGAGCAACGATCCTCGCCGGTGGCCTCACAACCTTCACCGATCTCGGCGCTTTCCGGAACACCAGCAGTGTGACCATCAATCAGGCAGCCTTGTCCTGGAGTGATGCCGGCACGCAGTCTGATGCCTACCGCCTCGGCGCAACCCCTGCCTCTGTTACGTTCAACGGTGGTGGGTTTTCGTATACCGGCCGCTCAGGTGAGTCCTCAGTGGCCAATCTGGGTGCGGTGCTTCTCAACAGCGGCGCCAGCCAGTTCACCACCAATGCCGCCGCTCTCGGTTCGGCCACGGTGCAGGTGACCAGCTTCACCCGTAGTGTGGGAGCCACTGTCAATTTCGCCGGAAGCACCCTCGGTGACGACGGCTACGTCAAGGTCACTGGCACTGCCCCCACCAATTATAACGGCATTGTCGGAGGCTGGGCCATCACCAGCAGCACGAACCCCTATAATTACCGCGGCACGGTCGGACAAGCCGGTGACTTTGTCACTTATGATCCTGTCACGGGATTCCGGGCGATTGTGGATTACCAGACTACGGGCGGCATTACGCTTTCCTCTGGCAACTCGAACCAACCTGCTCTGGGCAACACGATTTTCACCGCCGGCAACAACATCCGGGTTAACAACAACACCACCATGCTGGCCGGAAACAATGTGGTGAACTCCATGGTACTCGGCATCGACAACGCTGGCATTACGCTGTCCTACGCCAGCACGGCTGATACCCTTTATGTCCAGTCCGGCGGCGTGCTGGCGGATTCCAGCGCTCAGACCAAGACCCTGGGTGCTTCGGTTGCCACCAGTGGCAAGATCACCGCAGGCAACGCGGACGGCAGTGCCGGAGCGGGCAATGCGGGTTATGAATTGTTCTTGCACAACATTAGCGGATCGAGCAATTCGTTCAATATCAACGCGCAGATTGTCGATAACGGCGCCAACGCGGTGAGCCTGGTGACCAGCACTGGCACTCAGAACGGCCCGGTCATTCGTCTGAACAACACGAACACGTACTCCGGCACGACGACCATCAATTCGACTGATCTCCGGCTGAATTCCGCAGTCGGTCCAGCGATTGCCAACAGCTTGAACATCATCGTCAATGGCGGAACTGAAAACGCCGCTGATTCTGGCCGCCAGGTGAATGGGCGTATCTTCTTCGAGCAATCCAACCAGTTGAATGTTGGCGCGACGGTGACCTTAGACAGCGGTGTAGCCGGCCTCGATTTGAATAATTTTAATCAGACTCTGGCCAATCTGACCTTTGAGAACATTGGTGGACACAGCGCCAATTCCAGTGGCGTTGGGCCGACAGTCCGCACGGGTAGCGGCACGCTCACTTTGACCGGAAACGTCACAGCGACGAATATCAGCAATACCTCCACGATTGCCAACATCGCTGGCAACTTGGCGCTCACGGCGGGACAGCATAACTTCTCGGTTGATCTCAACAGCAATGCCGCCAGCCAGATCGGGCTTTCCGTGAATGGCACCATCTCCGGAGCAGGTGGTATCAACAAGACTGGAGACGGGGTTCTGGCCCTGGTAGGCACCAGCACCTACACAGGAGATACCAACGTGCAGACCGGCACTCTCGTCCTCGCTGGCGTACGCGAAGACGGCTCCACCGATGGCACCGCAATCCTGGCAAACACGCGGATCAATGTCTCCTCAGGCGCCACGGTTGATATGCGCGGTGGAAATGCCATCGTCGGCTCCCTCGACGGCGCGGGCACGATCACCAACTCCGTTCTTGGCATCATCAACAACACTTCAAATGGCAATCCTGGCACCCTGACGATTGGGGCGGATAATACCTCGACAGGTAACTTCTCTGGCCGCTTCACGAACTTCATGAACGGCGCCAACGAGACGAGCGGCTTCAACCTGAACATCACCAAGATTGGTACGGGCACGCAGACCATCTCAGGGGACAACGCCGTTGCCATCGTTCAAGCAACCAGCGCAGGGGACATTAACAACGTGGGCACGCTCGACATCCAGGAAGGCACGATCCGCGTTGCGGGAGCCAGTGGCAGCCTTGGGTTCACCACGATTAACATCAAGCAGGGCGCTACGCTGGTAGTGGACGATGCGACCGATAATAAGGCCAATCGTCTCGGCGGTTACCGTGTGACGGACTCCGCGACGAATGATGTCGCCAACGACGCCACGACTGCCCGCACCATCAACATGCAGGGCGGCACGATCAGGTTCCTGGAAGGCGCTGCGTTGATCAACGAAGGAACAGCGGGCACCTTGGCGTTGGCTACGAACGCTGGAGCGCCGTCAGTTTCCTTGAATGCCGGAGTCTCCACCTGGGTATTTGACACCACGGCTGGCAATGCGGGCGCCACCATCAACCTGGGTGCGCTGTCCGCAGGCGGCGGTTCTCTCTTCATTGACGTGGGTAATACTCAGACTCTGGGCCGCACCATCGCAGGCACGAACAGCATCAACATCTATGTCAACGGCGGTATGACCAGTCAGGGCACAGGCCCGCTGCAAGCTACGGGGACGGCAGTCGCCGCAGCCGCTGGGGTGCAGGGAAACATTGTCGGCGGCATCCGTGCAGATGTCACTGCGACCGATTCCACTGGCACCGGGTTCGTGACCTATGACCGCTACGGTTACCGTCTGCTGACAGCCACGGAATACTCGGCATTCCCTGTGCAGCCGGACAGCCCGCTGACCAACGGCTCTGCGGCGACGGCTTCCAATCCTCCTGGCAACTGGGCGGCAGTGAACCCGACGGTGGGAGCTACTTACACAGGCAATGCTTTGGTTACCGAAACTCAAAACTTCACCACCAATACCACTGTGGCCAGTCTGCGTCTGGATGATGGCGGCAGTGTGGTCTCTATGGGTGGTTCGGTCTCTCCTGCATCGAGCACGAATGGATTGAACTTCAATGCGCTCGGCACTCTGAATACCCTCACGGTCAGCAGTGGGGCCATCATTGCCAATGCGAATAACAATGGCTTTACCGGTGGTGCGGTGAGTTCCGGCGGGGCGGCCCTAAGGTTCACGACTGCTACGGCTGCGGCGCTGGAAGTCGACAGCTACCTGATTAGCACGAACACCGGCTTCTCCATCGTCAAGGATGGCGCCGGAGAATTGAACCTGAACAAGCAAGTCTTTATCGGCTCCTCGACGGATGTCGGACAGCTCATCGTCAATGCGGGCACGGTCAATCTTCGGGCCGGCCACAACACGCTGACGGCCATCCATACCGCAGGCGTGGCGCTTGTGGATAACCTGACGATCAACCCTGGCGGCATCGTGGATCTCAATGGATTTGACCAAGCCATCGCGGGGCTGGTTAGCACCGATCCGAACCCCGGGTCCGGTGGCACCATCACGAGTGCCACGAGTGCCAATCTCTTTGTCATCAATGCCGATAACACCTCGTCTTTCTTTGGTGGGTCCATCGATGGAGCGATCAATCTTTACATCGCCAAAGCTCAGGGAACCAACAATGCCAATGAAGTGCTGACCAGCACCAATGGCTACACCGGCACGACTACGGTCACTGGTGGTACATTGATCGTCAGAGATGGCGGCGAATTGACGGCGACCTCGGCCGTAAACCTGAATCAGGCTCAGTTGACCTTGGAAAATGGAAACCTTTCCAGTGACGCTAATCGGCTCGTTGATTCCGCAGCCATCAATCTACGCGGCGGCACACTTGCCTTGACGGGACGTCCAGGCGAAACAGTCACCGAAACCCTGGGCGCGATCAACCTCATCAACGGAAACATCACCATTGCGGCTGGCGCAGGCGGAACTTCTGGCGGTACGATCCTGACCACAGGCGCAATCACGCGTTCCGCTGGCAGCAATGTCAATTTCACCAACAACAGCATCGGCACACTCGGGGGCACCAATGCGGCCAATCAGGGAGCCAATCCTCGCATCTTTATCACAGGCCAAGCCAATGGCTTGATCGGTGGCTGGGCGGTGGTCAATGGCACCAACTTCGCAACCTATGACTCCGTCCTCGGAGTGGGTGAGCTAGGCAATACAGGTTCTGGCTTTGCCGGCTATGACAGCACCAATATCTCCACTTCGACTATCTCTCAAACGGTGAATGATGGCACGACGAAGACGATCACTACCAACATTCAGGCGCTGGCATGGCGGATTGCGCCCGGTCAGGCTGCAACGTTTACCCTTGGGACAGCCAGCGGTGCAGGGAATAGCTTGATCCTGGCCAACGGCGGGTTGCTTACCAACAACAACGCCGCCACCATCATTGATGAAGCAGCGACGCAGAGCACACGCTCCACGATCACTTCAGGTGGCACACGTGAACTCGACATCTTCGTGAATCAAAACACCACGACCTTGGGCCTGCAGATCATCAACGACGCCGCAGGATCCACCAGCGTGGTGAAGGGCGGCGCCGGCACGCTGACGCTGACCAACAAAGCCAGCAACACCTATACTGGTACCACTTATGTGAACGCCGGGACACTCAACCTGAATGCTGGTGCAGGCATCGTGGCGGTGCCGGGAGACTTGGTGGTGAACAATGCCACGGTGACCATGACTACCAATGCCGGGCAGATTGCTACTTCGAGCAACGTGACGATGATGGGTAGTGGCACTCTGACATTTGGAGGAGCCGCGGCTGCGATCAACACCATCCAGAGTCTCACCTTCAACAACAACGGCGGCCGCACCAATCCTTCGGTGGCCATTGGAACGGGTCTCTTCCTGAACATTGGCGGTGGTACGATCAACGCTATTGGCGACAACCCAGGTACGGTGTCGACCATCTCCGGCGGCACCTTGAACTTCGGAACCAGCGCGCCAGTGTTGAACGTCACTACGAACCTGCCTAACAAGGTCACGGCTGACCTCCTCATCAGCTCAGTCATTGCCAACGATGCCACCAACTGGACCTCCGCTAGCGGTGCCTTGACCAAGACTGGCAATGGCAATCTGGTGCTCACGGGAGCCAACACCTTCACCAACGGATTTACCCTGAGCGGCGGCACGTTGACGCTCGGAGCCAGCTCCACTCCAACTTCAGGCGCGGTGACCTCCGGTCCGCTCGGCACGGGTACGTTCACCATCGGTGGCGGCACCACCATCATGTCAGACTCCACCGTCCGCACACTGGCGAACAATGTAGTGGTGACCGGAGACTTCACCTTCGGCGGCGAGCAAGCCGGGAATAACCTGATCTTGAACGGCACGGTCAACCTGGGCGCGGCTAATCGCACCATCACTGTGACGAATCCCACGGTTACCGCCACCCTGGGTGGCATCGTTTCCGGTAGTGTCGGACTGACCAAGAATGGTAATGGCATCCTGGCCCTCAACGCGGCGAACAACTATACGGGCAGCACCACGATCAATGGTGGGTTGGTCACGGCAGGCAATGTCCTGGCATTGGGTGCTAACACCAATGATCTGGCGGTCGGCCGCGATGGGACGCTCAACGTCAATGGTCTGTCGATCACGGTCGATGGTCTCTCCGGTGATGATGCCACGCACGGTGGCCTTATCACGAATAGCACGGGCACCGCTGTCACCCTGACCTTGGGCAACAATAATGAAGCGACGGCCACCTATGCGGGTACGATAACCAACGCGGCTGGCGCCTTGACCGTCACCAAGGTGGGCACCGGCACCCAGGTTCTCACGGGCACAAACACCTACACCGGCGCCACCAATGTGAACGGCGGCGTGCTGCAAGTGGGCGATGCGGCCTCTGGCAATCAGGCCACCCTCGGCAGCGGCAATGTCACGGTAAATACCGGCGGCAAGCTGGCTGGGACAGGCCACGTTCTCGGCATCGCTGCCGGCAGCACAATGACTATTGCCTCTGGTGGGGTATTGGCTCCGGGCGATGTTGCAGGCGCCTCTAATGGCACTTTGACCCTCGGTTCCGTGACAGGAAGTGGCTTGGCGCCACTCGCGGTAAATGCAGGCTCGCCCACCACGGTCGCAGGACCGGTCAACCTGACCGTCTCGGCGGGTGGAACGATTCAGCTCGGTATCACGGCTGCCGCTCTCAACGACGGCGGCGTGGTCAACTTTGCTACGGCTGCCGATTACTTTGCTACTCTCTCAACGACCGACAAGCAGCGTTGGGATGGGCAAGGTTGGACGCAAACCGCAAACGGATTGGTCGGTTCAACGACCGTGACTCTGGCCAGCCTTGGCTTGGGTGTCAGCAGCACGGGCAATGGAGGCATTTATGTCGGTCAGCTCGTCTCGGGCGATGGCATCCAGGCAGGAACGACCGTGACGGGAATCACGGGCGCAACCGTAACACTGTCCAATGCTCTCACCAGCACCAGCAGTTCCATCTCATTCGGAACGACCGTCCAGAACGTCACTCTGATCGCGGGCAGTTCCACCGTTACGGTGGCCAGCGCGACTGGCTTGGTCATCGGCCAAACGGTCTCTGGTTTTGGCATCCAAGCCGGAACGACCATCGCCAATCTGGTGGGCAACACAGTGACGCTGAGTAGTGTGGCTCTGGCCTCCACGAATGCGCCGACGGTGAACTTCATCCAACCTGGCAGCTACGACCACCTGAACATATCTGGCACTCTCACCTTGGGCGCGACTGTCACAGGCACGGTGTCGATCATCGACAATGGCTATCTGGCCTCTGCCAATGCCGGGGATGTGTTCAATCTGCTGGACTGGAGCACCATGACGATTCCTGGTGGATTCACCATTGCCAGCACGCAGTCGACAGGCGGTTTGAATGGTAACCTCGACCTGCCCACGCTCGGCACGACAGTGTCTGGTGTGCAGCTTTATTGGGACACCAGCCTCTTCACGAGCCGCGGGATTCTGGTGGTAGTGCCTGAGCCAAGCCGGGCGTTGATGCTGTTCTTTGGTGTGGCAGTGGCGCTTCTGCGCCGCCGCCGGCGCTAAATGTCATGGTGTGGATCTCGTCGGAGGAGAAGCAAAGTGCCGAGCAGGTGCTGCCCCTGCGAGATTCCGCCTCTTGTGCATTTGGGCGTCTCTCGGAGTACGAAGTTACTCGCGACGCCCTTGAGGCGATTGGGGCGATGCTTTCTTTTTGCCGGTCTTAGCCTTCGGCTTGTCGGAGTCGTCTTCATCACCGCCGATAGCCTTGATAGTGCGCCCCAGGATGCCGGTGCCTGGCTGTTTCTGCGTATCCCACTCGACTGCACTCATCGGGCCTTTGCCCGTAACTGCCGTCTCGCTCCGGAGGGGCGATGTGACCAAGCCTATCAATGCTTTGCCCCTGGACTTACCCGTCATGTGTACATAGTTCTTTTTGAGGTCGATCGTTCCTTCAAGCATGATCTTTGCTTGTTGGCATTCGAGGATCAGATCATTCATATGGAGAGTGCCTGCGTCGATGCGGTGGGTAAGTGACAGCCGCGTCGAGGTGTCTCTGCCAAAGCCTGGCGTCAACTTGTCGAGCAAGCGTCCCAGTCCCCCAAACAAAGGCATGCGACCAAACTCAGCATGCTCGATACCAAGGATGCCAGTTCCCTCTAATGAGTTCACGTCGAATTCACCTCCACCCTTCCAGTCGCACTGAAGAATGCCGGGCTGCTTTTGTGGTGCTCCAAAGCTGTCGATGACCGGCTCAAGTTTTGCGTCCCGAACCGCAAATTGCGTTTCGAATCGGGAGCTCTTTTTATCCCGAGGAAGATGGACATTCAGAACCGGTACGTTGAGAGTGCCTTCCCAAAGCCGCGCCTTGAGATCCGTAAATGAACACTCGCCTTGCTGCACTTTGAAGAGTCCTGAGGGCTTTTGTATGGCAATGCGTGACTTGCCTTGAGCGTAAATGAGGTCTCCACCTAGCAACACGCTTCCATCCCAGCCCAGGTTTTTCGGGGTCTTCAGCGGAATCTGTCCCTTCCCGCTCATGCGCCAGCTGCCGGTAGATTTGAGGTCAGCCAGAGCTGTGTCGGCATCGGGTAGCAAGGCGCGGGAAAACGCCAGCACATCAATCCCGGAATCCATCCTGTCGATGCGCAACACAGCACTTGCGGGATCGAGATTTCCCGTGAACTCTGCGGTCTGTCCGGCATAGCCCATGCGGACCTGATCCATCACAATGGTTGATTTTCGAGTTCCAAAGGAAGTTTTCGCCGCGGCCTGTATGAGATCCCATTTCAGCCCTTGCCAGGTAAATTTCCGTCCTTCCAATGTCGCCGAGATATCGATGCCGTTCTCTTTTGGACGAGAAGCGAAATTCAATTTCAGCACTGGAACATCTTTCTCCGGTTGGAAGTTCAGCCACTCTTTAACAGCCAACAATCCATCGAGATGTACTCCAGCGAACAGACCGCCTTTGCTTTCAGGCTCAGGCAAAGGGTCGTCAGGCTTCTTGAGCTCGCTCTTACTTGCCAGGGCCTCGTTCTTTTTTGCAGTACCTTTCTCTGACGCAGCTGAGGCAACTTTCTTGTGGGTGGTGCCGCTGGCCTCAATCTTCAAGTCCTGCAGGCGCGCCTGGAAGTGCTGCAAAGCAGTGGCTGTGGGTTGAAGCTGAAGTTGCAGGTTTATTTGTTCCAGATTCGTCTGCTCCCTGCCGCTACCGAAAGAGAAGCGTCCATCCGCGAGGGTAATGCTCACGGTGTCTTGCGTCGGAGCTACGCTTTTGCTCTGGTCTTTACTCACATTTAAATTGCCGGTGAGTTTTAAACTATCTTGCTGTGGTTCGCGGAAGAGCCCAGCGTTCTGCAGACTCAGCGTGCCGGCGCCAGTGAGCGAGATTGGGCTTAGATCTCCACCGCCCTTCCAGTCGAGCTGGAGAATGCCAGGCTGCTCTTGCGTAGGCCCGAAGCTGCCGAGGACCGATTTGAGTTGTGCCCCCGTGAGCATCAGTTGCATTTCAATGCGTGACTTCCGATCTGCCGTAGCCGGATAAAGCTGTAACATGGGCACCTCGAGACGGCCATCCCATAGACCTGCCGTGAAGCCAACCACCGATACTACGTTTGCTTCCACACCCAATCCAAATGCGGGGTTTTGCAATCCTACGCGCGTCTCTCCCTCCGCATAGAGAAGTTCTCCGGCCAACTCCACCCGGCCTGTGCATCGGCTTCTCTCGAGATGTTCCAAGGGGATTTCCCCAGAGCCGGTGACGCGCCAGCCACCCGTTGTGTTGAATCTCGCCAAGCTCTCTGCGGCATCCGGCACGAAGGCACGCGCAAGCGCCAGCAAATCGAATCCGGAGTCCACCGTGGCAATGCTCAAAACATTGCTGGCGGGATCGATGCCCCCCTTGAACTCACCCGCCTGACCCGCATAACCGATTCGTGCATACTCAATCTCGATAGGTGTCTTCCCGGAGCCAAAGGACGTTTTCACGGCAGCTTCGATGAAGTCCCAATTTCGTCCCTGCCAGGTAAACATCTTCCCGTGGAGTGTGGCCGCTACGTCCACGCCGAGCCCGTCTGGGCGAGAGAGAAACTCCATCTGGAGCACAGGTTCCTCCTCGTGTGGATCAAAGGTCAGCCACTCTTGCACTGGCTTGAGCCAGGCGAGATCAACTTCGCCAAACAAGCCTTTGTCCTGAGAAGCTGGATGGGATATGGGAGCCGCCTTTTTGTTGGCATCGGTATCCAGAAGGGATTTCACGCGAGTGCCCTTGGCTTTGACCCGCAGACCTTGAACACTCGCCTGGAGTTGTTGCAGATCCACGGTTCCCGGCTCGATGCGAAGCTGTAGATCCAGATGCTCCAGGCGCGTCTCGTTTAAGCCGCTCCCCAATGTCAGGCGCGAGTCTCTCACACTCACGTTTGCCGTGTCCCACCGGCTCCATCCCGGATCGCCCTTCAGGGCTGTGACATTGCCGAGGAGGGCAATACGTTCCTTCTTTGCCGCATCACGATACAATGCCAAATCATGCAGCACGATCCCCGGTCCAGGAATCAAGTCGGCGTATTGCCACGACACAAAAATGCCCTCGGCGGCCAGCCGTTCGTTGAGCTTGTGCGCGAGCCGGTCGCCGATCTCCCGCCTCGCCAGGAACAATCCGAACGCCAGCAAAACCAGGACTAGCATCCCATATCCCAGCCACCTTCCCAGTCGACGGCGCCGCACCGGGGATGGGGGAGAGGCTGCTTCGCTCATACCTTCATGATGTTACCACGATAAGAGAGAGCGACAGGAAAGAAAAAGGAGATTCGTCCGAGGGCGT
The DNA here is from genome assembly GCA_965284365.1 of Phragmitibacter sp. GTDB lineage: Bacteria > Verrucomicrobiota > Verrucomicrobiia > Verrucomicrobiales > Verrucomicrobiaceae > Phragmitibacter. The sequence goes on from OZ260079.1 coordinate 2,197,805, forward strand.
CACCTGGACGGTATCTGTATTCATCAGATACCGTCATTTGTCAGAGCAAATCGTGGACCTTGAGCAGAATCACAATTGCACCGCTGAGAGGAACGTGTGAGACTTCACGCGGAGGCTTCCCCAGGGCCGTATCCGCTTCAGTCACGAGAGCACGCGCCACCGTTGATATGCAAACGCTCAACCAAATGGAAGACTCGGGCATTGTTCCGCTGATATTGGGTATCGATGCTTTCGTGGCGCGACTGACCCTGGCCAGGAAGGCCCAACAGACGCTTGATCTCAAATACTTCACATGGCACGGAGATCAGACCGGTAAGTTGCTGGCCGGCGCGGTGGTCGAAGCTGCCGAACGTGGGGTGAAGGTCCGCATGCTGCTGGATGACATGGGAACCGCCGCGGATGATCGCCGCATGCTGATCCTGGACAGCCATCCCAACATTGAAGTGCGCCTCTTCAATCCTGTAGGACTGCGTTCCGCCCGGCTCCTGGGATTCTTATTGGACTTCAAGCGCGTCAACCGGCGCATGCACAACAAGTCCTTCATCGTGGATAACCGTGTGGCCATCATGGGCGGGCGAAATATCGGCGATGAATATTATGGAGCAGCCAGCGAGATGAATTTCGCCGACTTCGATGTGATAGCGAAGGGGCCTGTGGTAAGCGCTGTCGTCGATGCGTTCGCGCTATATTGGAACAGCGCCCCTGCCGTTCCGATTACTCAAGTGAGTCGTAAAAAGGTCACCGATGCTGACCTTCGATTGGGAATGGAGGAACTCCGCGCGCAGCGGGAAACCATGGAACAGACGCCCTATGCCCAAGCCATGCGTTCCAACAGGCTGGCCACGGCGACGCTGGACGACCTTCCATTCCTAATGGGTAAGGCCATGGTGGTGACGGATAATCCTGAAAAAATCGCAAATCGGCCTGACGACGATTCAACCCATCTCTTACCGCAACTTCGCGGGGTCGTGGCAGCCATGCAGAAGGAATTGATCATGCTGTCTCCCTATTTCATTCCCGGGAAAAAGGGCGTGAAATGGTTTAGCGATCTGGCAAAGCGTGGGGTGAAGGCCAGAGTGATCTCGAACTCCATCGGGTCTAATGATGTGGCGTTGGTTCACACGGCCTATGCCAAATATCGCAAGCCGCTGATCGAGTGCGGCGTGGAGATTTACGAAATGAAGTCAGCCCCCAGTAAGGAGGATGACAAATCGGAATCGGGCTCCCATTCATTCAGTCTGACGGGATCATCGAAAGCGGGGTTGCACGCCAAAACTTTTGTCTTCGACCGCCGCTGGGTATTTGTGGGATCACTGAATCTTGATCCGCGCTCAATGAACCTGAACACCGAGATCGGTATGATCGTCGACTGTCCGGAACTGGCTGAGCAAATGATCCAACACCTTGAGACCAGACTTCCCGAGACCAGTTGGCGCGTCGAATCCACTCCCAAGGGGCTGCAATGGACGACCCGGGAAAAAGGACAGACTATCACCCTCGACTCAGAGCCTGGCATGACACGCGGAATGCGTCTGAAATCCTGGCTTATCTCCTGGCTGCCTATTGAAGGCCAATTGTAGATGTGCCTTACAGAGCTGACGCGATTGGCGCACTCGAATGACGTGCTTTGTTCAACTGCGCGACAATACGGACTACGCCTTAGGTCGTATTGTAGAATCGAGGGAAGCAGGATTACGCTTGCACCACAAACAAGCGATACCCGCGTAATCGCCACGGATGATTGCCATTTGACCAACGTTTATTGGAATGAGCATTATCGCTACAGGCGTCCTTTTCGTGTGCTCCCTGTTTGTAGGCATTCTCCTGTTAGTCGGAGTGGGCAGACGGCTCGGTACCGCCCGAATTTTGAGAGAGGGCGCAACGGCGGTAGAGGGATTCAGTGCTGTCGAAGGCGCCGTCTTTGGTTTGCTGGGATTGACTCTGGCATTTCTATTTTCCGGAGCGTTGTCGCGATTTGATGAACGCCGAAAGGTAGTAATACAGGAGTGCAATGATATTGGCACAGCGTGGCTCCGCGTGGACCTGATCCCCGAAGATGCGCAACCTCCCATGCGTGACCTTTTTCGACGCTACCTCGACTCTAGAATCGAGACCTACCGGAAGCTGCCAGATCTGGATGCAGCCAGAGCGGAGTTGGCGAAAACGGCTCTCCTGCAATCGGATATCTGGGCGCTCGCCGTTACCGCAACCAATGCGACAGGCACAAGCCACGCACCCATGCTGTTCCTCTCGTCCCTCAATGCGATGTTCGATACAGCCACCGCGCGGACCGAGGCATCGAGGCTGCATCCGCCAGCCGTCATTGTTGGTATGCTTGGAGTGCTGGCATTGGCCAGTTCCCTATTCGCCGGTTACGATATGGCGAACCGGCACTCCTGGTTCTCGCTTCACCCGGTTGCGTTTGCGCTTGTTCTTTCGGTCACCGTGTATGTGATCATCGATCTCGAATATCCACGCATGGGGCTGATTCAGATGCGGGACTCAGACGAGGCATTGATCACATTGCGCAACGGCATGAATGGAAAGTGATCTGTATGTTGCTGGCTCGCAATCTCTCGGAAGCAGGGTGTTAACAACGGTTCCAAATGGGAATCACCTCTGATTTCATCGTGAAGATGGCGCTGCTCGCCTTTCTGGTGAGCAGTATGCTGAGTACGGGCATGCGGCTGAATCTTCGAGCGCTCTTAGCATCGCTGCACAATCCGCGGCTGGTGGTGCAGGTTTTGATTCTAAATTTCGTGGTTGCGCCAGGATTTGCCTGGGTGCTCACAAAAAGCATCCCCCTTGAGAGCGGACACGCGATCGGCATGCTGCTGCTCGGAGGCGCTGCAGGTGCGCCGTTTCTGCCAAAACTGGCGGACGCCGCGAGAGGTGATACAGACTTGGCAACTGCCGTCATGACGCTGCTGACCTTGGGCACCATCGTGTTTCTGCCGTTTGTGCTGCCGTGGCTTGTTGCCGGCTTTTCGGCTTCGCCGTGGAGAATTGCCCAACCGCTCGTGCTCACCATCATATTGCCTTTGGCCCTCGGCATGTTCATCAACAAAGCAGCAGGGCCGTTCAGCCTGCGAGTTGAACCATCTCTCGCTATCATCGGTACCGTCAGTCTTCTGGTTCTATTTGTATTGCTGATCGTGCTCAACGTGAAACAACTGCTGGATGTAATAGGAAGCGGAGCCATCGCGGTCTCGGCAATTTATGTAGTAGGACTCTTTGCGATATCCTGGGCGGCAAGCTTCCGCTTCCAGTCGGATCAGAGAGGCATTGTGGCCCTCGCTACGTCTGCGAGAAACTTTGGGGCCGCGCTCGTGCCCGCAGCCGGCAGCTTTACTGATCCGGCAGTGACCATCATGATCATTGTCAGCGCCATCGTGGGATTGGCTGTCTGTTTCCTGACGACGATCTGGGTGCGTGGGCGGATTCATCCTGGGCGGATTCATCCTGGGCGGAAAGGATGAATGGCCTACTATTTTCACCGGCCAACCCCATAAGACTAAGGGCTAATAGAACAGGAGTTTACAGTGGACCAAGATGATTCCAGGCAAGCTTCGAGAATCCACCTGCGGGTAAATCAGAAGTAACTCATCGTGTGCCTGAGATTAATGTCCAACTTCGAATGCCGATGACTACGACAACCCAAGGCAGGCGCCGTCTTCTCGACCCTGTGGATCGAATTTCCGAGGTGTTGTTTGGGTTGATCATGGCGTTGACTTTCACCTGCTCTATCAGCGCCGCTGAGGCCGGTCGCGAGGAAGTTCGCACCTTGTTGATGGGCGCCATAGGTTGCAACATCGCGTGGGGGCTGATTGATGCTGTCATCTATTTGATGATCAATCTTACTGAACGCGCTCGGGGCATTGCACTGCTGAAGGCGCTCCGGGGTACTGCGGATTCTGCCAAAGCCCGCGCCATCATTACCGATGCTCTTCCACCGGTCCTGTCGGAGGCACTAAGCCAGGAAGAATTTGATAAGATTCGCTCGAAGTTGAAGAATATCTCCGAGCCGCCTTCGATTCCCCGTTTGGGTATCAACGACTACCTTGGGGCCGTCGGGATATTCCTCCTCGTCTTCCTCGCCACATTTCCCGTGGTGATTCCCTTTATGGTCATGAAAAATTCCTGGGTTGCATTGCGTGTGTCAAATGGCATAGCGCTCGCGATGCTGTACCTGGCGGGATTTCTTCTTGGAAGGTACGCCCAATATAGTCCTCACCGGATGGGGCTGCTGATGACCTTGATTGGCACTCTTCTCGTGGCCCTCACCATTGCCCTGGGAGGCTGATGGTGAAGAAATTTCTGGCCACTTCGCCGGAAGTCGATTCTGATTGCTATTGGTCCCTGTGCCCCCGTTTACTTCCTGGGCGCTCTCGACGCGCATCTCCACGCCATCATGACTGACAAGGAAAAGCCGACGAAGTTGCATATGTTTCGCCGCCTATTGAGGGTTGCGATGACGTTTCTGAAATCCTCCGTTGGAGGCAGAGCAAAGGCCTTATTGGCAGCACTGTTGATTCTGATGCTGTGCATCAATGGCATGAACGTCCTGAACAGTTTCGTGGGGCGGTATTTCATGTCGGCCATCGAACGACGGGAGATGGGGACCTTTGTTTATTACGCATGGCTATACGGCGCCGTCTTTGCAGCAACCACACTGGTTGCGGTGTTGTTTCGGTTTGCGGAGGAGAGGCTTGGCCTATTGTGGCGGGACTGGTTAACCCGGCGCATCGTCGGAATTTACATCGATCAACGTGTTTATTTGAATCTTGAGGGTGCGGGAGGGCTGACGAATCCCGACCAGAGGATGACGGAGGACGTGAGGCAACTAACGACGACCACGCTCTCGTTCCTGCTCATGATCCTGAATGGCACTGTTACGGCCATTTCCTTTGCAGGGGTTCTCTGGACCATCAGTCCAACCCTTTTCATTGTTTCAGTGTTGTATGCAGCTGTGGGCTCCGCACTGACCATCCTCCTGGGGCGGCCACTCATTCGGCTGAACTATCAACAAGCGGATTTTGAAGCAAACTTTCGATCTGAGTTGATTCGGGTACGTGAGCATGCCGATGGGATCGCGATGTCGGGAAACCAAAATTCCATCCGTGGAAAACTCGTAGCCAGGATCGACCAACTGATTGGCAATTTCCGGCGTATCACGGCAGTGAACCGTAACCTGAGTTTTTTCACGACGGGTTACAATTACATGATTCAGCTGATACCGACGCTGATCGTTGCGCCCCTCTTTATCAATCACGGGGTGGAATTCGGGGTCATCGGACAGTCGGCCATGGCTTTTGCGACGTTGGTGGCGGCCTTCTCACTAGTCGTCACGCAGTTTCAGGCCATCTCAGTGTATGCTTCAGTCGTCACGCGTCTTAGCGAGTTCGTTGATGCGGCCGAAGAGGCTACGATTAAGAACAAAGACCTTCGTGTTGAGGACTCTGAGCACGCGAAGAGCGTGACCTACACCGGCCTGACCTTGCGCAGAAGAGACAGCGAGAATACCGTCCTGATCAGAGGGTTGAATGCATCACTCGATCAAGGCACGCGAGTGCTCATCCATGGTCCGAATCAAGCAGCCAGAGTGGCGCTATTCCGTGCTTCTGCAGGTCTTTATGATGCAGGCGCTGGCAGCATCCTGCGACCGCCGGCGGAGTCGATCGCATTCCTGCCAGAGCAACCTTATCTCCCAGCTGGGACGGCGCGCGATATCCTCCTGCCCAAAGATGGGGGAGATAGTATGACCAATCAGGAGTTGGCGGCGCTGTTCGAGGAGATTGGCCTGTTTTCCTCGAAGTTCCAGAGGCCTATGGACTTTGAAGTGGAGCGCCATTGGGAGGAAGCATTGTCACTTTCGAAGCGGCAATTGATGTCAGTGGCGCGTGTAGTGCTGGCTAAACCAGCATTTGTATTTTTCGACAACCTTGATGCCGCCCTCAACGACAGAATACAGGAGCGCGTTCTCTCCGTGTTGGCCGCCAAAGGCATCACCTGTATCTCGTTCGGAGAAAGTGCGCCTGATCCCGTCCTCTATGACGCTGCGCTTGAACTCAAGAACGACGCTTCGTGGGAGTGGCGGAATCTCCGATAGCCATAGTATCCGGAAGACGAGTCTTCAGGATAACGTCACCACAAGCCGGTCCTCGTCACGTTCGTGCCCGCTCGCAATGTCAGCCAAAAGAATGCGTACGCCTCCCACGCGGTAAGGATTTTCCAATCGGGTGAATTTCACATCAACTCCGTTCAGTTGTATGGAGAGTGGACCCGATCCGGATTGGATGACCTGATAGGTCACATGAACTTTCCAGCCTTCCAGAGATATCTGGGCTTTTAGACCATCAAGCGATAACGGGATCACTGGATCGATCACGATGGCGCTACTCTCCAGACGAATGCCCAGGAAACACTGAAGCACCAGACGCACGGCGATGCCTGCGCCGCTGGAGTAAACACGCCAGCCGCCTTCCAGCGGCACTTCTCCGCGCTTCACATTGCCGTATTGATCGAAGGCTTCGTAGCGGTCTGCGAATGCGGCGTCTGAGCTGGAATAATAACAGTTCGCCTGGCGAATGGTGGCCGAAGGAACGCTTTCACGAATATCTATTGGGATAGCTTTGCCTAGTGCGGCGAAAAATGCCTCCGCATCCCCCACACGGGCGAGCGCCTCGCAATATCGGAGGTGCGCATGGGTGTACATGATGCCGATCTCGCGGCCGAAGAAACTCGCGCTCTCTGCGCGCTGAAAGTATTTTTGTGCCCCCCCATGGTAGGGCAGGGGACGGTCGAAAAGTCGGGCGCCATCGGGCCCCAGCAGATGCTCCCTAATGAGAGCAAGATGTGCCTGCGTCTGCTCTGGTGTGAGCATGTCATTGATGATTGCGTGAATCATCGGCAGCACACTGTAGGAGAGGCCAGTGATGCGATCTCCAGGATGAAGCAGGAAGTCTGTCTTGCCACCTTCATGGAAATAGCCCAGACCCGCGATGACACCATCCACAATCAGAACGTGTTGAAACTCCTCCAGTACCACATCTGCCATTTCCCGGATTTCCTGAGCGCGTTCGGATTGCCCAACATGCTGGAGCGCATCCGCCAGGGCGATATAGGTCTGATAGTTAAGGGTGACGGTCCATGAACTGCAAAGTCGCTCCCGCATTTCAGGTTTGGCTGGCTGCAGCGAATCATTCCAATCGCCATGCCCGTAAGCAGCGAGGTGTGTTCCGGCAATGACTCGACGGCGAATCAGATCCAGTGCGCGCTCCACATGCTGCCAGACAGTTGCTTTCTCCGCAGAGGAGTCGCCCTCGCTGTGGAAGTATGGCAGGATTTCCTCCAGCAGCGCGGCGTCTCCCGTGGCGGACAAATATTGTGAGAGGGCCACGATGGGCCAGTAGACGATGTCTCCGTGAGAATCGCCCGGGCGAATGTTTCGCTCACGGTCGAAGAACATGAACCACTGCGGCCAATCGCCATCCAAATTCTGCTGTCGAAAGACCCGGCACAAAAGTTCTCGAATCGGATTGAAGTGGCCAAGCGCCAAAAGCAATTCCACAGGCCCCTGGCACACGTCTCGAGTACCCCAGCCTCCACCAGAGTATTGCTCGAGTCCGCGTGGCGACAGATAGTGGATAAGCGCATTGTGGATGAACCACGGGAGAATGTCCGCCGTCCTGGCTGCCGAGGAGGCAAGCGGGCTGGCTTGAGGTGCATCGATCCGCAGTGCTCCGTTAATGGAATTCCAGAAGCCGGATGGTTGTGTTACAGGTTCGATCAAGTGGCCTTCAATTGCCAGAGTAGCCTTGCGTGAAGGCTTGGTCACAAAACACAAGAATGGCTGGCTACGAGAAACGCCGTCTTCAAACAACATCTCGTCTCCCCCTGTCACTGCTAGTTCGGTGTCTTGCACGGGTGCAATCAGAAATCCCCCCTCGGGAAATCGTCGACCCACATCGCATTCCGGAATAGCCCGCACGAAGGTTCCACTTCCTAGCGCTTCCGTACGTAGAGGGATGGATTGACTGCCATCGTCACCGTTGATCGAAACGTGATGAGAAATCAGAAACCGACACGGCGGACCGTCCAGCACGGAGATGCTCAATTGAAGTTCGTGCTTGTGATCGGGGGCCGTGGATATCACTTCGATCAGGCCTCCTCCGTGCTTGTAGATCCAGCGGCATGAATCCAGCGTCATCTCGAAAGCAGAGGGAACATTGAGTAAATGCCAGCGACCGTCGAGTTCAATAAAGACGCGCTGCCCGTGACTGGGGAAGAGTCCGAGGTAGGTGTGACAGGTAGAGAGAAACCGATTGATGCTCACATGTCCCTGAGTGACCATCGAATGGAACACGCCATTCATCCACGCGGTGGAGGTAAGGGCGGACTCATCGGGAACTAGCAAACCTCCGGAACGCATGATGTGGCCATGAGGCCGGAGCACTTCAAGCTCCTTCGACTTCAGAACGACATGGCTTCGATTCGGAACGAAAAATGACCGCACGTCATTGTCATCCCACTCCACGTGGCGGAGCGTGTCTCCAAAGATGCCGGTGCTTGAGGCCTTATCCAATGGCAAAGACTCCAGCAGGGGTGCGTTTGCAAAGAGGTTTGCAGCCGGTCTCCAACCGACTTCTTCAGAACTTGGCCATACCGGATGAGCGGCTTCGGGTAATGCCAGCGCCGCATCAATGGCTACGGCATCTTTATCAGAAGTGGCCTCTGGCTTGTTCGCAGCAAACCAGCCAAAAAATCCACTTTGCGCCTTTGTTCCTGGAGCCAATTCGATAGGCGCATCCTGGATGCACACCATGGAGTGTTCATGTTGCAGCCGCTTGCCAGGAAGACCCGACACCAGGGCATCGGGCGTTTCGCCCGCACGTGTGGCGAGTCCGTGAAACTGGAGCGCATCCGTGGCATACGAAACGCCTTGTCCCAAGGTTCCGATCATCGTCCATGGACAGCGCCCGCCCATCGACTGATTTTGACGGGAAGCCACAGCAAAGCCATGCGCGGGATGGCTGAGTGGAAAGTGATCCACATACTGACTCACATAGAATTCATTGAGCCGGATCGCACCGTAGTGAGCAATCCCGATGTCTTGCGTATGAATGAGGTCGCAGGTGATCGATGAAGTTCCGGTGTTCTCCAACTCCAGATGCCAGAACCAGGCAGTAGCGGACTCAGCGAGGATAAAGCGCAGGCGGAAGACAATTTTGCCCCATTTGCCGTGAGCCGTAAATCCGCGCAACTCAGCCTCGTAGGACGCCGGGCTGTCAGGCCCGAGTAAGGGAATCGATTCCACTTTATCTCCGAGACGTCGCAAATAGAGATTGGGCAGTCCTCCGTCCATCTCATTGCCAAGGAACAAATTGATCATGATATCCCCATGATCCATGCGGCGAATGGAACCATTGGCGTTCAGTTCCACACTGAGGCCGGAAGGACTTGTGATGCGAATTGGAAAGACCATGGTAACGAGTTGCCTGTCGCAGTTGGGACCAGTGATGGTTATACGGCCGCTGTATTTTGAGATGCCAGGATTGACTCCTCAGGCAGGGATTTGCCAAAGGTAAGTAGCACATGCGCCGGAACCTCATGAACCACTGCCTCACGCTCGCTGTGTGTTGAAACATCCGTTCCATTCACGCGAACAGACTGAATCGCTCGTCCACCTGGCGGCCGGATGACGAAACCGCCGCGCGGCAATTTCATGGTTCCACCAAGCTCCACAGCGAGTGTCTCATCGGCACCACGTTTCATGTCAAGATCCAGCCTTCCATGCCACGTGGGCAGTCCTTTTACCGAGATGCCTCCATGTGCGGTGAGCCAGCGATTGTCTACTCCTGCGCCAACAATGAGCGCATCGTCTATCTCCCGTTCATAGGCGAACAGGCAGGTGAAGACCAGCATGTACTCAGAGGCGATCCAGGTGTGGGGCACATCACCAAGATGACCGGGACTGCGCGGATTCTTCCACGAGATCTCGGGCCATTGATTCCAGTGCCGGGGCCGACGGTCTGCCAGGAAAAACTCCAGCAATTCCAGCGCCTCTCCGCGTCTGCCGAGATGCACCAGCGCACCAATGATTCGGATCTCATAGGCGGTGTAGTTGTTCCATGGCATCTCTCCGCTGTGCTTGCGCCGGAAGTCGCGAACAAAATGGGCGAACATCTCATCGAGTTGCTTCACTGGCAGATGAGCCATGCCCTGCAGCAGAGTAACTGCATTGGAAGTAGCAGTCGGATCAAAGTCCGCCCACTCGACGGAACCTGGCACATAGTTGAGGGCCTTATCCGCGATGACTCTTCGGACAGAGGCGGAAAGCGTCTCACTGAACGAGTCGGCGAGCGCAGCGAAGTGTTGGGACTGATTCGCATGGCCGAGTTCATTGGCTATGGCTGTGGCATCTTTCAGCCCGCGTAGAGCCCAGAAGTCATCCCAATAGGAATGCACTGGATGAGCCAGATAACCTTCATGGCTGGCCGACTCGGGAAGGAGGCCATAGCGCGCTATCTTTTCTGGAGTCTGATATTCCGCAGTGAGACGCGTGGCTCGCAGCCTTTCAATGAAACGCGCAGCCTTGCGCACATAGGGCCACATCTCTTTGAGAAAGTCCCGATCGCCGATGAACCGAAAGGACTCCATCACCCCATAAATAAGCTGCCCGTGACTGTCATGCTCAACGAGCCAGTCCGGCCCCGTGCGATCCACACAACAGGGCACAAAGCCATCCTTGCGTTGATACGGCGCATACCAGCGAATGAACTCCGGAAGCGCACGGAGATCGCCAATCCGCAACAGCGCTGCACCCATGATGGCGCCGTCTCGAATCCAAGAGCGCGTGTAGCGGCGAGGTCCAGGTTGCAACGCGGGACCATCCCGGTTGATGAGGATCTGCCCCGCTGCGGAGCGAAAGGTCTCAGCTGCCTCGCTCGCCACGCCCGGAGGCATTCGGAAGGAAACGGCGCCAAGACGTTCCCGCATGACTCGAACTGCCTGCTCGAACTGTGCGGCCCCATCGCTGACGGCTAGCTTGTGTAAATTCTTCGCGCCCATCTTTCTTTTGAAGCCGAAGGGAACAGCCACAAAAACTTCCTTTGTGGCGCCCGCTGCGATTGTCAGATCAAAGCGCATGGCTGCCGATGCGAATCCAAAGGGATCTCGCACATGATCTTGTGATGGCAGTTTCCCTTCCGCCAGATAGTCTGAAATGACGCCTTGCTCGAATGCAGCCGCACCGAAGTCCGTTGGTTTGGTGAGAGGCACCACCCACTTGTCGCTGTTGATGCGAATGCATTCGTGTTTCCACGCGATCTTGCGGATTTCACTCACACCGCTGAGTTCCATCCATCCCTGCCAACCCTGAGCGCTCTGCCATGGGGGATTTACCTCGTAGGGTCTTAGCGCAATATAGAGCCGCGCTTTCTGGGATTTGCGGCCGGTGTTCGTGACACGGTACCTGACAAAGAGCACGGCATCATCGCCTGCGCCGTTGGCGAAAGCGGTAGTCTGGAGATTAAGTCCTTTGGTTTTCCACGTGGCAGATGGGATGGCAAGACCATCCTCCTCCTGATGCACCGTACACTGCGCATCCGCCCAAGTGATGAGCTTATCGTTGGCGTATAAATAGGGCTCAAGGGTGAAGGTTCCCATGTCTGGTTCCACCAGCCCTTCCTCATTGATGAGAGCACAGGTCCTGCCTTCCGGCACTCCCGCACAGGTCCAGTAGCTCTGTTCTCTCATGAGCCAGCGAGCGTTGCGGCCCCTCGGACTGCGTTGCGCGATGGCATGAAAAAAATCGACCTCCGACCGTGAGAAGTCGAAAGGCTGCACTTCGATCTGGCGGATATTGGCTGCCCCCTCGAAAACGAGGCGAAGGAAGCGGGATTCGCCTTTGGGAAGGTGGAGAAAGCTTCGGGATCCCTCTGCATTGCGTGAACGATGGATTTTCCGCCATGAACTGCCGTCATCCGATGCCTCCACCTCGAAAGCACGCTTCGCAGGAAGTGGTGCCCAATCGATGACGAGCCCTCCGTATTCGCGCTGCTGATGGAAGTCTACCTGCAGCCATGGTTGCGCATCGCTTTTCGCACTATGCCATCCGGACTTGCCTTTCTTGTCGAGGACGGACTGTGGGTCGCTGCCTTTCGAGCTATTCGAGGCGGTGATGACTGGTGCCTTCCGAGAGGTGCGATCTTCAAAATCAAAGTCCTCCAACCAGACAGTCCCTTTGCCACCTGGTCCGGCGCTGATTACGAACTCCACTGCGCCGAGCTTGCGGAGAGTGCCCCCGCCAGCCGGTCCCCAGGCGAAATCGATCTGACTGTTCTTCAGAAAAATCGACTTGGGCTTGTTCTTGAAATGAAAAGACTCTTCCTGCCATCGCCACACATTCTTGCCACTGGGGTCTTCCAGTTTGAACTCAAGCTTGTTCCTCGGAGCGTCACCACGCACAGCAAAGGAAAAGGCATAGGCCTCCGGCAACCGCATGGAGAACACTTTGCGTGCCACGACAAAGCCGCCACCTCCCTTGAAATCGAAGTCCAGCCGCAAGGCCACGCCGTTGGCGCCACGTTCGCTCGTGATCTTCAACACAGCCTCACCCGAAGCTATAGGGACCCAACTGGAAGCGTCGGAAAAGTCATCTGCCGGTCGGCGTTTCATCAGAATTACAATTAACAGTCACGCCCAAGATTGGCTCTGTGGTCACGGAAAGAAGGGCATAGCCTAAAGCTTTTCAGGCGGTGAGGTCACCAGCCTTTCAATTGGTTATCGAATACGAAAGAAGGGTGGGGGAATGTTCATGACGCCTCCAGGATCCACTGCCTGGCGGCGTCCGCCTGCGACGCCGGGAAGTGTTTGACCTCCGCCGAAACAAAGTGAGACACCAAACTTTCGGCGATGTTCCCCAATGCGGAGTCTGTGGCGATCGCGATCTTCTTGATGTGCTTGTGGTGATCGCGCACAAATCGGAGGTGAGCGGCAAACGCTCCAAAGGATGTCCATCCTGGGAAGCCCGGCGTTTCAACCAGGATGCCTGCGAGGTCACCATTATTGGCGATGAATGGATCTACCGTTTTCGCGATTTCCTCGAAGTCCGTCTGGCTCAGCGCTGAAGTAGGCTGAATGTGCAAAATCGCGGCGACCGGATCCAGGCTGTAAGTGACCATGGGTTTGTCAGGTTGAGGTTGTTAGTGCATGAAGAGATTTATCTTGTCTCTCCCAAGTTCAGAATACTATCAGCCTAAGGTCGTATGCCGCGAGCTTTGTTACTATAGGATACGCCTCGAATCCTTTGAGATAAGCCCTTCAGCGCAAGTTCCAAGCCTCTTCACCCGAACTTGATGGGCTGGCCGGTGCAGGATATCACCGCGCGCCAGAGTTCGCCATTGAGATCGACGTGCTTGCTGCTCCTGGCGATCTCACTGATGGGCACGTGGGCATACTGACCATGCAGGTAGCTGATGACCAACCCGCTCTTGCCTGCCATCGCCGCGTGTGCCGCGTGCCGTCCCATCGTGTCGCATAGCAAGGCGTCCTCCGTATTCGCAGGGGCGGCTCGGATCTGATAGCTTGGATCAAAATACCGCATGGTCATTTCGATGCCCCTGGCCTTGAAATGGGCATTGAGACGATCGCGCAGGTGGACGCCAATATCCTGAAGTTTCGCGTTGCCTGAGGCATCTTTTTCTCCGCTCTTTCCCAAAAGCTCCTGGCCCGCCCCTTCTGCTACGACCACTACTGCATGAGCCTTCTTTTGCAGGCGTGTCTCCAGAGCGGAGAATAAACCGCCAGATCCTTCGAGCGTGAAAGGTAACTCGGGAATGAGGCAGAAGTTTACATCCTGGCTGGCCACCGAAGCGGCGGCAGCGATGAATCCCGCATGTCGCCCCATGAGCTTGACCAATGACACTCCGTTGTCCACGCTTCGCGCTTCGGTGTGGGCACTGTTGATCACACGAACCGCTTCATCCACTGCCGTACCGTAACCGAAAGTGCGGGAGACGAACTTCACATCGTTGTCGATGGTTTTGGGGATACCGACTACGGCAAGAGGATGTCCTTGCTTCTGAGCTTCCTCAAACAAGGCATTGCCCCCGCGCTGCGTGCCGTCGCCTCCCACGGTGAAGAGAATGTTCACATTGCGGCTGATGAGAAACTTCACGGCCACACTGATATCCACGGGACCTCTTGAGGTGCCCAGCATCGTCCCGCCTTCCTTGTGGATGTCCTCGACAATATCATCAGTGAGGTCAATGGGAGGCTTCCCCACATTAGGATCCAGACCCCTGTAACCTCCACGGATACCCAGAACGGAAGTCACACCATAACCACGCATCAACTGACGCGTGACCGAGCGGATCACATTGTTCAATCCGGGACAAAGCCCTCCGCAAGTCACAATCGCGGCGCGCGTATCTTTCGGATCAAAGTAGAGCATGCTTCGCGCTCCCGCTCGTTCGAAGAGGAGTTGGTCATCCGGGGGGCTGCCGGACGGCCACTGCACAATTGAGGGGATGAATAGATCTTCCTCACTGGCTCCGGCGATGGGCGAAACGAACTTCCGTTCTCCCAGTTGGGTAATTATGGTCTTGTTCATGAGCAAAGGGCGATGGCGAGCACTTGGGCCGCCAGGATTCGTAGCAAGGTGGTGAGCGGAAAGACCGTGGCATAGGCTACGGTGGGAGCATCGGATCCACAGACGTTGGAGGCGAAAGCCAGTGCCGGCGGATCAGTCATACTGCCAGCCACCAGTCCGCTGATATCCACGAAATTCATCTTCAAGATGATGCGGGCATACGACGCCACAAGGAGGAGCGGAATAACAGTGACACAGATTCCAGCCAGCAGCCATTGAATGCCGGTCGCGCTGAACACCGTTTCAAAGAACTTCGCCCCTGCACTCAAACCCACTGCGGCAAAGAAAAGGGCAATGCCGAACTCCCGAAACGCCAGATTGGTATTGATAGGCATGTGCCACACCTGCCGGCGAATGCGACCGATTCGTCCGAGGATCAGTGCCACTATGAGCGGTCCACCGGCAAGTCCCAACTTGATCGGTTGGGGCAACCCCGGAAAGGCAATGGGAAGCGTGCCCAGAGCAATGCCAAGCGCGATGCCAATGAAGAAAGGGATGAAATGGGTTTCGTTGAGATCCTTGAGGGAATTGCCTACCGCGCCCGCGGCCTTGTCGAGGTCCTCCTCCCTGCCGACTAATTGCATCTGATCTCCATATTGAAGTCGCAGTTCTGGCACAGCAGACATTTCGAGGTCCGCCCGCGTGACCCGTGTGACCGCCACTCCGAAGCGATCATCCAGGTCGAGTTCACCCACCGTTTTCCCCAATACACCCCGATCGGTCACTACCACACGCCGGAAGGTTATAGCGCTCTCCTCCAGTACCAGATCTTCATCCGTGCGCCGGCCAATAATCCGCTCCATGGCGTCAAGACCGCTGGGTGGACCGACTACCGATATCCTGTCGTTGATGCGAACGACAGTGGCATCAGCGGCGGGGCTGGTTTCCCCGTCGTGTTTCACGCGGGATAGGGTCACTCTTGCTTCAATTCTCCCCGGGAGATCTTTAAGCATCGTTCCATCGAGATTTAGATTAGCTACAACGAAAGTGCGGCGCTCAAGCGGGACGACTATGCTCCGATGACGTGCCGTGAACTCTTCTGCTTCACGCGCCGGGTTGATACGAAAAATCCACTTCAGCAGCAGAAGCGATCCGATGATCCCAACGATAGCAGTGGGATAGGTCACGGCGTAGGCAAGTGCGGGGAGAGCCAGCCTGTCTGTCGTCATCCCTGGTAAAGTACTGATGGTCTGCGTGCCCGCACCCAGTGAGGGAGTATTGGTAGAGGCACCCGAAAAGATTCCGAGTACAGCCGCCGGATCAAAGTTTGCAATCCAACCAGCCAACGCTGCCCCCAATGCGCCTAGAACGACGACGATAGCTGCAAGCAGATTCAACTTCGCCCCTTGCTCGCGAAGCGCGGCGAAAAAGCCCGGACCAAGCTGCAGACCAATGGTGAAAACGAACAGAACCAGCCCGAACTCCTTCACAAAGTCCAGTGTGTGATGGTCCACGGCTTCGCCTAAATGCCCTACCAGGATTCCGGCAAAAAGCACGCCCGCTGTGCCAAGCTTGATGCCGCGGAACTTCAAGCTCCCCAATGCCATGCCCAAAACACACACAAACGCCAGCAGTCCTATCGCGTGAGCGATGGGCTGTGTTTGGTGAAGTTCAGTGAGCCAATTCATATCTGTCAGTGGCAGCGGTAAATCGATGCTACTCTTTTGGAGAGTTGTCCCATGCGGCAGCTTGGGGGAGGTCGAGCGTGATGTGGATCACATCATCGATAGAGCGGACTATCATGGGCCACCCGCTCGCCGAAAAGACACGCCTCATGGCGCGATTATGCGGCAGCACGTCCGCCTCGAATCGGACGATGCCACGCTTTCGCGCAATGAGGCCGAGATGCCAGAGCAGTCGGCGAGCCATCCCCTGGCCATGGTAGTCCTCCTCGACTAGAAAGGCGACTTCAGCTGTGTTCGCCGTCATCAAGCTGTAGCTCCCGGATCCAATGATGATTTCCCGGTCGGTTTCCATGATCGTAACTACCAGAACCACTTGCCTGTCAAAATCCAGTTCACGTATGAGCCGATGTTCTTTCTCAGTGAGGCCGCCGCGCAATCCGAAGAACCTCGACCGTATGGAGTCCTCTTCGAGCTTTGCAAAAGCTTCGGAAATTCGTTCGTCATCATCAGGCCGAAGCGAGCGGATGTGCACCGCCACGCCATTCCGCAAGGTCTCGTGCTCGGAGTAGTGGCGGGCGTCGATCATGCAGTTGGCTGACACATAGCAGGCATGCTCTTCAGTTCACATAGGTCAGGTTCGGGCAGTGAAGTCATTTATAAGGATTGAGGGGCGGCGGCTTTCACCTCGGAGCTGGCGCCGTTCACGTAGGTCTCGAAATTCTTGTTAAAGAGCCCGGCGAGTTTCTTTGCCGTAGCATCGTAAGCGGCCTTGTCACTCCAGCTTTGCCGGGGAGACAACATCTCTGCGGGAACTCCGGGGCACTCCGTGACGATGTCGAATCCAAACACTGGGTCGGACTCCGTCTTGGCCTTCGCCAGTTCTCCACTGTGAATGGCGTCAATGATGGACCGGGTGTGTTTGAGGCTGATTCGTTTCCCGACCCCATATCCGCCTCCACCCCAACCCGTATTCACCAGCCAGACGCGTGAATTGTGCTTCCGCATTTTCTCGGCAAGCAGTTCCGCGTACTTGTTTGGATGCCAAACCAGGAAAGGTCCGCCGAAGCATGGCGAAAAAGTAGCCTGAGGTTCGGTGATACCCATTTCCGTGCCGGCCACCTTCGCCGTGTATCCACTGATAAAGTGGTACATGGCATGCGCAGGAGAAAGCGCACTGACTGGCGGCAGTACTCCAAACGCATCGCACGTGAGGAAGATCACGTCCGTGGGATGTCCAGCCACGCAAGGAATCTTCGCATTCTGGATAAACTCAATCGGATACGCCCCCCGCGTATTCTGCGTGATGCTGGTGTCCGTGTAGTCCACGTCGTGTTCGTCATCCAGCACCACGTTTTCCAGCACGGCGCCGAATCGCAACGCCTGGAAGATGTCTGGCTCACTCTCCGGTGTGAGATTGATGGCCTTCGCGTAGCAGCCGCCCTCGATGTTAAAGATCCCATCGTCGCTCCAGCAGTGCTCATCGTCGCCGATGAGGTGCCGCTTTGGATCGGCTGAGAGCGTGGTCTTGCCAGTGCCGCTGAGTCCAAAGAGCAGGGATGATACCCCGGTCTTTTTATCGGAGGTGGCGGAACAATGCATCGAGAGCACTCCACGCTTGGGCGCGAAGTAATTTGCCACTGTAAAGACTCCCTTTTTCATCTCTCCAGCATACTCCGTTCCCAGGATGATCAGCTTTTTATCCTCAAGGCTGAGGTCTATGCTCGTTGCTGAATCCATGCCCGAAGTGAGTCTGTTCGCGGGGAAAGCTCCAGCGTTGTAGATGACAAAGTCTGGCGTGCCGAATGTCTCCAGCTCATCTCGCGTGGGACGGATCAGCATGATGTGCATGAAAAGCGCATGATAGGGCCGCGAACAAATGACGCGCACCTTGATGCGATACTTCGGATCCCATCCGGCAAAGCCATCAAAGCAATACAGGCGTTCGCGGGTATTGAGATAGTCGACGGCTCGCTGGTGATTGATGGCAAAGGTCGCGTGATCCATCGGCACATTGACGGGTCCCCACCAGATATCATCTTTTGAGTCAGGATTGCTCACGACGCGCTTGTCTTTTGGGGAGCGCCCTGTCTTCACTCCGGAATAAGCCACGAGCGCACCATTGTCGGCGATGCTGGCATCCTTCTCATAGCGAATGGCATGCTCATACAGAGCACTGGGCGGAAGGTTGCGATGCACCTCGGTCACGGTGAGTCCATGCGCGGATAGATCGAATGCAGGGCTGTGCTGGCTGCTCATAATGAAGTGGCGTGAATAATGGGTGAGGTAGAGCTGATTTTTCCGCCATCTTTTGGCGGCTCGATAAGTGGCGGAACGACCATCGATGTTGCTGCTGACTTTAGGGGCGGCGGCGTGCGGTTGATGGCGGGAGTCTCCGCTGGCTGATCTTCCGGCGAAGGCTCGGGAAGGCGCACCAACAACCAAGTTTCGGTGCGGTTTCCACGGAAGTGCATCGCCAGCGTGCACACATCCTGAGTGAGATTCGCGATGCTGGTGGTGCAGATGGTTGTGCGATTGTCGCCGATACGCCATGCCGCAATTTGGGTCGCCTTATCCACCTGACCGGTCAGAGGGCGTTCGTCCCCAGTGATCGTGTTTTGGTATCCGCCCGTAATCACGCCCTCGCGATTGATAGACAACTGCATGAACATGTTGGGCGTTCCTTTTTCCTCCTGAACGAGCGCAAACACGCCCAAGGGGAGCCAATCTTCCTCTTTTCCTTCCTCCGGTGGCGCCGGAGGGGAAGGTTGCTCCCGAGACGCGGCGGCCTCGATGATTGGCTCTGAATACTGCTCTACTGGCACGGGCTTGTTGTCGACATAGACCGCGTTGTCCTCGTAGATCACCGTCATCCCGTAGTCGGGATACACTGGCAGGGGAGGGGCCGTGTAAAGGTATCCCGACAGTGAAGTCCAGGTGACAGGTTCCCACCACCACCAAGGATTCCGCGGATAATAGCCGAATCCGTAATAGGCGCCTGACCCAACCCATCCGCACCGTCCCCACCAGTGATCGTCAAAGACATCGTCGTACCAGTCGCGACAGTTGTCCCAAACTTCATCAGCGCGATCAAACCGATAATCCCACATGTCTCGGCGATGATTCTGCCAGTCCTCGCGGTTTTGGTTGCGCCAGTTCCGTCGGTTATTGCGGGCAACGTACAGGTTGTCCCAGCGTTGTTGCCGGTGTTGCTGGAACTGCTGGCGCTGCGGCTGGCTTTGTTGCTGCCAATGGTTCCAGGAGTCGTGACGATTATTCACCTGGTGATGCCAAGCTTGCCCGCGGTTTTGCGACCAGTCGGTCCAGTTTGACCGGTTCTCGGGCCGGACAGGCTTGGTGTAAGGCTGGCCTGGCCTCTCGCTCCCACCGGGCCCGGGAGGCGCGAGCGAACCTGGTCCCTGTCGATCTTCGATTCCAGGCCGTCCTCCGATTCCTGGCAGTTGGGCTATGGCAGCGCCACCCAATGCTCCAGCCGCCGCCACGCCGAGAAAATTTCCGACATCATCCTTGTCGGGCCGCGGCCCGGGCCTGGTGCCTGGGGCATTCCCTGAGCCGGGCCCAGCTTTGGAAGGACGCTGAGAGGATCCTCCGCCACCGTCGGGCTTCGATGGTCCGTTTCCTTCGCCGGGTTTTGATGGCCGTTGCGATGCACCGCTTCCGCCTTCTGGCTTCGAAGGACGCGACGCACCACCAGATGGTTGGGTCATGCCGCCACCTGGTTTTGATGACGAGTTCGAAGGACGTGTAGATGAGGGAAGCTGCGATGCACTGCCTCCTGTATTCGACACTTTCCCTCCGGAAGGTTTGCCGGTCGATGAAGAGGATTTTGTAGGCACGCGGCCACCACTGTTCGAGGGCTTGCTTCCGGAAGGCGACTGAGAAGGTTTGGAGCCACCGCTGCCACCAGAAGGTTTCGACGTGCCACCACCACCTCCGGATGGCCTGGAGCTGCTACTGCCACCAGAAGGTTTTGAATGGCCTCCACCGCTGGAAGGCCGCGAACTACTGCTGCCGCCACCTGATGGTTTGGAAGAGCCTCCTCCGCCGGAGGGTCTCGAAGAACTGTGTCCAGACGAAGGCCTTGAATGTCCACCCCCTCCTCCGCCCGATGGGCGGGAGAAGCTACCACCCCCGCCCCCTCCTCTTGCGCCGCCGCCACCACCTCGTCCGCCACCACGGGCCAGCGCGTCCACGCTTTGAAAGAGGACAGCCAGCGCCGCTACTGCGGCTAGTGCTTTGTTACACCCAGAGCGCATGGCGTCATTCTCCTTTAGCTTCCTTTGCTCGCAGAACTTCAATGCGTTCCACGCTTGGTTGCGGCTCTCCATTCAGAGTGCGGCTGCTCGATTCAAAGGCGAAGCGCGCATCATCTAGTTTCGTGATGGTGTTCTCTGCAGTCGTCCTGCCACCATCTGGATTCACGCCTGCTTCCTGGATGAGCCAGCGGTTTCCTTCCCGGGTCCAGCTTCCCTCCGCAAATCCGCCTTCACTGTCGAAGGTCCAAGACCGAATACGCTCTTCCACCGGATCCCAGCCAATGACTTGCCAGCCCTCGAGAACAGACTCACCCGCATTTTTCACGCTCACATTCCGGGTGATGAAATTCGCTCCGCGTGCCCAGACAAACTCACTCCGCACCGTGAGCGGTGTGGACTTGTCCACATCTTCCCACGCACCTATCATCCATGCAATTTCCTGCAACCGGTCATGAGGAGCGACTTGCGGAAGAGGATTCTCTATCAGCTGGCTGATCTTCCACTTGCCGTCTTTCTTCACGTGAATGGCGGTGAATATCGCCCCGCTATTCTCCCCACTTTTTCTGGTCACCGAAGTAGAGCCCTTTTCCACTACGACGTCAGGCGTGAGAACCTGTACTGAATCCAAATGGATGGCGAGCTTCGAGCCCTTGTCCTCCAAGAACGCAGTTCGCATGCTTTCTTCGATGGCAGCATTCCCGACCCAGGTCTGGCCATCTTCTGTGGTGTACTCCGCATTCTCAGAGAAGAATGTTGCGAGCGCCTTCACATCGCCCTTCTCATAGGCAGCTTCAAAGGCGCGATCATTGGCTAGTATGGCGGCCTTCTCAGGCGGCGTGTCCGGCGCGGTCTGGGCGAGCGACGCCTTTGCAAGAGCGAAGATGACGGCAGGGATAAGGAAGGTCTTCATGGCCGTAAACGATTCAGCACTTCCTCCAAGGTGCCTCAAAGTCCCTCGAAGCCTCAATAGGACCATGGTCTCACGGCATTTTGTGATCTTTGGTTCCCAGCCTTTGCAACTTGCATGCGCTACCGACTTGAGTTGTTCCTTCTTGTCTTACAATAACGGAAGCCCTACCGCCCGGCCTGCAGCGCACGTTGAGCATTTCGCACTGTTGGTGGCCCTTGGACAAGGCGGGCTATGACCTCGTCAATTAGTTGGATTATTTTTCCTCTTCGGGTGGATTGGAACTCGAGGTGATTTGAAACTGCTCGATGGCATCGGCCACGGAAGTGGATCGATTGATCTGACCCACTTTTTCCTCCAGGCCCTCGAGTCTTAGCGTCTCGCGCACCGAGGATCGCGCCTCTACAATTTGAAACTGGCTGCCGAGCGCGGTGATTTCGCTGTGCACCGCCACAAGCGTCTGCGCAGCCTGGAGATCCACATGCGGAGCTGCGGAGAGATCCAGAAGCACAAGTTTTGGTGTGGGCTGCAACGACCGTGCTTTGTTGACGATATCATCCCGCACGTTGTCCACATTGAAGTAAAGAAGCGCGGACTCTGGTCGGCAGATCAGGATGCCAGGTATAGACTCATTGTCATGGTGCCGTTCCATGTCCGTATAGCGGCGCGTGCCCGGGATGCGCCCCAGGAAGGCCACGTGTGGGTGTGAAGCCCGGCGCAGCAACTGCACGAGCGAAATCACCGCTCCAATCATGACGCCACGAAGCAGGCCCGACCCCATCACTCCGATCATGGCTGCCATGGCCACCACAAACTCGGGACGATAAAATTTCCAGAGCCGCTTCATCGCTTCGACTTTGAAAAGACCGGCCACGGCCACGAGCACGATTGCCGCGAGCACCGGCTGGGGGAGATTGTACAACAACCCGGAAAGAAATAGGGTGATGAACAATATAATGACGGCCGCGAACAAACCTGAGAGCGGTGTTTTGGCTCCCGAACTTTCGTTCACCAGCGATTGCGACATTCCCCCGCTCACGGGGAAGGAACGGCCAAGGCCGGCAGCGAGATTGGCACCGGCCAGTGCGAGCAACTCCTGATTCCCGTCAAACCGTCCTCCATGCTTCGCGCAAAACATCCGGCCAATGGCGGCGGTTTCAACGGCACCAATGAGGAAGCACGCCAACGCCAGCGGAAGGATGGCATTGAGATCCTGCCAATGCAAAGCTGGCAATCCGGGCATCGGTAACCCTTGTGGTACTTCTCCCAGCATTTTTACGCCGCGAGCTTCCAGTCCCAGCAGCGACGCTGCGATGATCCCGCCGATGACGAGGAACAAAGCCACGGGTTTGTGCTTTAGATAGATCTTTCCCAACACGAGCACCGCTAATGCCAGCAGGCCGGTTATCAGCGCGGCCATGTTGGTCTCGCCAAGGTGCGAGAAAAAATGACCGGAACGCTCCCAAAAATCCCCGTGACTGCCCTTGAATCCAAACAGCTTCGGTAGCTGGGTGGCAGCGAGAAAGAGCGAAAGACCGGCTTTGAACCCGATCATGACGGGATCCGAGATGAAATGCACAAATGCCCCGGCCTTGATCATCCAGCCGATAAAGGCCATCGCGGCCACGATTAGTGCCGTCCCTGCGGCCAGCGCCGAGAAGCGCGCCATATCTCCCCCCGCAAGAGGCGCGAGTGAGGAGCCCACCATCAAGGAAATGGCAGAGGTCACCGTGATGGCCGTATGCCGCGAACTGCAAAAAAGCCAGAAAACGAGCCCGGAGAAAAGGCACGCGTAAAGGCCTGCTTCGGGAGGAAGATTTGCCAGCGAGGCATCGCCAATGCCCGCTGGCAGTAGATAAGCCGCCAGTGTTAGTCCAGCGAGAGCATCCTGTTTAAGCCATTCTGGTCGATATTCCTTGAGCCAGCGTAGCGCCAGCACCGGAGAAGCAGCCTTCTGGGCGTTCATGAAGTAAAGCTTGGGCGATGACTTCTTGCCTTGTTATCGTCGATCCATGGCCACATCACCGGACCTTCACGACGCCTGCGAGCGCTGTCAGGTTCCGATGACACACCAAAACTCATTTCTCGGCCAGCAGTTCTTCCTTGGTCAGGGCGAGTTCCGCGAGTTTCGCCTTATCCACTTCTGGATAATGCAGATCGAGCGAGGACAGGGCATCGATGATCGCTGCAGCCACCACGACGCGGGTGAACCACTTGTTGTCCGCAGGCACCACATACCATGGAGACTCACGGGTTGAGGTTTCACGAATGGTCTCCTCGTAGGCGTGCATATAGTCCTTCCAGAACTTCCGCTCTGCTGCATCGGAGGACGAAAACTTCCAGTTTTTATCCGGATTCTCAATGCGCTCCATGAACCGCTTCTTCTGCTCGTCACGGGAAACGTGCAGAAAGAACTTCCTCACGATGACCCCGTTGTTGTTTAAATACTCTTCGTAAGAGCGGATATCCTTAAAGCGCTTGTCCCACACCTTGTCCTTCAGAAGCTTGGCGGGCACTTTCTGCTTGGTCAGAATCTCAGGATGTACGCGCACGACGAGGGTCTCTTCATAGTAGCTGCGGTTGAAAATGCCAATGCGCCCTCTCTCGGGAAGATGTTTCTGGCAGCGCCAGAGGAAATCATGATCGAGGTCCTCGGAGGAAGGGGCCTTGAAGGATGCCACCTGACAACCTTGCGGATTCACGCCACTCATGACGTGCTTGATGGCCCCATCCTTCCCCGCGGCATCCATAGCCTGGAATATCAAGAGCACACCCCAGCGATCCTGCGCATAGAGCATGTCCTGCAGTTTTGCCAGCGCATTCACTCCGTTCTGTAGGGCCTCTTTTGCCTGAGGCTTGTTCTCAGAAGTGAATTCAGCAGTGTCTCTTGGGTCGACGTCCTTTAGTCGAAACTTCGCGCCGTTGTTCACTCGATAAGGGGCGGATAATTTCTGCGCCCTCTTGATGATTTCGTTTAGTTTCATGCCGCAGGTGTTTGCTGAGATTGAGTGTTGAGTGCTAGAGTGTCTCGCACAGTGTGTTCTGAGAACTTCGCTGGGCAATTTAACGCGCTCAACGTTCCTTGTGCGTTGATGATGGTAACGCCATAGAAATCCGTCTATTGGACTTTAGTTGTATTGGTGATGACAGCGATTCGTTCGGTTGGACCAACGTTCCATCTGCGCCGTCATTCTCCGATTCGTCGCTTTCCGGGATTATTCTGAGATCAAGCGGGGCTCTTCTGCCATTCCAGCATAAGCCACTTCAGTGAGAGTGATTTGTCATTAGCGGCTTTGGACGACCAAAAGCCCACGCTCGGAGAGAAAACTGGCGTCCCCGGCAGGAATCGAACCTGCATTTAAGGTTTAGGAAACCCTTGTTCTATCCATTGAACTACGGGGACGTGTTGGTTATCAGAGTGTTACGTAAATATTTTGGCTGAAAATTCAAAAAGTTGCACCAATTGTTGCACCTCCGACCTTGGATATTCAGCTGTGTTTGAGCACGTATCACGACGCTTAAATAGCATCATGAGCGCTGACTGCACGGGAAAACTGGGGGATGAGAAAACACCGTTTGGAGATGCTGTTCTCGGTTCCAAGAGGCCACATCCCCGACTACCAAACGGCCAACCATGAATCATCGGTTCGTCACGCAAGGTGTAGATCGCATGACCGCTAATCTGATCTCCACAACAGACAGCCGACATCAACTCAATGGTTTGGAGAGCTTACCCAGAGCGGTTATGGAGACATCACTTCCTCATCATCGTCTCCATTCACGTTGACGCCATCAGCCCAGAGGACAGCCACGTAACGATCAAAGGTCTTCACTTCCTTAGGCCCTTTGCGGATGGTCTGAATCACGAGTTCCTTGCCATCCGATAGGGCTTCCAGTTTAGATTTCCAGACCGCACCTAGGACTTTCTGCTCTCCTCTCACTTCAGGGGCATACACATCCAGAAGTCTTAGCCTGACGTCATGGACCCACGTGCTGAAGCCGAGATCCACATCGACGTCTACGGTGTCGCCATCAATGACACTTGTAGATGTAGTTGGGTGTCGGAGCAGAAGTGGGGATTGCTGGCGGGTCTGAGGCGAAGGTCGGCGAAAGGCTGGCCAACGTCGTGATGCGTTGTGCCAAGCTGATCAAGACGGGGCAGAAGGCTTTCAACCAGGCCTGCCAGCGCGTATGACACATGTGTTGCTTTCGTCAGCCTTCAAAGTTTTGGGATAAACGAACGCCGACGGGCTTCTTCAGCGATTCTGTAAAGAATACGGCTTCGTACTTTGGAAGCGTTTTTAGGCGATCAGAAAGTGTGCGTTCTTGACTTGAGCCCGCAGCATTCTTGGCCATGATTTTAGCGTCTTGATCGGTGACTCGCAAGACCAGATAGCTTCCTGTTGCCGCAAACAGCCGGGAGTCAAAATCTTTGGCCTCCTGCGATGCAACAACAAGGGCGAGCCCATATTTACGACATTCCTTCGCAAACGTCGGAAGCAGTTTGAGATTGCCGGCTCTATGCGCTTCATCAAATACGATGGCATGTGTCAGTTGTGACGCCCTGCCTCGCCGGAACATGTCCTGATAAATGCGGTAGAGAATGAATCCTGCGCTAGCGCGTTGCATTGCTTCATTCGCTACAGAATGTATTCGAATGACCTGTGTCAAAGCGAGGTCAAGTAATGATTTGGACTCGGTAGCGGCATTAAAAAATTGAAAATCGTCCAACTCATTGAGACGCATTAGCAAAGTTTGAGAGGCTTTATCTTTTACGCCTGACTGTCTCAAAATTTCTAAGAAACGCCGAAAGGCTGGTATACTTCCAATCTCGCCATTTGCCCACCCCGCTTCTTCATAAGCATGCTTAATTGACTCTCTTAGCTTCTCTCTCTGCAATTCACCTAGGTCGGGGTATACGGCATAAAAAATGTCTCTCAATTGACCGGCGGTCTCTATATGAGCTACAGAGTGCGGTTGAGCAATATTCATAGGATTGAATCCGAGCGATAGGCAGTCATGTGTAACTACTGATGGCAATGTAGAAGCCAGTTTCTCATCAATATCGTCATGATAAGAAAAAACGATCGGCGCAATCCCATGCCGTTGCAGTTGCGTACAGATGTTGATAAGACTATGCGTTTTGCCCATCCCAGGTAGCCCGACCACCATAAGGTGGGGGTTGGAATTGATCTCTGTCTTCCAATATACCCGTTGCCCCGTTGAACTCTCACCAAGCTCAACACCTTGCCACGCCTCGGTTGCTTCGTCCAAAGCCAACTTTCCTAGAACTCCCGACACCGGATTGGACTCGGACACGACGGACGCAGTGGTCTCATATGCTTCCTGCGTGCTAGCTACGATAGTGTTCTGGTCAGGAAGCGAATCAGGACCGAACATCATAATCTTGCACTCACCATCCCACGGCTGATTTTCTGGCTGGCTTGCGGGGAAGTCGGGACAGAAAATATAACCAGTACATGTGATTTCAGCAGGCAGATATTCAGGCGGGTTTCTCAGAAGAGTAGATAATTCGTCAAGTGCTCGCTGGTAAATTGAGTCTGCCAAATAGTGCCGACGCGCTTTCTCAAGGTAAAAACGAAGTACTCGGCCCAATCTCGCGCACTGAAGTGTCCTCTCTGTCACACAAGTTTCGGGCGAAAAAAACGTAGATTCCCAACGGGACTTGTTAGAAGTCGTTTGCTCTTCTATGCGCTCGTAAAGCTGCGGTGCCCGTGCCTGGGAGAGATATCGACGATATTTGACTTCGATAAAGGCAATACTTAACCTCCCGCGTTTAGGTATGCCGATATACAAAAGGTCCGCCCTTCGCCGACACTCTTCAATCGTGATGGATGATAATGGGTCTACTTCTATGGGCACCAAGTCGCGTACATCGTCCAATGGGACAATAAATCCTTGGCTCAGCGGATGCCATTGTGGGTTATCAGCCGCTGCAGCATGACATTTTGACCTCACGAGTGCGAGTGCAACGAGCTCGGCGCTGATTCGGCACGACGGTAAGTCGCTAGCACTAGCTGCAAGCCGCATGGCTAGGCGACCACTTAGACCTTTAAGGTGTCCTAGCAACAATTCGCAGTTCCTAGCCGAACCACTAAGTCCGAGCTCCGACAAGGTGTGATGGAGAAGACTACGAACCTCTTCGAATTTTTTTGTCGAAGTTATTACTTGATGGCACCCAAGATCATCCCTCTCCGGAACGGCGTCTATCACATATGCATCGAAAACGGACTCTGACTCGCGAGGTGAATCGTAAATTTCGATTCCAGCATTTCTGTCCATTGTCACGACCCAATCGGACAGATTGTGCAATTTCCCCAGAAGTTCAACATCTGCCTCCGTCGGAGCAGTGCGCAACTCAGGCCACCCGCCTGGAAAACCAGCGTTTGCTGCAGTCTGCCGTTGAATGGACTGTTGCAAGTTCAGCAGCCGTTCCGTTATAATCCTGTCTGGTAGTTTGAGTCCCTCATACTCCTCCGGAAGGCAAAGTCTCCACCTTGGCTGCCCTCCTTCAAACGTAAAGACGCGGATCAGGTGAGGAACCAGCCCATATGCGAGCAGTGGAGCTTTCTCTCTGGTTGATTGGTCTACCTCGATGCTGCTGCGATGAATATCGAACGCCAAGGATAAATGCGCAGGCTCCGTCAGAGACTCAGGCTCGCGTCGGGTCCATCGCAATCGAGGGATGCTTCGGTTTCCACTCAGGGAGATCGATTCTAGACACCAAGCGTCCTCTTCTGGAGGAGGAGCGGCACGCTTGCGACGGCGCTCCGTCAGTCTAGCGAGGTATCTACCTGCAACATCCAGCTGTTCCTTTGATGGATGGATGTCGAGTCTAACGGCAACTGGCCGATATCTATGTTCTGATTCTGCGTTCTGAAATTCGATAGGTATATCTGTTGTTAGTGCCCTCCCAATGGCCTTCACGACGGTGGCGCCATCTCCTGGTTTCAAAGCGTGAACGTTCAATACACTGCAGTGACGATGTGTGTCCAAATAGTGGGCGATTTCTCGAGCGATTGCGTCGCCAGCGCCAAGTGATAGCGTAGGCACTAATTGGGCAGCTTCGCCCCCGAAACACGCCGTCATGAGTGCTGCTGTAGCCTTTGGTTCTTGGTCGTCCTCAGGCACCATTAAAACTCCCGCAAAGCCTAAAGTGTCCGCGAATACAAAACTACTTTTTTTTGCAAGCCCTGGTAGAAGGAACGGTACGTTTGCCCCATCGAGCCATGCCAAGTTCCGTCGAATTCGACGGCCGCTCATCTTGTCGACCAGGCTCAAGTGCAGTGCGAGTGCATCAAATCCACATTGCCACGCTACGCGTAGGGGATGTTGCGGTAGAACAACTAGCCCTAATGTCTTACCAGACATAGAGGTGATCTCCAAAGTGAGAGCTAAGGAGAGGGAGGGGGGGCCTTTTTCAAGAGCGGCAGTCCATGCATTCAGAAAGTTTTGCGTCACTACAGCTGTCGAATGTCCGTGGAGATGCAAACGAGACATTGTTCCTCCACTTTTTTGGCAATCGTCACGAAATTTTTTTGTGGCATCGTTGAGCTTGGCCAATTCAATCGCTTCGAAAGGCTCGCAGGGTATAAAGATTAAATCTCCGGCCCTATTACCATCCGGACGACAGCATACGCGCCACCTTCCCACACAGTTTGGGTCTCTACGCGACCAATCCTCTTCGATCTCTCGGAGCAAATCTGGACGTTCTACCCTGAAACCTCTGTTGCTCCCAGCCAGTCGGAAGGCGAGCATCTGTGCTTTTGGACGCTCATTTACCTTGGGTTTACCTTTCTTATCCGGAAGTCCCTGTTTGCCCTTTTGGCGCTCTTCGACAAAGAGCTCCACGACTTCACGCGAGTTAGTTTGAACAGCTCCTTCTGCAGGACAGCGAAAAACCTCGCCGCTTGAAGTGCGTTCGGAAATTTCTCCCTCTCCATAGCAGAGTAAAAAGTCTATGGTCTCGACTGGAAGTATCCCGTCTACTCCGGGCGCTGAAATTTTCAGTCGAACTTCTTGACGAGACCCTTCATCCACATCCTCAAAATGATCCTTATCGAATACTGCCTTTAATTCGGCCTTCCCGCGATGAACCACCGTCTCTGAAGCAATGAGATCATCACCAACTAACATTTGAACCTCGTAAGTAACCGCTCCTGCGGGGAGTGACTCTGGATACACTTTCCATCTGACGGTAAGCTTTGATTCGTCATTAATTCGAAATTGTGGGAGGCTTTCCTCGATACCAACACCCTCGTCTGATGTTAAGCCGGACCATTTGTGAAGCTTGCCCGATACAGAGCTATACCATGGAGTTAAATCAAGTTTTTCCAACTTGCCATGAATGAATGCTGGGTTAATCCCACCAAGCCATAGAGACTCGTCGGAAGTAATGTGCTCAATGGCCTCTTCCAGAGATAGCCCGGCACTGCGTCGTAACGATGCCTCAAGTGTATTGGCTGCTTTGGTTTCGTCAGAACTCAACGAGAGCGAAGACACCCGCATGCCGGGGGTTTGCGCAGCTCCTCCAGGTTGGAGAAGCCGCTCCACCATTACCGCTGAATGGGAAAGTTTATGCCTAGCATCATCAAGGGTGCCCGCTATCGGCCATAAGCCTAAGACAGGAAGTGCTGCCCCAGGGCAATCCGCATGCGAGGCTAATATATCATAAAATCCGAGCTCTTGCCTCCCAGTAATCTTTCGACGCTTGCCCCCAATTCTTTGAGCGCTCTTGACTGCCTCTATCCCGAAGCTAGATACCTCGCGGTTAATAGCATTTCGCGAGAGCTGAACAGCTAATGTGAATAATTCGTGTTCAGAAATCTCGCGAGCCGCATTGTAAATTCCGTCCATTCCTGCCCCCGCCTCCGATGGTAATACAAGCAAACAACATGCTCTGCCTTTCTCCTCTCGAATTTCGACTGCTTTATCGCCTGTTATCCATCCATCGTGAATCCGTGCACCTACTCCAGCGACATACCACGAATTGTCTTTGGTGGCTGCATTTTGCAAGAGGTCATCGATTTCCTTCTCGTAAAGACATCGGGTGTACGCCATCGCGCCAGGATGCGGGGTTCCCAATAATTTCGATAAAGCTTTGAGCAGGTGTACGGTCATTGGAAATACTAGTTAGTATTGCGATAGCGAGCGCGGAGACGTTTCATTGATTCAGCATCATTCACTCCTATCAATAAGCCAAGATCACGAAGGCGTTTTTCGAGAATATTTCTGTTTCTGAGTAAGTCCTCCCGATCGGCCGTCAATCCATTAGGAACTTCATCAATCAGGATGCCATAATCAGTCTTAAGAGATTGAAGAAAACTCCGGAATGATACGCTCCCATTGTTTCTTGCCAAAAGTGTGTGAACCAATGTATCTAATAACGAATTGGATAGAATTATGGATCGCGCATCACTCCGCTGCATCTTCCCTGATTCTGTTCGCCTCGACACCCGGCGCTTTTTCAAGAGACCATGAGGTTCATTAACCATACCAGCCGATTCAAGAAACTTAAAGTAGTTGGTCTGAAGCAATTTGAATCCCATTCCCAACGTCAGCGATTCTGCCAAAGCGCGGGCGGGATCGGTACCCGCAAATGAAGACTGAAGAACACCGCAAGCTTCTGGTTCGTCTCCCTGTTGCTCAAGCTTACTGAGAAGTAGGTTGCACTTTTCAGCAAGGCCATCAAGAAGGGAATCTGAGGCTAGGTGACTGCCATTGCGAACTTGACCGAGCATCGCAAGCCAACTTGGGGTGTTCCTGACGTCGGGCACATGCTCCTTCAAGCGCCGATTGTTGCGTGCAGCAGCGTCCATGACTCGAACCACTGCTAGTGCGTTTGTCGCTTGATTCATGAAGCGGACCAACTCAAACCCAGAATTCTCAGCCAAATCTCTTAGACGGAGATCGGTTCCACTGGATGCGTCTGCGAACATCTGAAAAGGACCGACTGTATTGAGGTCCGGAAGCTCGTGTATCCGTTCCCATTGAACGACGGCATTAAGTGACGCGAGAAATGAATGCCAAAGCCCAAGACCTATTAAGCACTCAAGCATCGGACTAAGGCCGCGGCGAGGGATAGTTCCGCCATAACTCCGAAGAAGATTAGCCATGTCATTTCGGAAAACTGCAGCTGCCCCCCGCGCTAAAGGTTGATTGGCCGATATCGACGAGTCAGCGCCTATCGCTTTGGTCATCTTCTCGGGTGCCTGACCACACGTCCGCCCCAATTGCACCATAAGCCACTCCTCAATGCTGAGGTCAGCGAGCTCATCCACACGGTCAGCGTCATTGCCCGCCAGCACGGCTGCATTGTCGCCAAAAATCACCCCTTTTGAAAAAACGCTTATTAAGGGATTGGCTTCCGGTTTTTTGCCCACGGAAAACTCCTCTGCACTTGATACCGTAACTGTAGTAACACCAGGCTGATTCGCGAGAATCGCCACCAGCATTTCTGGAACAAATCGCAAATTCGCAATGGCGGTCGGCAGATCGAGCCAAGAAGAGTAATAATGGGCCGGAAACGCACGCTGAACCTCGCTGCTATGTCCCTCAACGCCTCCCTTATTCTCGAGGGCATCTGCCAATAGCAAGTCTCCAAGAATATCTTTTGTTGTCTCGGATTCAAATCCGCTGAAATGCTCCGACTGGCTCAGCCGGCCAGCGACATGCCATATAGTCGGACGAACTTTATCTGAGTTGGAAAATTCTTTTGCGAATCGTCCCTGTCCGCGACGAAACCCCCGTCGGAACATGTAGATCACTGCCGGAAGTAAAGATCCAACGGAAAACTGTTGGAGTGTTGCCGGGTAAACTTGGAGTGTATTAGCAGTCCACAGCAGGTTGGCCATATCTTTTCCGAGTGCATCTATGAAAGCTTGGCGCTGGCTCATATTAGTTAAGTGATGGAGAAGAAGATATACTAAGTGCTTGAAGATCAGACGATATTCCGAGTGACAGTGTGAAAACTTTCTCGTCTTCTTTGGGATTCCACGCAAAGAGTGAACGACTACATTCCAGCGCAAGCCTTTGGGTGAAGATTTGGAGGTTTGCAAAGAGGTCGTCACTACGGGTATCCGCAAGTTGCTCCCCGGATTCCAGCTGTAGCAATGTTGCAAAGAGCTGGTAATTCATTGGAAGAGACTCAGTGCCGTCAGCATTTTGCCGCTCGAACGTCAATCGGAGTTGGCGTGCGAGTCGCGGCACTGCTTTATCGAGGTTGATGGGGAGGTCCGCTTCCAATCGAAATTGATTAATATCGAGTTCGACCCAAAATTTTGTTTCGGTAGGAGTTCGTGATGGAAGGCGTAAAGCAACTCTGCCTTGCCGACGCAGAGCCAGCGGAGGAAGATCTTCAAGATGAGAAATACCTCGAACTAAGCGTTCACAAAGGCTTGAATTCTGGTTAGAGGTTGCTTGGCTTGCGGCCCTGAATTCACGCAAGTAGCGGCCCCCTGCAAGGCCGAGCGCTTGAGGATTACCAGTGCATTTTTCAAGCTCTTCGGAAGTCCATTCGAAAAACGCGGATCGACGCAACGAGGCAAGCTGGAACTGAGCGTCGTCAAATAGGATGGTAGATTCTCGTGTGACAGATGTAATCAATTGACGATCCAAAATGCTGTGCGCTTCTAAGGCAGGGTCTAATTCGGCAATTTCCCTGAGTAACTCTCCTTGCCGAAACGGCGATTCTGGATTGAATGCCATGTTGCCAACGTGAGCGCCCGGCGAATTGGACGAAAACATTGTCACTATATCTGCATGAACATCTTGGCAGGATTTGACGCCGAGGAGGACGTAACTTAGCACTCCTCGCAGCTCCCGTGCCGTGATATGGACATTTCCCCGTTGATGAACTGCCTGGAGAGTCTCATGGAGACGTTCTCTCACCCTGAGATTACGAGGATCAGCGCTATTAATCAGTAAATGAGCCATAGGTCCAGCTGTACAGCGGTCCCAGCCAGTGCAGTTCAAACATGGACGCCAGATATCTACCGCGTCCTGACCGCCCACAAGAGCTGATATCAGATCGTCTATGAAATCAGAACCGGATTTGCCATCGCCCGTTTCTCCTCCTACTAGAGATCGGTGGTTAAGGCTGATGAAACGGAACTGTGGTGGCATCTCCGAATCGTCATCGTTAGATAGAAAGATTCCTAGTGCTGTAAGAAGTTTACCTCGCATGCCTGCTGCCTGTTTATCGTCAAGCCACTGGAGAAGCCTCCCATCATTAATAGCTAGCAGATGTGTGCATGGTGTCGTCGGCTGATCGTCCAAAAACGGCAGTAAGATATCGTCTAGTAGTTGATCTGCCGATTGATCTTTCCATGCTGCAGACCCGTCCAGATTTGCCTTCAGCGTCCAACCGTCAGGAGTGGCAGAAGTCCAAACACGTTGTTCCGAAGCGACGTGTCCAGTGCCGAATGCTTGTCCTATGCGTTGGAGGAGGGCTGTTTTTCCGTCGCCAGCATTCCCGCACAAGATTAGTAATCCTAGGTTTCTTGAGCGAATATCTTCAATTAATTCAAGCTCAAGCGCAGTGCTAACATAAGTCGCATTTGCGAATGCGCTATCTAGTCCCCTTGTTTCAACATTGCCGCGAGGGGATCCAGGATATACGGAAAGCAACAGATCAAGCCAAGGAACAACATTGGGAGTTTTATTAGCTATTGACGAAGGCTGCGGAGATTGTATTTCCTGCACGATATTCGGAGCGGCATCACAAGAAATTGCAGAGACGAATTGTAGTGCATCTTGCGCATCCAGAAATCTCTGATCACGATCAGCATGCGTGGCCTTGTCAAAAAAACGGGCCAGTTCTCCCAATACCTCACGCGAATCGCCAGACCAGTATAGCCCGGCTTCTTTTTGTTGTGCACCATTTGCCTGCCTAAACGGGGCATCAACGTCAAATAGGACTGAAAACAAGCTGGCTGCCAATGCGTAGATATCGTCTGAACCGCTTATTGGGAGATTGTTTTCTGCCTCTGGGGAACAAAATGGAATGACTCCATGCGTCCATCCTGCTTGCCCTGATAGACACACTAAATCATAGTCGGTTAGAACAAGTCGCTCCGGACTATAAATGATGTTGCGGGGAGTGACATCGCCATGAACGAGGCCTTGGCTATGTAAGGCCGCGAGCGCTTCGCAGCCGTCCTTTATCCACCTATCACAAAGAGACGCAACGTCAGACAGATTGCTCTCTTGAATTCCTAAAGCGAGCAATCCATCCCGAAGACCAGATAACGGTTCTCGCTCTACCCACTGTAGCAGTGCCATTACCCTGTCTGGAGCCCAGTCGTCTGCGATTTCGAAAATTGTTGCTAACCCTGGGTGCTGAGAATGTTGGCGGGTTCGGCGGTAAGCTTGAATCGCTTTGATTCCCGTTTCCTGGTTGAATATTACTTTGGCCACGAAGATCCCATAGTAGCCTTCGTCAGGAGCAGGACTTAACTCCGCAACTTTGTATGTGCGCCCAATGCCGCCAGAACCAAGACAGGCGAGTATTTCAAAGGTCCTGCCTTTGAATGAAATCTCTGTTCCTTCGCACCAATATTCAGCGCGAGGTGCCGATGTGCGAGTCTGGATTGCCCCCGATGAGGACAGAGGTACCAAGAACGTCGTAAGGCCCTCTCTAAGATCGCTTGCCGATATGCGGGATAAAGGATTCTCAGTAAGTCCTTGTGATATGAGTTCGAGTGCGTCTCGATGATCAGTCAATATGATCTCTAGAGACACACAGAGCGCGTACACATCAGAATGGATTGAGGCTCTAGAAAGGTCTTTACCAGCTAGCTCTGGAGCTACCCATCTAGGGGGGGAAGCGTCTATTTGTTTTGGAGCTAAGGTGCGTGTAAATGGAGTGCGGGCCAGATCAAATCCTATGAGTATTGGCCTGTTTTTTGCACCCACAAGAATTGTACTAGGGCTTAGATTACGATGGACGATTTGGCTTTCGTCTGTGTCTTTCGTGCCATGAATCTCTGTTAGAGCGTCAGCCGCCGCGTGAGCAAATTGTAGTCTTTCATTTAGACTCCACTTTTGATCTTCACTTCTCTTTTGAAGAGTGGGCGCTACTGGATCGAAAATACTGAACATGCAGACCTCACCAGGGAACGAGGAGAGGTCCTGAAAAGAATCACGAGTCCTCGGCACGTAGCGACATTTTTGCAATTCTTGTAGAGCTCTGAATTCTCGCTCGGCGAGCCTGCGCGGATCTGAATCCTGTGTGTCGGAAAGATCGTAGAGGTGGACTATTACTTTTTCTCCTGTTCGCCGGTGCTGTCCTCGATAGATACGATGGAATCGATCAGTAGGCGTGGAGGCCAATTCCATATTTTGATAGTCCCCGACATTCCTGAGCTTGCCATCGGTATGCAGACGTGCCCTTGGTTGAATTGTAGTGACTATAGCCTGAACTTGATCCTGAGAAAAGGACTTGTCAGTCATCTTAACAATCTCTGCATGCACCGACTTTAGTGTCAAGATGGGCGCCCCGGCAAGGATGGTTGGGGGAAGTTTGGTCGACTCCTTGGTAAACAGGAAGAACTGGCGCGCGAAGACTTTTAGTCCTGGCAGTTGCCGACGTAGAAGCGAGCCAACCCTCTCTGTTTTTGACTTCAGAATTCTGGCTTCGTCCTGGGCTCGATCCTCGTTTTCCCGTAACCAAACTTCGTCCCAATGTTTTACCTCTATGACAAGTACGCCAGGAGGGCCGACCGCGATCAAGTCAATTTCGCTTGGCTGACGATCATGCCCGCTTATCAGTTGCAAGTTTGACATCAAGATCCAGTCGCCACTTAACACCCCCTTGAGCCTTTCGATTGCCTTTTCTTCGCTCTGGTTAGCAGTTGGACCGCAAGATATATGTCTGGATGCCATAGGTTGGTATAGGGCCTGTCGAATTGTAGATGGGTAAATTGAAGACTGCAAATACTGATTGTAGGACGATTAGGCGACAGCAATTGTGCATGAGAATCCATCTCATCCTAATGAGACAATCTGGCGGAAGTTCTCTGATGCCGGTTTCCATTCGTTCTGGGTTGGTGCATAAGCAGGGAAATAGTTGTACGCAGGTTCTTTCAGGTGAGTTCCAGCCAGGGTTCCTCTTCCCAGGGGCATCGCTGGATGCGATTCTTTACATAAAATCTCGCACTCAGACTGGAGCGAAGCACGATCTAACCTTGCAAGTGAGTTTATGGCAATGCGCTAGTAGATCGGGCATTTCTCTTAAATGTGGCAAACTTCCGCTGGTGACTCTGGGCAATATCGCCATACTTATTGGGGTCGATATGCGTACCACATCGAGTTGCTCGGTCACCTAGGTTAATGGATGAGGAGACTCTCAAGGCGCGCCCTTCATCGCAAAGCAGCGCAACAAGCAATTTATCATGGTGTAAGGTTCACTAGGGAATGCTGCACAATTCCGACGACAAAGCCTTCATCCTGCAGATCTTTGACTAGGAGGTGCAGAGCTGTCGGTTCAATGTAGTCGGTCGGATGAACGATGACGGTGACGCTTTTGCTGTCCTCCGCTATTCGCCCCTTAACCAGAGGATGAGCCAGTAGCACTTTGACTTCTCCACCGTTATAGTGTGGGTCTTCTGGATGTGGAATGAGGATGTCTTTCTGACCTTCCATCCACACGAGGCAAGGCTTGAAAACAGCACCGATGGATAAATCTTGGTCTTCGTGTGATGGGAAAACGATAGTGAATTTCATTTGGATGTGGTTCAGTAATACGTTCTCAGTCTGCCTTGATTTCCTCCTCTTTCACAAGGTCATCCATGGACTTGGCATCGTCTTCCATCGCCTGAGCATCCATCATTTCGCTGCTTTTCATCCGCATGGCCCTCACCTTTCGAGACATGGCCAAGGCGCTGGTATCGATCCCCTTCGCGCTGAAACTCACATTTCCACTGAGATGGGCATCAATGTGCATTGCTCCCCCTGTGGCAATGGCATCCTGGTTGGCTGCGAGAAACAAGAACTCCCAGCCTTTTTCGTCGCGATACATCCGTATCAGGTCGTTGATGTGCTTCACGGTGTATTCATGGGATGCGTTTTCCAGCCCGTCTGTGAAGATCGCAACAACCACTTTCCCAGGTTTCGCGTCGTCGGGAATATCTTTCAGATGTCGGTCCATGTCTTTGACTGTTTTCCCAATGGCATCCAGTAATGCGGTGCTTCCACGTGGGACGTAGGTCGCCGCGGTGAGTTGTGGGACCTCGTTGATATCACATGCAGGAATGGGAACCTCGTAAACGTCGTCGAACTGAACGAGGGTTAGACGAGCTTCACCTGCCACCTCCCGTTGGGCCTTGATGAACACGTTAAATGCACTCACGGCCGCTTCTTGCATGGTTTCCATCGAACCTGAGCGATCCAAAACGTAGGCAATTTCAGTGAGATGCTTATTCATAGGCTGATTCTAGCACCGGGGGTGGGACATTCATGGGGTGACAGCCAAACTTTTTCGATTATTATTGCTTCAGATGTCCAAAGCACTTTCTGCACGCCACCTCCGTCCCAAGGCGGCTGTTCCCTTCTCTCAATTGCGGTCGAGTCGTCCCGCGATGTGGAGAGTCAATGAGATTCACAAGATCGTCCGGGCGGGGAGTTATCCCAACTGTTCGAGCTTGGCGGCGCTCATCGAAGTGACACCAAAGACCATCCAACGCGACGTCACCTTTATGCGTGATCAGCTGGGGTTGCCCTTGGAATACCACGCTACGAATCATGGCTACTACTACCGGGGTGGGGTCCATGAGTTTCCCCTTGTTCAATTGTCGCGGAATGATCTGATGGCTCTGTTTCTGGCCAGTCACGCCTTAGAGCCCATTCGAGGAACTCGCCTGGAAAGAATGCTGGCCGAAAGCTTCAGCAAAATTGCAGAGGCCTGTCCAGGAGAGGTGACAATGCAGTGGCAGGAAATGGACGAGGCATTTTCTGTAAAGGCCGCTGGTGTCCTGCCGGCAGATGTCACGCTTTTCGGTGATCTGTTGGATGCGGTGATGGACCGCCGAGAAGTCTCGTTCGACTATCACAAGTTGAGGGGCTCAAAACCCGAGCCACGGACTGTCCAGCCTTATCACGTTGGACAGATCGAGCACGGGTGGTATTTACTGGCACATGATCCAAAACGTAAAGGCGTGCGGACGTTTGCCCTCCAGAGAATCACGAACTTTGCAATGCTAAGGTCAAAGTTCGAAAGGAATCCGGTGTTCAACGCGAGGGATCACTTGGGAGGCGGTTTTGGGGTCTGGAGCTATGGAGAGGTGGACGTTGAACTTCATGAGGTGGTCATTCAGTTCGAAGGCTACGCAGCTAGGGTGATCGCTGAACGAGTCTGGCACTCTAGTCAGGAAATCAAGGTGGTGAAAAGCGATGGCAGCTTGATCGAGTTTAGGGCACGGCTTGCAGGTTTGGAGGAACTGACACGATGGGTGCTTAGCTGGGGGTGCAAGGCCAAGGTTCAGGGGCCTCCCGAACTGGTTCTGAGAGTGAAGGATGAGCTGAAACTGATGGTAGAGAATCAATCAGTCCGCTAGGATGGGTGGTGGATGGCACCCAGTTGCATTCACACCCTTACGAGAACGAGTTGTCCTTGCACTGGCAGGAAGACGGTTGATAGTTTAGCGGTAGACTCGATTCTGGCAGTTTGGAAGGTCTTCCCAGTCGCATCCAGACAGAGACTGCGCTTTTTACGATCGACCCATGCCGAGTTGTTATGTGTGAAATTAAGCCCGTCTGACTATTCCTACAGGCCACGACGTTTCTAAACGATTCCCAACATCTTAGGAGCAGCGGGAAGTAGTAATCAGGTTTCTTCCGCAACTAGAACGTAGCCATCCCCAACTCGATCCCCTTCGCCGAATGATTTCACGTAATCCTGAACTGAAGATGGCCGCAAGTCCTGTTCAATGAAATACTCAAGCTGGCTTCCGTAGCCATCAAATATCCGATTGCGCGCAACGAGCTTGCGACAGGTTTCAAGCTCCATTATGTCACTTCGATCCACCTTTCTATCAGGCCAAAGACCGCGTCTACTTTTCTTTGAACGCAATTCGTCAATCCACTCAATTTGCCGGTCAGTGCCGTTAGCAAAGTCGAGCCAATCAACAATTTCATCGGTTTTCGCGAAGGCAGCATATCGGCTCTCTAGGAGTCTTTCTGGGTGTCCTTTGAAGATGAATTCTCGGGCGACTCTTTGCGAGGTAGTGGTCCATGTTCGATGTGCTTCAATAAAGTCCTGACGAGCTTGTGACCTCATATCCAATTCCGCAGAACACATAGCATGCGCGAGGGCAGTGACTGAAAAATACTCTTCAACGACGTCAAATTCCTGTATGGTCTGCGAATTCACAAGCAGTTCTCGGTATCGCTCATTGATTTCACCCAGAACTTGGCGCGCATTGACCAACAGGGCCGTTCGAGTAGAAGGATCAACCCCCACGTCTATCCCCTTCACTGTATTAAGGGCCGATTTAAGGCGTGCTCGCTCACTGCTTTCGAGGAAGTCTCGAACTTTTTTTACATCGCGTCTCACTTCGTCTATTTTTTCGTCTATTTTCTTTAACTTTCCGTTCAAGAATGCGAATCCGGCAGCGCTCACTCCTAGGGTCAACCCAGACAGCACCATTGTTCCCGTCGAGAGTGCCATTATTTGGCTAGTGACTGCTTGAAGAGCAGCGATGTTTTCTTTTATTTGTGAGACCTCTTTACCTATTCGATGCAACTGAAACGCATTAATGCCGCTTATTACGGTATTAACCGGACTGAGAAAGCTAAGTGGATCAATTCCGTTGATCAGATGTGCTACGATCCGCCCTGTATCGTTTCGAATAACGCCTCCGCAAATTTTGTATGCTCCAGTCATCACACCAAACAAGGTGTGGGTTGGAATGGTTCGAGTCAGGACAAAGCCAGCAAGAGAGGCGATCATATGACGTGTGGATTGAACTTGAGTGTGTTCCTGTATGAAGAGGCAGACGTGATTGCAGCGCTTCACTTGACGAGTTCCATCAGCTTCCCGTAGCTATCGACAACGTCATACTTCACTTGTTCTTGTGTGATCTTGGCAAAGAACTTTTTGGCGCAGGCGATTTTGGATTTCTCGATCTCCCGCAGCTGCAAAGAGGACATGTCCCCTTTGGTTTCTGCGACGAAGTAGACGTGCTTAACTTTATTGGCCTCGAAAGCGATGGCCCAGTCTGGGGTGTAATTGCCAACTGGGGTGGGTATGGCGAACGACTTGGGAAGCTTGGCGTAAACCACGACTTCGCTTGTGGCGTCTAGCTCTCCGGCAAATGTGCGCTCACCGCTGGAGTCAGTGAACACGTAGTCATAGACATGCTTATTGACCTTGAGGCCTTTCTTGATGTCTTCTTTTCGTTGGGTGAAAATCTCTGGAACTTCATGGGTGTTGGTGGTGGTGTCGTAGGTGATGTGCTCCACGATAACGGTTGCCTTTTGCTCATTGATGAGGCGGGCGGCTTCCATGATGAAGTTCTCAGGATTCATCCGATATTGAGCGAATCTAGCTGGCAGGATACCCTGGAGAATGAGGGCGATGGTTCGGCGGGTGAGTTGGGTGGCCTCGGTTAGTTTGCCAATGAGGTCATATTTAACGGCCGAGCTGGCGGTAGTAGTAACCTGCTCTGTGGTGTTATTTCTTAGAACGAAGGCGTCGCCCTGACGCAATTCCTCATAGGAAGCTTCATCCCTCTGCTCGCCGGCTGTGACGGTGTATTGCAACGGTGTTACCTTGAGCTCTTCATTGAGAGCCTTGATGGCCTTGGTGATCAATTCTTCCGTCTGAAAATCCACGGCATAAACCACTTTGTGATTAATGCGATTCCAAAGCTCCCGGAATTCTTGCTTATCCAGATTCTTATTGGGCCGAAGCGTCGTCATGCCCAGTTCATCATCCACAGGCGGCAGTTGGTTTGTGCTGAAAACAGCGTTTACCAGTTGAAAAACCTGCTCTCGGTGGCACTCCAGATCTGGCGGGAGTGGTGGCAGTTTCCCTTCCCTTTGATCGTTGTGGTAGGCTTCAGTGATACGGTACTGTTGGTCAACATAATGATTCCAAACTAGATAGTGCTCTAGAGCCTTCGCTAGTGGTGGCGTCAATTTGACATCGCCTGTTGCAGTCTTGAGCACTTTGTTTTTGAAGTATTCTTCGTCCGCCTTCTGGGGTCTGGCGGAGAGGGATGCGGCGATGTCCTTCTGAAGGCCTGCCACAAAATCCTTGTAGCTTTCGTTGGCTACAACAGTCAGTAGATTGATCTGATGCACAATAGCGGCACCATCGATCCGGTTGCCCTGTTGATCACGGCAGAGTCTCATGCCTCGCCCCACCTCCTGACGGCGGGACACTGTATTATCACTGTGCTTGAGCGTGCAGATGACAAAGACGTTGGAATTGTCCCAGCCCTCGCGTAGAGCCGAGTGGGAAAAGAGGAAGCGGACTGGCTCCTCAAAGGTGAGCAGGCGTTCCTTGTCCTTCAGGATCAGGTCATAAGCATCCGCATCCTTGGATTCACCAGCATTCTCACCGCGCGTCTCCACCTCAGGATTCTTCAGGTGACCGGTCTTCTTATCTTTGGAGAAGTAGCCGTGGTGGGTTTGGCTAGCCCGTATGCCACGCAGGTAGCGGTTGTAGGGAATGTCATCCAGCGTCAGCACCGCGTTGAGCTGGGCATCGTATTCCTCCTCAAACATTCGGGCATATTCACCCGCCTGTTCACCAGTGTCATTGTAGCAGCGGTATTTGGAAACCTGATCAATAAAGAACAGCGAGAGCACCTTGATGCCCTTGGCGAAGAGCATCTGCTCCTTTTCAAAGTGAGCCTTGATGGCTTCACGGATTTGAATGCGACGCAAAGCTGACTCGTTCACATCGCCGGCCACTTTCTCCACCTGCAGAGCGGTTCCATTGGTGAAGCTGATGACTTGGTCGCGTGCATCGATCTCGGACACGACGAAGCCATTGTATTGGTCCAGCCCTGCGGACAAATCGAACAGATTGGTCCCCTTCGTCACCTTCCGGGTGATGCGTTCGATCTTGGTTTTTTGGCGAATCTCCAGTTCCAAGCGAGCTTCCGGGGGCTTGGAGGGTGAAACATCGATGCCTTTTAGGAACAGATATGCATTAGTTCCTGCCAGCCCTTTAACGCTGATACCGCGCACGGCAATTTTTTTGACCAGCTTCTGGCTGAAGGCATCCAGGGCATCAAGTCGATACACCTTATTGTGTTCCGTCTTGTGGGTGGCGGAGTAGCGCAGGATCATCAATGGGTTGAAATCCTTAAGCTTAGCGACCGTGGCCGCACCTTCCATCTTTTGGGGCTCATCCAGGATAAGGATGGGGCGATTCTTGGCAATGACATCAATGGGCCGGCGGCTTTGGAAATCATCCAACTCCAAGTAGATACGACGAGCATCTTCCCCACGTGCATTAAAAGCCTGCACATTGATAATCATCACATTGATCCCGCTGTCCGAGGAAAAGCTCTCCAGATTGTGAAGCTGCTTGCTGTTGTAGATGAAGTGGCGGATGCGCTTGCCGTAGTCCCCCAGAAAGTGCTCAGCCATGACCTCGAAGGACTTGGCCGCTCCCTCGCGGATGGCGATACTGGGCACCACAATGATGAACTTGCTCCAGCCGTAAACCTTGTGCAGGTCAAACATCGTCTTGATGTAGCAGTAGGTCTTGCCCGTGCCGGTCTCCATCTCGATATCTAGATGGATTGGCGCTGCGGCGAGCGCGGCTTTGGTGTACGCAGCCGGTGCCGACTCCCGCTTCCTCCTGGCGTTGTTATACACAGTAAAGTCGGTCAAAGTCTGTGAATGGGGCAAGCTTTGACGGCGTTGCACCAATTGGGTATTCTCCAATATTCTTGCGGAAGAGATCACCAAAGGAGCATTCGCGAAACCATCGGCTTCAATGCCGGGCAGCGAAGCATCAGCAGTCTGTGACGTCCAACCAGGGTCAATGGCATACTGGAGACCCTTGCTCCTGGGTTGTCCAGCGAAGCAATCCCGTATCGCGAGTACAGAGTCGGACTGGTAAGTCTGCTGTTTGAATTGCAGCTTCATTAGTTGGAAAGGGGTGTTAAATGCACTTTAGGACGGTTTCAGGACTCAGCAGTTTAAATATCTGCTCGACATTGATCTTCATGCTGTCACTGCCGAAGCTGCTGTCTCGGAATACGACCTTTAGAATCGGTAAATCGAAAACTCTCCGATTGGCTAACGCTTTAAAAAGATCTTCTCCGATGTCAGGGTCGAAGCAGGCAGCAAGAGCGTTATCATCTACGAAAAACACAAGCTTCTCTGCAATTGTTTCCTTCCGAATTGGAAGGCTCATACCGAGATTCAAATCACCTAAAACTTGAAACAGTAAATCTTCTGGTGTGCGATCTTCCTTGATATTTTCCGTGAGGAGTTGCAGTTCACTTTGTGTTGCAGCTTCCGGGGTGTAGTAGACATCCCGCAGGTTGGAAGTGTCGATCTTAAGTACGCGAAAACCGATGTCACATCCAGTGAAAGTCTCTGAATTCTCATCCCTAATCTTTGCACCGGCACTGCGTAATCGCTGCTTCGCTAAATCTGCTATGGTCTTATGACCTGATTTGCTAGAAGCACTGTCTTCGTTACAATCAGCATCGAGCTGCACAAGGATAAAGCGACGACTTTCTCCTTTTGAATTGAGGTTCATAACGACTTCCCCGGTCGTACCGGAGCCCGAGAAAAAGTCCATCACCAAATCGCCGTCGCCAGAGCCTATTCTTACTAAGTATTCAATCAATTCGGTAGGCTTTGGATATGAGAATGAGATTCCTAGGTTTGACAGCTTAGACGATGCGCCTTGAACCGTTCCCATTCCTCGCAGCACAGTAAGAACGTGACTTTGTGTCTCCGTTCTTTGTTTCCTGGAGAATAGCGCCCCAGTTTGTGTAAGGCAAAAGGTAGTCTGTTGCCCTTTGCTGTCCAGCACTGGCTCAAATTGTGA
This sequence comes from Phragmitibacter sp., assembly GCA_965284365.1. Classification (GTDB taxonomy): domain Bacteria; phylum Verrucomicrobiota; class Verrucomicrobiia; order Verrucomicrobiales; family Verrucomicrobiaceae; genus Phragmitibacter. The sequence continues at coordinate 2,242,305 of OZ260079.1, forward strand.
TTTGATAAATCGTTCTGCGATATCTCTTGAACTCCATCCACTTGTTAAAGTTACAGCATTAGTGGTTTTTCCGCCTTTAACGATAACTTGTCGGTCCAGCTGAGGCCAGTAGTCGGTCCTTGGTTCGACCACACCTTCCTCAAAGTTCGCAGGAAATCCCACGGGAATTGCGATCGCGCTTACAGGATTGGCGGGACCATTCTTGACTATAGTATTCTCAATAACCTGCTTGAAGAGCTTACTGTCCTTCGAGACATTTGGATCAATTACTGGAGGCGCGGGCACAAGCTTTTCATTTTTGGCGTATGCTACAATATATTCATGATTTACCTTTATCTTACTCTGGTTGTCTATATTACCTTCATTTTGCCAGATGAAAGTTGCCAAGAAATTCTTTTCACCGAAAATCTCGTTGCAGACCACTTTTAGGCTTCCAATTTCCACGTCATTTAGACTGACGAGAAGTATGCCGTCATCGGTTAAAAGGTTTCTGGCGAGCTTTAATCGCGGATACATCAAGGATAACCAATCCGAATGAAATCGCCCATTGGCTTCTGTATTGGCGAATAACCGATTTTGATCTTCATCAATTTGATTTGATCGGCTCAAATAGTCTGAAGTTGTTTCTCGGAAATCATCGTCATAGATAAAATCGTTTCCCGTGTTGTAAGGCGGATCAATATAGATCAGCTTAACCTTACCCAAATAACTTTCCTGAAGCAGCTTCAAAGCATCTAGATTGTCCCCTTCAATAAAGAGGTTTTTTGTCGTTTCAAATTCCACACTCTCTTCGCGGCATGGGCGAAGCGTTTTGGCGATAGGCGCATTCGCCGCCAGCAAGGCCTCACGCTTGCCAGGCCAGTCCAGATGGTAGCGTTCGCGTTGGCCATCAGCGACGTGGTCAGAAAGCTCCTGGCGGAGTTGATCGAAGTCAATGACCTGCTTCAGCTTCCCTGTGCTCTCGTCCTTCGCCTCGGTGATGCAGTTAGGAAAAAGTGCGGCGATTTTCTCGATATTCTGAGCCGTAAGATCCGGCGTGTGCAGCTTGAGCTTGTCCATGTCCGTAAAAATTGAACTAAAATGAGGTAAGAAAATTAAGGGTGGTGTAGCGTATCAAGTTCTCGACGAAGCGTGCGCACTTGGGCATTCAGTTCCACCTTGCGATTGAACTGGTTTTCCTGATCTAGGCGGCGTTCGAGTTGCCTGCACTGCTTTTCTTTCGTCTGAATGGCAAGGAAGCGTAAGGCCTGCCCGCCGAGGCTTTCACCGGAACGTGGGGAGATGGGCAGATGCTGGCGAACAAGCAATGCGTAAAGAGCTGCCAGATCGAGACACACAGGCAGAGGGGGTCGTGCCATGCCGGACGGTTGCCAGTCCGTGTGGAACATGGCTTCCGTAACCCATCTGGAAGTGTCGGCATCGCTGGGCCGCTTGTAGGCGGCAACAAACTGAATCAGGGTAGCCTGCTCACGGACCAAGTGGAACAAAAGTGGGAACGGGATTGCTTTGTCTATAGAGGTCAGCACGGACTCCTCTAGTGACTCCATTCTGAGTTTGATCTCAAAAACCTGAATTTCTGTGATGCCGTCTTTGGCGGGCAGATTGAGGGTTTCCGGGGCGAGCTTGTATTTCCAGATAATCTGATCCACCTGCGCGGCATACAGCTCTTTCACTCGTCTGCTTGGACGGGCGTGCGCGAAGATCTTCGTCTTTGGCACCACGCGGTTGAACTCGGCCTTTCTGGGATACGCAAACATGTAATTCTAGGTCACGTGATAGGAGGGGCGCCGTGGGGCACGATCGCGGCGCCGAGATAACGGTCCAGGATGAGCATGAACCCTCTGGGTTAGACCGCAAGCCGCTAGGCGATAATTGTCTTTCAAATGCTTCGAGGCGGGCAGGCCCACGAAGCTACAGACAAACACGTAATCTGGCCAAAATCTACCGGCATTTTGGTAGTAAATTTTAAGCAGTGCATTCCGGACCGTTTCTGATGATCCCGGAACGTCAGGGTAGTCCAGATAGCGGGTCATGCAGACACAGCCGTTCTCCCTGATGAAACAGGTCTTCCGGCCCACCGGGTTATTCCCAAGGAATAATGTCATTGCCGACATGACGAATGTGTCTTGGGCTCGCAGAGCAATAACGACATTGATATCAAGAACGTGCATGGCGACGTCAGATGTCTTCGTTCTTCATAATCGCCTGAATGAGTTCACTGGTAACCTTGACGCCTCGTTTTTCGAGCATGGTCTGGAGGGCCTTTGCGGTCAACGCCTCGTCCTGCGTGTCCCTGTCACAGATCACTAGAAAGCTGATGAGTTCAAAGTCTTCCAGTCCTTTGATACTATGGAGCAGGGCGCTGGTTGTGCCTCCAGAGAACAAAGTATCGATATCCTTCTCCTCCTTTAGTTCTATCATGGATCGGATGGCCTGGCTGAGTAGGGCAGAATAGGCATCCATTTTTCGCCCATCCTTGGTAGCCTTGTTGAAGGGTCGATACGCCTCTGGAACTGGTTCAGAACGCTCTTTGCAGGCAAGGCGGGCCAGATCCAGCAGGCGCTTGGGCTCGGTGTGATTGACGAGCACGCTGCCGTTCTGGGCGATGTAAACCAGGTAGTAGGGATGCAGACGATTCTGCCGGTTAATGTTCACCCCATCATTACGATTGCGGAGGGTAAAAATGACACCGGGATGAAGTCCGCGTGCCGGGTCTGCCGGAACCACCGCATGCATCCCGTTGGGCAGAGACTGCATGTGCCCGTGGTCCCGGACGTAATTTACCAAGTCCATCCGGAAGTCATTCAACCCAAGATCCGTGATCGAGATTCCGGTTTTGAGATCTTCCAATTCGATGACCTCCTCTTGAAGCTTTCGTAGTTGCTCCCGCCGGTAAGCCACATCATTCGCCTTGGTATCAAGGGGATTATCGTCGCCAGTTGCAGTGACGTCGGCAATGACCATGCGGCTCTCCACGCGCTCTTTAAGGTTTATGTATTCGTCCAGAGAGATGTCCGGCCAGTAATTCACGAGTTGAATGCACTGGTTTATGGAGCCAATGCGATCCACGCGTCCAAACCTCTGGATGATTCGCACTGGATTCCAATGAATATCATAATTGATCAGGTAGTCGCAGTCCTGAAGATTCTGACCTTCACTGATACAGTCCGTGCCAATGAGGATATCGATTTCCGCAGGTTCTTTGGGAAGGATGGAGGCCTTTTCCTTTGACCGAGGAGAGAACAAAGTGAGAAGGGACTGAAAATCGTAGCTCTTGTTTAAGGTGCAGTCTGTCCGGTTTCCACCGATAATCATGGCGCTGTGCAGATGCTGCTTCTCTCGGAAGAACGGGGCCAAATGCTGGAAGAGATATTTGGCTGTATCCGCGAAAGCGGTGAAGACGATGACCTTCAGATTGCCTGGATTGATGGGCGACGCCAGCTTGCTGAGAATCGTCGTTTTCAGATGCTGAAGTTTGGTATCGTCAGAAGGAGTGACTTTACGCATCTCCTTCAACAGTTCTTCAATGAGGTGAAGGTCGGCCTGCAACGCTGCTTTCCAACGGGGAAGATCCATGTCCTCAAGACTTACCTCCATGCGTTCCAAGTCTTCGGAATCTTCAGATTCTGAAAAATCACCTTCATCATCTCCTTCCGCATCGCCGAAGGCGCTGGATATGTCTGCAAAGGTTGCCGGCTTTCCGCCCTTCTCAAAGGCGGCGATCGTCCCTAAAGTTTCGCTGTGTTTCCGGGCCAGACCTTCCAGTGTGAGACGGAAGGAGTGGACAGAACTTTCAAGACGCTTGAGAAGATTCACCGTCATGAGGGCCTGTAACCCTTTTTCCCGACCAGCCTGCCCGAGGTTTGACGCTCCACCTTCGCTTGCATCCTGGTCAAACTCATACTTGGACAAGCGGCTGGGTTGAACAAAAGCGGATGGCGTATAGACCGCGAGGGTCAAGAGGGTAAGGTGCTCAAAGATCTCATTAAATCCGATAACGTCCGTCCGATGTGTCAGCGGACAATGGTGGGAAATGGGCTTCAGCCGCTCAGGAAACTGTCCAATATCCTTCGTGTCATAATAGGTCTGGATGTGCCTGCGGGAACGAGCGATGGTGACACTGTCCAGAAGCTCGAAGAAATCGAAGTCCAAGGCGCCCAGGATGGCCGATGGCGTGCGTTCCTCCGGCGGCAGTTTCGACCATGTTGTGAAGACCGCTTGGGCACGCTTAAAGATTTCATCCACGTCTTTTTCAGTGCGCAGCTTTGAGCTGAGGTTCTCTGGTTCGCCTTCGTAAGCTAAGGCGAGTTGATTTTTTAGATCGGAGAACCGGTTATTCACTGGCGTGGCAGAGAGCATCAGCACTTTGGTTTTCACACCTTGGCGAATCACCTCATTGAGCAGACGCTGATAGCGCGTCTCGCGTTCCCGGTAGGGGTCGTTAGTCCGGAAATTGTGAGACTCATCGATCACCACTAGATCGTAGTTGCCCCAATTCACTTTCCGTAGGTCCAGTCCATAAGAATAACCACGCGTGCGAAGCAGATCGGTGTGACAAAGCACGTCGTAACCGAAGCGGTCTTTGACGAAGATATTGGTAACCTGATTGCCTTTGTAGGTGAGCCAGTTGTCCGCCAGCTTCTTGGGGCAAAGCACAAGCACGGATTTGTTTCTCAGCTCATAATACTTCACCACGGCCAGGGCTGTGAATGTCTTCCCCAATCCTACGCTGTCCGCCAGGATGCAGCCATTATACGTCTCCAGCTTATTGATGATGCCGGTGGCGGCGTCACGTTGGAAGTTGAACAGCTTTTTCCAGATCAGGCTGTCCTGATAGCCGGTTAGGTCGTTGGGTAATACATCTGCGTTGATGTCCTCCAGGAACTCACTGAAGATGTTGTAGAGCATTAGGAAATAGAGGCTCTGAGGAGAGTTCTCCTGATAGATGGAAGCGATGTGCTCACAGAGCCTTTCAGTCACGTCTTCCAGCTTTTCCTTGTTCTGCCAGATCTGCTCAAACAGAGACAGGTAGGTGTCCGTCATGGGAGATTCGTCCATCCGGTTGACGAAATTCGAGACAGCATTTCCCTTCTCGTAGCCGAGATCAACGGCGGTAAATCCGTGAAGGGGAAGGTAGATCGCCTTGCCATCTGGCGCCTCTACCGTCAGGAACGGTTGCATTTGAGCCTGAGAGGTATTGGATCGGAACTGAGCTTTCCGCCGCATCCATTCCGCGCATTCCTTGGCAATGGCCTTCTGCGTTAATTCATTCCGTAGCCGCACTTCGAACTCGGTGCCGTAGAGGCTGCGTTCTCGCGCCAGCTTTGGAATGTGGAACTCCCGGTGCTCTTTGCGGAGCTTGTCCGTAACCTGTGTGTCAGGCAGAAAGGCCGGTGAAGTGAAAATAAAGCGTAGCGACTCGACTTGCTCCAACTGCTGCTTCAAGGCCTCGAAGGCGTAGATAGAAAAACAAGACGCCGCAATCTGAAGCTTCGAGCCTGGCGTGATCGTTTTCTTGAGATCGTCGCCCAAGAGTTTGTTGATATTGTCGATGATTTCCATCTGAGAAGAGACCGCACCAACTAAAGGCAAGTCTGGTCAAGGGTGCAAGGAAGGCTTTTTAGGTCGTAAGGTCGATTTTTGCACATTGTAGAGGTGGGAAGACCGCAGGAATGTGATTGCAGATGCCGCAAAAACTGGCAGTTTTGTAGTGCAACTGGAGATGAACACCCATCTATACGCCGTAAAAACCGTGTGGTGGCACCTAGTCTTCAGGGGCGGATGCGCCGATTGTCCCCTGCAATACTCGTTATTGTACGCAGCAAGGTAGGTGCATCCGCCTGCAACTGCTCATCGCCGAGATTGATGCACCGGGGATCGCTTCTTGATAACAAAACCCGATCTAGGGCGTGCGATCTCCAGCACCACCACTTTACAGGGGTTTGTAGCCTTTTACGCCTTGAATTCTGCGTGCATCGCGAAGTCCCAGGACCCGAGTCCCGTCTGCGTCGTCTAAATAAGGAATGGCCCACACGCCCTTCTTGTAAAAGGCGCGACCGGTATGTATAGGCCTCACTTCACTACCACATTTTAGTCTCACCACACTCCAGCACGGGAGAGTCCTGAGATCTTTCCTCTTAGCGGGTAGCGGTAAGAATGACCGCCCTTGATCTACCATTCTAATGATCATTTCGGAAACTTCGACGTCATGGTGCTCAGGATCGCCACCAGGCCATTCCACCAATTGGAGATCAATCCCGCCCCTGTTTGCTCTAGCTTTTAACAGTCTGCTCACTACCCTTCGATGACACCCAATCGGCCTTGGGCACCAACAAAAAAATATCACACGCTGGTTCCTACGGTGACGATCATCGATCACATCTAGAAGCTCACCCGCAGCGTCGGGATCTTTGATCTTAATTCCAGACTGTCCCGACGCAATCTTGATGTTACCCAAGTCGGGCATGTGAACATAGCGGTCCCGACCCACAATATTTCTGAAAGTGTTGCCGTTGAAGCCAGGAGCCCTAACGGATCTGCTGAGGCGAATGTCCACAAAAAACGGTGCTTGGTAACCTTGGTTGACTTCATGTTCGTCAACAAGTTGGACAAGCTTCTCTGGGCGATTGCCGAAGCCATAATAGCCAAGGGAAAAAGAGGTGAGCGACATTCTAGGTTATGTTTGGATTAAAATGGCAAGTACCGATTTTGGCGATGCAGTTGAGGCGATGCAAGCCCTAATGAAACACCAGCACCTAAAGAAAAAACAGAACCTCTCGCCTTTGTCAGGCCATGGAGGGCTTCTGTTCGCTTGGGCAGTTCAGCAGGCTGCCCCCTTCAGCGATTCCGTGAAGGCATTTATGAGAACAGCATGGAAGTCGGAGATCTCGATTCCAAGAATGCACTGAGTTTTGATAGGTTGTCGCCTTCGCATTGAGATCTTGAATCAGGTTCCCGACTAACGTCCGTAATGGAGAACCCTAGAACTTGCCCATCATCATTTCCGTGTATAGTGCCTGACAATGACACCAACCAAAGCACAACTGGAACGAGCCCTGACGATTGTGGTGATGATTGAGGCACTTGAGGCAGAACTTGAGACAGTCTTCGATTCTGATGCGTCTGCTAAGAGTAAAGGCCGTAGTCCAGGAAGGCCAAGCAAACAAACAAGCGAGATCTCTGGTGACGTGATCCCAGCTAAAAGAAAAGGCCGTGGACCAGGGAAGAAGAACAAGGCGGCACTGGAGACGCCGGCCAATGAAGAGAGTGTTGCCACCGTTCCGGAAAAGAAAACCGGCAAGAAAGCCAAGCGCGTCATGTCTCCTGAAGCTCGTGAGAAGATTGCCGCAGCTCAGAGAAAGCGGTGGGCAAAGTCGAAAAAGGCAGGGAAATAGGTCAGATAGAATCTAGAGAGTTGCCAGGGTCCACGGGCTCAATCACGCATCTCTTACGAATGCGTGATTCACACCCCAATACGAACATTGCGCTTTGTCTTATCAATCCAGTAATGGATAGCATTACTTTGTTCTGACAGCGATCAGGCCGTATTCCTCCATATCACCATACACCTCAATGAGTTCTGAATTGAGATTCTTAATATACTCAGCACCCACTTGAGAGAACAGATCTTCGCCCACATCGGTAAGTTCAATTCTGAATTTTCCGTCTTTTAGCCTCGAAATAAGGCTATTGAACGCCTTCTTGACATCATTTGGGTTGTCCTCACACAACGGAATCCGGACATTGTCTGTTCCGATTTCGATCATGATGGAGCGTTTCTCCTCAAGATTCACGACAGCTGCTTTAAACGTTTCCATAGATTTTACCGCGCTCTCCAAATGCATCCCTTCCGCCTTCAAGCGTTCTCATACTTGTTGCTTTCCAATCAAGCATGTCTTGCGGATTGTTAGGATTAACGAGATTGTTCGAGAATGGGTTTCCAGAGTAAGTGGCATAGCCATCTGGACCGTGACATCGGAATACTGAACAATAAGGAAGTGTTCGCACTGCAATATTTGCGTCGTGAGTCGAGATGAACACCCTCTTGCCTGCGCGAGCACGCTCTTTCAGAAGAGGCACGATGACATCACTTATATACTCATTGCCTAAGCTCTTTTCTGGCTCATCCAATATGTACACTTCCTTGTCCGCTCCAAGTTCCCTTTGCAGCATTACCATCGCTCCCTCACCGCTCGATGGAGTATATGGCTCTCCATTTAGAGTGAAATACGTTTTATACAGCAGCAGTTCGTTTACCGTCCTGATTTCATCTACCCCTTCAATTTCATTTAGAGCCGTAATGCAAGGGAATAGATTCTCTGAATAAACGTTGGAAAGAATATTTCTTACTTCCGTGATGAACTTCCTCTGCGGCGTCTTGTTTGCATCGGTCAGGCTCTGAAGACTACTGTCCGAGACGCGTCCAGTCTGGAACCTATATTCCGTCCAATATTCCAAGTCTCCTTTGCTTGGTCCTAAATTACCTACAGGTTCCTTCTGTATAGGGATGGAAACACTAACGCTTCCGAGGATCGAAGCAGCACATTTTTCAATTTCTATGCGGTTTCTTGCATATTCCCTAAAACCGACTGAGGTGGGCTTCGATGGTGTTCCGGTCTTCCGAGAGACCTCGTCACGAATGACGGTGATTGCGGAGTTAAGGAGACAAATTTCTTTCCATGTGGAGAAAGAGGAAGATTTACGGAGAATCAACCGTCCGAGAAGTCCGGACAAAATTTGTCTGACTTCCTCGTGCTGTTCATCACTTAACTCTTTCTTAATAGCTTGGCTTGTATCTAGGAAATCCAAGAAAGCGACTGTTTTACCCACGGCTTCATTCGCATCAGTGAAGTCTCGTTTAGGCGATCCTTCTTGCTCCACCTCAATATCTTTCAGCAATAGTTTCTGGCTGTTTTTGCTAGTATTGGTGACCTTGAAGTAGTCCACATATTTGCTAAGGCTCGTGACATTGACCTCAATGGCAGCCCTTAGCTTTTTGATCTCATCGGTGCAGTAATTTACACCATATGTGTTCAGGTTTATCGTGAGATCTCTGGACTTCGAATTGTATATAGTGTCTATGCGCCCACTGGCAGACTCATAAACCTTCGCCTCAATTCCTTTATTGGAATAAAACCTGGCAATGGCTTCAAGAATGCAAGATTTGCCGGTGCCCTTTGAGCCGAAGAGAACATTAATGTCGTTGAAGACCTTGATCTTGAGGAGTGTGCTGTCGGTGAATGGTGACAGGATCAAATCCTCGGGAGTCTTTTTGTTCAGAGCGGTATTGATCGTTGTGGGATCTTTTTCAAGAAGTAGGCAGAATTGTTCAAAGCTTTCTACTGGAAGACGAAGGTCTGGCAGGTCGCGAGAAATGTTCTCATAGTTTGCCCAGTCCTGAACGTCGGAGCCATATATAGAAGCGTGTCCATGTGAGATGAATATTCCCGCAGAAATTGCGTTAGTGACTTCCTTGATCACGCGAGCACGGTGCGCAGTCCCCGCCATGAGCTTTTCCAGGGCTTCCTCAGTCAGCGCAGGCTTTTTCTGCTTGTAATGGGCAATGTAAAGGGGCTTCAGAACTTCGAATTTGCTCAGAACAGTTTCTATCGTGCAGGTGAATGTATCAGGAGTCATGCCTGATGTCACATCTGCTACCACCATATCCAGCCTCCTCGCGAAGTCTGGCGCAACGATTACTAATAAATGTCCCCTTATCCCGCTATCGATTATGTCCAACTCAATCCCGGGCCAGACTTGAGCATCCTCGCCTAACCCTCTCTTGATGTCTGTATATTGATTTAAATCAAACACGTTGTGATTCGTGATTGATATGATTTTCACCTCCGTTGACAGGACGCGTTGACAAAAGGCGCTCGCTGAAATCTCTCTTGTGGGCGCATCTCCCGTTTTGCATTTTTTGGTGTGAGTATGGATATCGATCTTCATGTCTCAGGATGCGATTGTCGGAAATATCACAGCGTTATTACATCTTTGTCGAGCAAAACGTTTTGAGTGGTGGAACAAAAAATACAATTGCCCCATACAGACGAGCTTCTATGTGGCTGTCCTATGCAGCAAGGCTCATCTCACCACCTAAAGAAAAGAGACTCTGCACCCGGATGAACCGAAGACAGAATCTCTCTCCTTTATCAGTTCAAACCGACATGCGTATCCAGAAGACCGTGCAGGGCTTCTGTCCGTTTCGGGAGTTCAGCTAGGCTTCCCTCCTTCAGCGACTCCGTGAAGGCGTTAAACAAGCTCCACACGTTCCTCTCCTCAAAGGCGTCATGACGGGGCTCACGCCATTCATGAAGCACGGAGGGAATAAGACGGTTGGAGCACACGTTGACGTCAGTGGCTCGGATGATCAGGTCATGGGCATCGGTGTCATTGATCTGGGCTTGTTTGTAGGCGGCTATCCTGGAGTCCATCGTGTGCCATTTCGCGAGGAGGAGACCCACGGAACGGCTGACGAGTTGAGGCAGGTCACGATTGATGAACCGGGTGTGTTTTCTGGCGAATTTGATCTCTCCACTGAAGGACAAATTGTCGCAAATGAAGACCGTGGCACCAGCGACAATGCCAGCAGGAAAGGTCTTGTCGTGACTATTGCGGAGACCAAGGACCCAGCAATAATCTTCGTTGGCGGTATTGCTGTGAATCTCCATCAAACCGAAATAGCGCTGGCCTTCATGAGACAACGAGTGTGCCTGAGTGCCGATGCGTAGGTTGGTGGTGAGGAGTGTTCTTTGGACTGTGCTGATGAGGTCGTGATGAGGGATTGGACACCAGCTTTCGGTGGGACTGGGGGTATGGACTTGGCGGACATCCTTCAGATCGACGTGATGAGCGCCGCAATGAAGGATGAGGTTCGGGGCTCTTCTGACGGGTGGTAGGGGTGCTTCTGCTATCATGGTTTTGTTTGGGTTTAGGGTTTGCTTTGAGGGGGAAAATAAAAAACCCATGAACCGGTGAGGGCTCATGGGTTGGATCGGGTGGGGATTGCTATTCTCGGACGTTACGGACGGGCTTTTGGTAACCGTTGGTAAGGAGGCAGCAGAAACTCATGGAGATGGTCTGCGTTCCTTTTTTCACAGAAGCTATTCGAATGGCGTCCGAGGTGTCCGTGATTTTGGGCGGTGAATATGCTACGGACGTTGCGGATAGCGCAGAGTGTCTTTGACATGTAGAGCTTTGCACGTCCAGTTTGGGACTGCGTGGATTGCTGAACGGCCACCATTAACTAGGAAGCATCAACCCATGAACGATCTCAATCTACGATCTAATGTGCGAGTCCTGAATGCTTCGATCCAAGGATCAGGCAAAGAAGTCATCGTGTTTGAAGATCACCGCTACACTCTGATTGCGTTGTGGCATGCATTTGAAAAAGGGCTTCTTGATAGGTTGGATCCGCCCTCGTTGATCAGGTTTGATTTCCACGACGATGGAAAGGATCCCAAATGCGGATTTGATAAGGTGGAAGAAATAAGAAGGACTCAACCACCTCTCAGAGAGTTCATGGACTTCGTTGAGTGGGAACTCTCCTCTTCTGATGATGACTGGGTGAAGACAGCCATGGAACTTGGTCTTATCGGTGACATGGTCATTTTTGGAGCTGAGAAAACTTCGAATTTTAGAGAGACTTGGCAGCAATATCCCGATCACACAGGCGTGCGGCATACGGTTTGGTCTCTCGGACATTTGTGGGGACTTTTCGGCTACCAAGGCACGTTCACTGATCTATGCCAACGTGAGCGTTACGACGATCTCTGGAAGATTTTTGGTTGGAACGGAAAATCATTCTTTCGTGAAGACGAAGCTAAATCAATCGTGCTTGATATAGACTTGGACTGCTTCACTGGAAATTTTGCAGACGTTCAGCAGGCATTTCCCGATAGTATTCTGAGAAGGCACTTTGCACAGTTTCAGGAGGTCACTTCCGCAGGCGCATTTTTGAAAATGGTTGCCCAAAGATCAAATTTCATAACCGTTGCGGTGGAGTCGGACTGCTGTGGAGGGATTGTGGAGGCACACAAGGTAATGGCGTCTTTGGACACTATACTTTTTGATAGGCCTGGCATCTTGTGAAGCCACTTGAAATGGGGGACGTTTCGGACGTGAGTCTTGAACCATTGCCATGAGCTAAGGGATGATCGAGGTTTCATTTCCATTATTTTCTGATTTGAACTTGAAAAATAGCGTCCGAGACGTCCGGGAATGTTCAAATAAGAGCCAGACACACCGGTGAGAGTGCATCTGGCTCTCATCGATCAAAGCTTCATGCTTTGCAGGGAGCGCAACGTGGAGCGAAGGCCGTTGAATTCCTTGGCATTGGTCTTTTGATCTCTTTGGATAGCCTTGAGTTTACCAGACAGGTCGCGAAGCATGGTGAAGCCGTCGTTGAACTTGTCTCGGATTTGTAGGGTCAGGTCCAAGGCTTCTTCCACTGTGCTTTTGCCGGTGTTGGATGGTGTGGGTTCTGGCGTTGTTTGATGGATCATGAGTCTCCTTTCGGTTGGGGGTTGTATGCGTTGCGATGGCTGTGGTATGGGTCTGGTTGGTGGCTGTGCTGGCGTTTCTGCGTCTCGTGTCCTTACCGGCATCACGATCAGTTGTTTCCCTCCGTCATTGTGAAAACGGATGGGCGACAGCGGATCAATAATGCTGACGGAGGATAAACCGTAGGACAGTGCCTTGATCAGATAGCGCCGGTCCAAAAACACAACGACATCAGGTCCCTTGGCCTTTGCGTTGGGTTCAGGTATGGAAAGCCACGGTTCCTGAGCATCTTTTTTGACCAGGAACTGAAGGCTATGGTTCTTCACTTCCAGACCGATGCTGTGATACTGTTCGTCGTGGTTGGATAGGCCTTCAACGCGTCGGATAATGGTGTCCCGCATCTCAGTATCAAACCGTAGATGGCTCTTGGGTTCTTCTGTGGGAATCACCATCTTCCAGTCAGGGTATTTGCCGTCGATGGTTTTGGTGATGTAGCGCCAGCGTCGTGAGGACAATTGCAGGAAACGGTCATCCACACGCATTCTCCATTCGCCATCATTGTTGAACTCCCGCCATCCCAGAAATTTATGGACTGGGATGATGGGGGAGTGCTTCAACGGCAACTGGAATGAATTGGCGCTGTAGAGGTGTCTGCCATCAGTTCCCACGATGTAGCTGGCCTTGGGCGCTGTATTGTCCAGGAAGGCACCGTTAAGGACATGGCGGCTCTGATCGCTACTGCTACACTCAAAAGCCTCCAGAATGGCTCTACGTGCTTCTGAAGGTACCACAATGGGCTCTCCTGGAATTCGTGGAATAGCAGGGAACTCTTCAACGGGTATTGGCTTCACTTTTGATTCACCGGCGTTGTCCGCGAGGCTGAACCTGATGACGGTAACCTGAGGGGTGGGTTCGATGATGATGGATTCCGTTTTGCTGGCTCCTTTCACGATCTGTTGGAGTTGGTCATAGGGAACCAGCGTTGTGACCGGGTTGCCGTCTGAAGGATGTTCCAGTCTCATGGTCACGAATCGATCAAGGTCCGTGGCAGTTAGGGCAATCCAACCGTCTGTGGTCCGTTCGATTTTAACATGGTGCAGGACGGGTAAACTGGCTTTGAGGTTGATCACTTTCCCGAGTCCTTGAAGTGCGGGTTTAAGCTCCGCGATTGGCAGAATGAGGGTGTTCATGATGAGGTAGGGTGAAAGCAAAAGCCCATGCATCCGGTTAAGGACACATGGGCTCCGGCTGTGGTTGATGGTTGCCTGTGAAAACGTTTACACAGGTCAGTAGTTGTAGGGATCCCGGCGGTTGGCACGCATCTTCATTTCCATGATGGCACGGCCGATATAGATGAGACCGCAGATTAGGAGGATGGAGAGGATCACAGAGAGCGGGAATAGGATGAAGCTGGACATTGTTGCTGAAAGCAGCGCGATCCAGCTGTTGAGACGTTCCAACGCCATCGTGATAAGCGGAGCCACCAGGAAGACCGGGATGGCGATGATCAGGGCAAGGCGGCAGTTCATTTTAAAGAACTCCCGCAGATGTCCTCCTGGTGATAACGAATGTTCCAACCGGGCAAGGATGAACCGAAGCACCTCTGCAGCTCTTTCGATAGCAGAGAGGTGGGGGAGGTCATTATCAACTTCTGGATCTGGCAAGCGTTCAGGCCGCCAGTGATGTTGGAGGGTTCGCTTTAGGCGTTTTGGCCACGTGGAGAGGCCTTGTGCCGTTGCTGGTGGGTGATCCCATTCGTCCGGTGGTTGCATGATCATGGTGTTTACGGGTTGTGGCGCCTAGGGCTGTGCCAGTGATGAGGAAGACGACAGAAAGAATAGCCATGGAACCAGCAGCAATTTGCCACCGGTTGAGGACTTGTTCTTTGTGGGTGATCTGGTTTTCCAAGGCCACGATCTTCTCAGTGGCGACATCGAAAGGATCAGGGGCTTTGGAGAACCAGCCTGCGTGCGCTTGTGATGAACACAGCAGGACAATGGTGTAGAGGATAATGAGGTGTTTCATAATGATGTGGGGGTGAAAACAGAAAAGCCGGCACTCATAAAGAGAACCGGCCCCCTGCTTTGTGGGTGGGTGTTAGTGCCATTGTCGGCATTCCGTGATGTATTGGCAGCTGGAACACTGCATCCCAGGCGAAGGGATGAAGTCTCTGCGCTCAATTCCTTCGAGGTAGGCTTCCATTTGACGGAACAGACGGAGCTGTTGTTGGCTCGTCATCGGAGGAAGCTTCACGATGACGATCTTGGGATTTTTCAGTTTTACCAAGTGATGGATCTGGATACCTTTCTCGTTATGGCCCGTGTTGTGGCGGTAGAGGAGGGCATAGCAGGTTGTCTGGATCTCGTTGGTGTGAGCTGTCTTTTCTGGGTTGGGTGTGGTGGAAGCGGTTTTGTAATCGATGATTTCCCGTTGCTGAACCAGATCAAGAATGCCGATGAGCGTTGGTAAACCATAGTTGACGAGGTTTGCTTCGACTGGGACTTCGACAGCATCAGGTTTGGTTTCAGCAGGCACATGGCTTTCCCGCAGGTAGGTGTCCACAAGGCGCCATCCGGTTGTTCTCTCTTCGGCTTCCTCTTCGGGTTCCCAATAGATTTTGCCTTCAGAGGTATCGTCCCATGCTTCAAGGTAGGCGTCATGAGCCTGTTTGAGTGTGAGTGGCTTTTGGAGCCATCGAGCTTTATTCCAGGACTTCAATACTGCATGAACGGAATTACCCACATGCAGGGAAGGAGTCTTGGGCTTTTTGAGTCTGAGCACGTAGCGGTAATAGAACTTCAGCCGGCATTGCAGATACAGAGACAGCCGTGAGGCAGAGACTGTTTTCTGCAAGCCGGCGATGATGTCCTTCTCGCTGCGCTCACTTTGCTTTGGAGCTTCAGCGACCGTGTTCATGCTGCTTGTTGGGTTTGACGTGGATTCCAGCGGTTTTGACGAGCAGGTTTACCAGCTTTCACAAGGAGGTCTTCAATGAGCTGAGAAGCCTGCATCTTGTTGAGCTGTCTCACTCCAAGGCCAAAGAGCTGCTGGGACAGATCCTCGGCTTCCTGCTTCTCCATTTTGTTGTCACTGATGATCCGAAGAATGAATCCTCGTTGACCATCCGTGCAGTTCCATCCGTCTTGAGCAGTTCGGCCTTTCTGGTAGCCATTGGAGCCGTTCTGCTGATTACCGTTGGAATACCGCCCGTTGGAGCTGTGAGAATTACCGTTATGAGGCGGATTCCCAGAGGCAGGAACGAAGCCTGGGTTTTGAATTTCCTGATCAACCGAATGTTGCAGAAGCTGGTAAAGCCGCTGCACTTCTTCTTCGACCTGGGTAATATCGGTGAGTTCGACTTCAACGGAGGCGGAGAAGCTATGGCTGCTGTATTGAGGCAGACCGAGTTTCTTGCTGTAGTTGGCACTAAGTTTGATGGCCATGATGATGTTCAGTGGTGGGTTATGGACACAAAAAAACCAGACCGCGATAGGCCTGGCTTGCTGTGCTGGTGGTATTTGGTGAACTGGTGCTCTAGGACGCTTGCGCAGTCAGAGAGGCATCAGATGGTTTGTAGTCTTCCGTAGATCTGATCTCGGGTGCTGTGTGCCATGCTTCAGAACCACAAAGGCTTTGCAGCAGAAGATGATCCGTCAGTTTAGTCATCGGGATCTTCTGGCGCTTGGCTTCGTGATAGAGGAGGCTGACAACGAACCGGGACAGCTGCGGAGAATAATGGCGATGTTTAGCCATAGGAGTTCTCCTGTCTATTTGAGGACGTAACGCTGATCCAGAACGAGGATCATCTGCTCGCTGAAGCTTTTGAATGCTACCTCGAAGGAATCCTGCAGAAACGTGTAAGAGACGGCCAATGCGGTAATGGTGAAGACCGCTTGCAGACCGACGACGACGTAGAGCACAATGATGGCGTGTTTCATTTTGGTGTAGGTGGTTTGGATGAGCGTCAGCATTTGCTTCTGCTTATCCTGTTATACCAACTACAAGCCAGAATGAAGGGGGGGGGTTCAAAATATCGTATCCAATCAAAGCTGAGGAAGTATCTGCTTTAATCTCAAATACAGTTCACGATCTTCTTCACTCAATCTTG
The DNA here is from genome assembly GCA_965284365.1 of Phragmitibacter sp. Taxonomy (GTDB): domain Bacteria; phylum Verrucomicrobiota; class Verrucomicrobiia; order Verrucomicrobiales; family Verrucomicrobiaceae; genus Phragmitibacter. The sequence goes on from OZ260079.1 coordinate 2,258,914, forward strand.
GACTTTTATAAGAGGAAGCTCGATCAAGGCGCTCAATTTGCTCTAGCGCCTTCTTATTTCCATTCTCAGCGGCACGCCTAATTAAAACAAGGCCACGGTCTCGATCTTGTTGCACGTCGTGCCCATTATAGAACATGATGCCCAATTGGGTTTGAGCATCTGAACTTCCTGAAGCACAGGCCTTTTCCATCCAATATAAGCCGTCCTCATTGCTCTGAGGAACGCCGACACCTTTGAAGTACATTGCGCCTAACAGCATTTGTGAAGTAACCTCTCCTTGGTCAGCCGCCAAACGATGCCACTTAGCAGATTGCTCGGTATTCTTCTCGATGCCTTCCCCTCTGAAATACATCATTGCGACAAGGTTTTGTGCTGCGGCATACCCTTGGTTAGCGGATCTGCTCAACCACGTAAAAGCTTGCTCATTATTTCTCGGAACTCCACGCCCGTTTCTATACATCCAGCCCAGGTAATGTTCACCAAGAGCGTCTCCTTGATCAGCAGCTTTTCGAAACCACTGAACCGCAAGATCATCCTGTGGCTCTCCGCTGACCCATCCAAGCAAGTAAGCGCTACCCAGTTTAACCTGCGCATCCGCATAGCCTGCGTTAGAGGCAAGTTGGTACCAGTATATTGCTTTTGGAAGATCTATCTTCGCATCGACTCCTTCAGCACAAGCGTCCCCAAGTTGGACCTGCCCATGAACTGTCCACGACTTCGGAAGTACTCGTGGAACAACCGAGATGCCAGCGAGGCAGCACAAGGTGATTACTGCTACTTTTCCATACTTTCGGGTCAAGGGGGTTCCGACCACGCTGCATTTTCGACTCCAATACGTCAGCAATTCACAAGCATTTGTGTGGTAGCAAAATAAACTCTCGTTTTGATGGCGTATTCTAGTGTCAGGCGCTAGGAGAGCTTGGTGCGCCACACCGCATTTTGCAATTGACGCCTGAACGAACTGCAATCGCTTCAGCTGGGGTCGCGAAGGGAGATCCCTCCACATTGAAGCGGCTACTTTTCCAAGCGCGACGTAATTTCCTCTCAGTCTCCATCTTAGCCCTTCGGCCGCTGCTTTGTGAAACAGCTTTCTAGCCACAGACTTGAATTTCTGTAAAGCATTGATCCCCTTGGCTCGCTCGGCTTCCACCCGGGCCACGCGCAGCCGTTGCCTAAGTGATTCTATCTCCCAATAATTCGGGGCAAGCACGTCACTACACAACCTCAATGCGTAACAATATCTGCCCAGATCCCCGAATGCCCTTCTGAGATCGACAAGGTTCAGCTTCACAATCCAGGCCCTTAGATAAACAACTTTGGAAATACGCGTGACCTCGTGCAAAATCATCGTTCCCTCACTCTGGACCGTGGCAAGAATTGACCAACCAGCCTTGCGCGAGAATTGTTTTCCTGTCAGCCAAACGGCTTTCGTTACAGACATAAGTTCAGCTTTCGCAAACTGAATTCGATCTCGTGTGGCTTTTACGGGAGGGATTGTGGCCAGTTCCGCACCGTATGCCGTCATGTGTAAGGCCTCTTCCTTTGGGGGTAAGACCGCGAAGGTGGTTTCAATCAAGCCAAATGAAATAACGTCGCCGCCATTCAACTGAACTTTCGATATGAGGGAACCGTTTAACAAAGTTCCATTCGTCGACTCTTTGTCTTCGAGGAAGACAAGATTGTCAGACACAACTATTTCTGCGTGATGGCCGGAGACAGACTCGTGATCCAGCACAATGTCGTTGTCGGATTCTCGTCCTATGGAAGTCTTCTCAAGGTGAATGTCATGGAACCGATCGCCTACCTGCAATCTCACTGCGATCTTTTCCATGGGAGTGGCTGGGTTGTGGTGTGAGCAAAGGCCGGACCGACAGGTTCGACGATTCTTATTGGGTTGGGTCGTTTTTGTCAATCGAGATGTGGATTGTGTCGAGACGCTGAGGGGGCGCCAAGTATTGGGCCTAAACGTTTGTGAGGCGCAAAGGACAGGCGTAGTCAAACTGGCCGTCGATCTATTTGACGACGCGATAGCCATTGTCCATTATCCACTGTGATCGGCTGCGCCTTCTGTGATCTGCTTGGACAGGACGAGAATGCTTCCCGTGTGGTGGCTCAGAATGCTCACGCCGCTGGGATCCTAGACGGCTTTCCGGTCAGTGATGGTCATAGCCTGGTGATCCCTCGAAGACATGTTCTCTCCATCTTCGAGCTCAATTCTGCGGAGCTGGATGATGTTTGGAGCCTTGTTGCAGAGCTGAGAGATCGTTTGCGAGCGACAAGCGCCATTGTCCCTGATGGCTTTAACATTGGCCCTAATGACGGCACTGAGGCTGGCCAAACAGTTGCTCATGCTCATGTTCATGTCATTCCTCGCTATCGCGGAGACGTGCCAGACCCCAAAGGTGGTATTCGATGGGTCATTCCGAGAAAGGCTAACTACTGGAAGCCAGAAGAGGCAGATCCATTCCAACAGGTTGAGTTCCTGCAGTTCATCCAGTCCCTTCTTGAGCATGGGGAATTCGTATCGACCTACAAGTTTGCGCTTCTGCAGGCTCTGGCTGATCTTTCCTTGGAGTCAGACTCGGAGGTAGACGGCACGCTGAAGATCAGGTTGTCGTCCATCGCTGAAAAAATAATCTCTTACTATTGGCATCAAGCAGCTCCGTTTCATGATGGTTCAGGAGAAGCCAAGGTCCTACGTCAATACACCGGACCGAAGAATGCGGCGATCGTTTCCAGGATTGCTGAGGTCCGCCTAAGACACTCGAACCTGTTTACGGCGCGAGCGTCACGAGTGGAATGGCGCTCTTTGGTGTCGGCAGTTGGGACCCAGGTCAAACTCATGCCGTTGTTTAAACTGCAAACAGTGGGGAGGAGGCAAGTTGAGACCCTTTATGCCAATGCGGTGGTTGATGGGGGCATTGTCTTGAAAAAGGGCATCCAGGACTGTTTCCGGCGATTCTATGGCATCGTGGTGAGGCTTTGTCGGCGTGGCTGGCTGGATATGGCCAGGAAACTGAACCCAAGCGCTGTAGGGGCTTCTGTTGACCTGGAACAATTTCTATTCGGTAGTGAAAGAGCTCAGTGGCCGGGGATCCGATCAGTCCTTCGTGAGATCCAGGAAAGGAAGTGCTTCTATTGCAGCAAGGAAATGAGGGAGAGCCAGGAAGATCTTGATCACTTCATCCCGTGGTCATTGTATCCTAACGATTTGGCTCACAACTTTGTTTTAGCCTGTCGTCCATGCAATAGCGCAAAGAGTGACGAGCTCGCTGGTCAGACAGCATTAGGACGATGGATTGAACGCAACTGCCTCTACGGTGAAAAGCTTGAAGCCGCTGCCAAAATGATTGGACTACCAGCTGACGCTAACGCCTCTGCACATATCACTGCCTGGGCGTATGAACGAGAGAAGACGCTGTGAGGAAGGGTAATGCCTGCAGCTACGCTAAGGGCACAACCGCGAATCCTCAGTCATATACCGCTGCAAATATTCAACGGCATCATCAACACAAAGGAAGAACCCATTGAGCGCGTCATCGGGTTCAAGGATGAGGTGAATCCCAAAGAAGTTGCACCGAGTATTTCACGCCATCAAGAAATATATCACCATACTTGCAGGAGAGTGTGAGAACTGCGTGGCGAGAGATGATTGGCTGGGTGAGAGAGGGATTCAGGATTTGCTGCGCCGCTAGGAGCTGATCTGACACAGCGGAGAAGGGCAGAGGGGAAGTCATTGTTATTCAATGAATGATCCCTCCCCAGAACACCTTTTCATGACTAGAAGGTGCTCTGGGGAAGACTCATGGTTACGCCGCTTGGTTGAATCTAAAACCGCATATTGATCGTCCAGCGCCACCAAATCTCTCTCCGCGAGCAACTTTATCTCGCCAATAGTTGAGGGCGTCCTCCTCGCTGGAAAAGCACCCCACAATGGTTCCGCACTTGGTTTGAAACCAATAGGTGCCTCTATGGAAATGAATGGTTATGTCCTCAGATCCGGAAGGAGTGCATCCAACTGTTGGTCTCGGCGGCGTGATTTCATGTTCATGAAGGCTGCTGACTCCCTCCGTTGAATGTGTCGAATCAGTAGCGATCCCTGGTTTAAAAGTTTTAGGTCTCATAATTTGATTTGTGATGAGCCTCTCCCGTGCCTCCTGTTGAAAAGAAGCACGAGAGAAGCATCGAGTTTAAGCTGCTTGGTTAAATCTAAAGCCGCCTCCACCCGACCTTGGCTCTACAGGTCTCAGGTTCACCACACGGCGATAGGCATGTTGATGACCATTTTTTCGCTCATGCACCACGAGGAACCTGACACGATGGCCTTCCAAAAGAGGGAGCTTTTCTTCTACCAGCTCCCTGCTTGGACCGATCAACTCATTAGCCCTAGTCCCAATGAGCGATCTAGCGTCCTGAAGAAGCTGATTGGCCTGAGTGTCCCAGTAATCAGCCCGCACATGATAATCATAATCGGGTGAGCTGGGAATCTCATCGACTTTGATTGTGAGCTTAACGCTTGTGCGGGGTTTTCCGTTCTTGTTGTCGGTATTGTGTTCTGCGTTTGTTATGATCCCACAAAACTCACCTTCAGGAGTTAGGTAGGATATTTCTTTGCCAAATGTCATTTTTGTCTAGGTATGTTATTTTAGGGTTATCGCTGATCTCTTTGCGGAAGACATATATGATGGCTCCGTGAAGTAAGGATTGCTCCCTATCTTCCAATCAACTTACCTATACTTTATCACTATCTGAAGAAGATGTACAGCACAAAGTTATAGAATCCATAACTTTGTTCAGGTGCATGTGGAGATATCGATGGATCTGCATCACATTGGTTCAGGGTCATCTTAACGATCTACCTCAAGCATTGTTCAGAAGGTGTCGTCGGTGTCTGCTCACTAACTAAAGGATATCGGTTTGGGAGATTCATTTAGAAGTTTGGGTAACCTTCACTTTCTCCTGCGGATCGAGCACCATAAATTTTTTCAAGCTCTGATTGGATGCTCGCAAGATGCTTTAGTAGAAAAGCCACCTTGTCTCCTTTCTCAATATAAAACGTATTGTTCCTGCATTTGCCAGCACGCATCTCGACCTTGACGCGGATACATTTTCTGAGCGTATCAAGTAGATCATCGGCACTGGTATCGTAATCACCGGTGAAATGCTCAGTAAGCTTCTGCTTGTCCTGGTGCCTAATGCTTATTCCGATGTCGACATAATCAGTGCAAACCGCGAGGATATCTCCGTCTTGACTCACTGCAGGCATTGCCATCATGGTCCCCGCTTCCTTCATCGTGCGGACTGCTCTCAAAAAAGAATCAGCCTTGAGTGGGGCTGCGATGTTCTTTCGACTAACGTTTGGATTGGCTTTGACGAACTGCCATTTGTGTTCCAGATATTTGTGATTGGCCTCCCTGAGCAATCGTTTAAGAACCCGCTTTCGTACGTTTGTAACACAAACGCCGAAGTGAAAGACTACAGCATTAATTGACTCATTCGAAAGAACACCTGATTCAGTTGGAGGCGAAGATTCATTCAACCTCATAATGGCGAGTGTGAGAAGTTCGATTACCAAGCCATACACCTCATGTCTATCCAAGCGGGATTTGTTGCTGGTTAATGCGCCATCGGTTGTTGAATGTTGTGAGAAATATTGAAGAACCTCTTCTCTTAAGAACTGAAGCAAAAGCTCCAATGGTGACGGGTTCTTGTAAATCATCAAGATCTCGTCAGGCTTCCTAGAAGCAAGAAATGCACTGGATACTTCAATGATTTGGTGATTGTCGGCGGGAGTCAATGGACCTGCTTCACGTATAACACGATTGTCGTTGATTAAATCATCCCATTGAGATGGTTGTGCTGTGTTCGATCCATCAATGCTAATAGATGGTAATGGTTTCCACTCATATGTGATCACTTCGTCATGATCTTGCCTTAACGAATGAATGAATTCTTCAGCTGTCTGATTGCGTGGTTGAATAAGATAAGGCCAAGAATAATATGACGATATCCCAGGAATATTTAAAGGGTATCGACCTGATGAGGCAGGTGGGGCTAAATAATTATTGATCTCAGCTGCGCCAGATGGGATTAATGAGGAAATTGACGGTTCTGTCATAAGAGAGTTTGATGGAAATCCAGCTCGCTGGAATTTTCTAAAGCTTTCAATGGGTTCTTGAAAAGGCTTTCAATGGATTAGTAATGGGTAACGTCGTGCGGATTCCGACCTTTTTGGGTGCAGAATCCGCCCGATTCATTCAGGAACTGACCCTAGCGTTCGGAATTCATCCTTTCCCGCCCGTTTTCCGTCTTCCCAGCACTGCCTTTTCGCGAAGGGCCTGCATTTCCGCCGGAAATAATCGATATTCCGGTTTGGTCTTGCTCGTTTTTTCGATCAGGCGGAGTTTCACGAGTTTTTTAAGGGCGTCCTTAATGGCGGATTTCGAGAATGGCAGAAGCTCCTCTAGTTCCTTCGGTCGCATTTTATGTGTGACCTGTGCATCTCCTTTGCTGACCTTCTTCGCGAGGTGATACCGGAGATTGTGATATAGGACCGCCGCAGTGACTCCCGCTTGCTTTGCGACATCTGCATCGAATCGGATCTTATCTTCGAAAGCTAGATGCTGAACTTCCGGTGACACGTGATACCATCGGGTCTTGTCCGCCTTCCGCCTATTGAAGTTGGCAATCTCGATCAGCTGGTTTTCCACCAGAGTAGAAACGCCGTCATTGATTGCCGTCCGACTAAGGTATTCATAGTGGGCCTTGAAATCGTCGAGGGTGCCATACCAGCGGGGTTTTCCTTCGCGGTTTATTTTACTCATCGACGTTTTGTATGCCAAGAAAGGCAGGATGATGGCTGCTGTGGTGCCGTGTTCTCTAGCAACGGCGCGCGGAAAGGAGTGAATTTTGTTACTCATCGGATAATATATCTGAGAATTTAGGCGTGGACTCCCATGAGCCGGTCGCTTGAAACCGGCCCATGGAAGTGTTTGGCGATTCGGTTATGCTTGTCCTACCGCTGCTTTCGCGGAGTCAGCTTGCATCTCTGCCTGGGTTTTTAGCCTGAGGATTTTTGTTGTAGCATCGGGGCTCTCGTGGATTTTCCCTTTCAGCGCTGATCGTGTTGCCGTAAGTCTCGTGCTGTCCGGCATGATGAGCTTCAGATCGGCCAGATGGGTTGGACCGTTCTCCTCCAAGATGTGGAGAAGACTCTGCCCATAATTATCCTCAAATCCATACTCCTCAAGCCCCTTGAGGGCATTCAGTAGGGCGAAGCGAGCTTCCGACACAGAAGCATTGGCTTGCTGTTTGGCGGCCCCCAGAAGCTCGTGGATAGTGCGTTCGCGGGTAGCTGCTTTGCGTGTTTCCTTGATCTCTACCTGGTTCTCGGCGAGGATCGAGGACATTCCCTGCTGTGGTTCTTGCAACGTATTCATGGTTGGTTGGATGGCAGGAGCACCAGTTGCCACTGGTGTTCCTGCATCATTGGTAGGCACTGTAGTTTTAGCTTCGTTTTCCATGGTATTTGATGGGCAAAGGCCCGGTTTTTTACTGACTTCGCTTTCCGGCGGTCGGTTTGGTGGCAAATGAGGGAGATTCACTCGAAGGCCTTATTCGCTCACGAAATTGGTTGTTTCGCCATTGCTGGCTGTTCTTGATGCTCACTGGGAAAGCACACGCCTGGGATGATCCCCCCAACTGGTGTGCACTCGGCTTTGTTAGTTCTGCTCTGCCAAATGGGCCAAATGGGCCAATAGGCTCGACACCATCACGAGACGGATTCCGCGTGTCGCATGTCGGTTCTGCTTCAAGATTTTGCTCTGGACCGGCGGTCGGTAATTGTTTGCCGGCGTCGGTAAAATCAAGCCGTTCAGAGCGCTTCTAGACAGTCCCGTCAGTGGGCATCTGGTGCCGCTTTTCGGGAGCCTTATGAAAACAGGTTGGAAAGAGTTCTGGAGGGATCCCCCACTGAGGAGAGGTATTGCTTGATTGTGCATGACGACCCCACGATGTCGTAACGCAGAAAGCTGTTTACCGAATTAAATGCGGATTTGCTGCGGAAAGTCAGTTTTGGCGATCGGTGACTCCGGGAGTTCACCGTTTTTGCTTCCGAACTGGTTTTCTTTAGCGAGGCTTAGTGAAGAGCATTTCGTGGAACGCTTTCTTCATGGCGTTCCGTATGTTAGCCGTGCGCTCAGACTGAAAGTCTTCGGGATTCTCATTGGGATAAACCTTGATCCCCCACCAGTCCTTCAGTTGAAAGTGTTTCCGATCATAACGGGAGTCGGTGAACGCCTCTAAAACTTTCATCAGGGCCTTGAACCACAAATTCTGACACGCATGATCGGCCGTCAACTCGGGCAAGCCGACCGCGATCTGCCGACATTCACGCAATTTGAGAGAGTCCACGGCGGACATATCTCCAAGGAATTTTTGTAAGCCGTCGATTTTCTCTTTGATGCGCTGTTCCGATTTGAGCCGATTTTCACGCGCTAGATTGAGTGCATAGGCAATAGCGTCGTCGTCAAGTCCCTGCTCTCTTAAGTGATCTGGCATCTCCACCAGGGAGTCCAAATTTCCTTGATCATCCCTCCACTCCCCGACCAACGCGGTGAGGCGTGCAACCAGTTCTTTCAGTCTACTGCCCTTCACTGCAATTGCATCTGGGAATGTTAGAAATGTAAGTTCGCTACCCAGCCCCAAGGAGTAAAGATTGTCATCCAGAAGCTTTGCGTTAAGCTTCTCACTCGGCGACATCATCGTCGGCCATTGAATCGATGAAGCCGCAATCTCCTTGAGAGTTTCGATTGATTGAGCGCCTAGTTCTTCAACGGCTAAACTAGCGATTTCATGAAGGTATTTTAAAGCGATGGCATCACCGGCCTTAGCTCTTTCAGACAAATATTCAATGGCGGGAATTGCATCTTCACGCGCTTTGACAATGCGCCTTCCTTCGGAGTTCTCTGACTTCGATTTCAATTCCTCAAGATGGAGAACGAGTTCTCCAAGTGTTTTGGGTCTAGCGTTCGGTAGGTTTTTGCCTGCTATGGGTGATTGATTAGACTGCGTAGTCTCATCTTTGCCAGACACCATGGGTTGTTCAGCTGCTTCACTTGTCTTTTCTTTTTTCATCACCTTGGTTTCTCGTTCTGGCCTAAAGCCTCTAAATCACTTATGGCATCTTTCCCGCTGCTTTCAATGCATCCAAGCCGACATGGTCGTAGTGCTCTGACATCTGGGTGCTGTCATGGCCAATCAGCTCCAACACGGCCGCCTGAGGGACGCCGGCACCTTGCGCGGTTAGTCCACTGTAAATCCGAGCCTAGACAACGCTCGTCTTTGTGTGCTCAGTTCCAGATGGACATACCGGGTGTGCGCCTGATCAGCAGCGTGACCAGCTAGCGCCATACGGACCTCCTGCGGAACATCTGCGTTGGCCATTTTAGATATGAAGAAGTGCCGGGTGCTGTGAAAGCCCAGTTGGTTGAAGGTTCTTTTGCCTGCCGGCTTCCGTGTCTTGTCAGAGGCGCATACCAAAGGTCTGATACCTGTCTTGACAAGGAGCGCGGTAAACTGATTGCTGAGACCGCCTGCGCTGCCTGAAGGGCGCCCCGCTAAGGTTGGAAAGATTGGCGAATGGGAGGATCGACGAGGCAGGTCTTTAAGATAGGACGTGATATTCGGGTGGATAGCGATAGTCACAGGCTCTGGTTTCCGGAGGGCAGTCTTCGACGGGACGTAGGTCAGGGTCGAAGCTTCCATATCCACGCTTCCCCAAGCCAGATTCGCTGCATCATTAAGCCGAAGGCCCGCAAATGCACCAAAAAGGATCATGCCTCGCCACTCCCGGTTGCACGAATCGAGCAGCAATTGAACCTGTTCATCTGTGAACGGTTTTCGCTCGCGATGAGGGACGTTGAGTTTATCAACGGCATCGGCTGGATTATCAGTCCGGTGATTAAGCCTCTTTGCCCTTTCAAATAAAGCTCTTAGCACCTTCAATCCGTAGTCTGCTGTCGTGGCAGTCTTACCCTTGGACATTTCCTGGTCACGGAACGCTTCTATTTCCTGAGCGGATATGACTGCAATGCCTGCGTTTTTCCTGTGGGGAGGCAAGGAATTGAGAAAGGCGTCAATTACGGCTTGATATCGCTTACGCGTAGCTTCCCCTTTCAATCCGGCGATGAGCCAACTCGCGGCGAATTCTGTAACGCTCTGTCTTTGCGTATGGCCGTGTCCCAACCGCTCCAGGAGATCGGCTGAGAATTTGTTAACTGCGGCCTGCGTGAGCTCTCCAGCATTCGCTAGACGGGCTTGGCGTTCCCAAGTGATTGCAACATCCATCGCATCAGACCGGTTCTTTTGCTTCGTTGTGCGGTAACGAACACGGTCTCCATCGCGATATTTGGCGATCCAAAACGGCGAATTTGCAAGCTTTCGTATAGAGGCCATGGCAGAGAATTCAGGAGCAAAAGTTGCACCAAAAGTTGCACCTGTCACGGACAATCCAAGATGTTCGTGAATGTCTTTCTCCTACGTAGAAGTCTTCAACGAACGTCCCGAAACATGCGAGATCGATACCCTTGTTCTATCCATTGAACTACGGGGACGTGCAAAGGAACGGCTGATCCGTCTTATACATCCAATCCCCGTGGCCGCAAGTTTCTGGTAGGAGACCGAGGAATCAATACGTGGGACACGTGCCCGGACGAAGGGCTACGCGCTGGAGCGGATTGAGCTTACTTAGGCATCCAGCACCAGGCGGGAGCCTTTGTGTAATGCACCACAGTTCCGCATGAGAGCGGCACGCAAGTCGTCGAGGCTGACAGGTTTCGCCAGATAGTCATTCATGCCGGCTTCTTTGCAGGACTCGCGCACCCCGGCAAGCGCATGACCGGTCATCGCGATGATGGTCGGCTGGCGGGTTACCGCACCGCTCGCGCGGATTTCCCGCGCAGCATCGCTGCCGCCCATGACGGGCATTTGCAGATCCATGAAGATAAGGTCGTAGTTGCCTTTATGCATCATGTCCACGGCCTCACGACCATTCTCGGCAATGCTGACGTTGTCGTAGCCGAGCTTGGTTAACATCATGCAGGCGAGTTTTTGATTTACGGCCTGATCTTCCACCAGCAGGATGCGCGCAGGATACTCGGAAGCAAAACTGCTCCGGTCGATCTTCCTGCTATGGGCAATCCCATTCACATTGGCACGGCTTGGAGTGGCGGATGCGCCCGTCAACTGGCATAGTGCCTTTACGAACTCCCGGCGGTTCACCGGTTTGTTGATAAAGGCAGCGCGAGATCCGCCCGCAGCTTGGAGAGCGCTCTTCAGTTGCTCATGGGCTATCGGCACCAGGCCTAGAACCATCAGGTTCGCCTGCACCGCCTGACTGATGACGGTTTGGCTCAAAGCCGGTGCCAGATGCGCGGCATCCAGAATGACGCACCCGTGTGCGCCGATGAGCATTTGGTCGGCCTGCAGGTCAGGTGAGACCATCCGGACTTCCACCTGCATGCCAAAGCTGTGGCAATAATGGGTGAGCAGCTTCGCCGTTGTCTCGTGACCACACAAGAGCAGTGCATGCGTTCCGCGCAGTTGGGAGATCATCTGCTTCATCTCCGAAGATGATATCTGATCTTCAGCAGCAGCCAGCAGCGGAACTTCGATGAAGAAGTTTGAGCCCACGCCTTCCTGGCTGACGACGTCGATCTCTCCACCCATGAGGCGGCATAGCTTGCGACAAATGGCCAGACCCAATCCAGTGCCACCATACTTGCGTGTGGTGGAAGTATCTGCCTGCGTGAAGGCTTGGAACAGATTGGTCAGCTTTTCTTTGCCAATACCAATACCGGTGTCCCGAACAGAGATGTGCAAAAAGGGAACCTCGAAGTTGTCCTGCGTCTTCCGAGTGATGGTCTGCGCGATCACCAGGACCTCCCCGTGTTCAGTGAACTTGATGGCGTTGCAAAGCAGATTGATCACAATCTGTTTGATGCGGTACACGTCTCCCAGAATCTGAGGCGGCAGTGACTCGCTGACATGATAGTTCAGTTCAATCCCTTTCTCATAGGAACGGAAGGCAATCATCTCCATCGCACCCTGGATGAGGCACTCCAGATCAACGGGCGATTGTTCGATCGTCATCATCGTGGATTCGAGTTTCGAAAAATCCAGGATGTCGTTTATCAAGTGCAGGAGGAATTCGCCACTGGTGCGGATCATACGGACCAAGTCTTCCTGTTCCGCGTCCATGCGAGTATCCAGGAGCAGTGACGTTGCCCCAATGATCCCGTTCATCGGCGTGCGAATTTCATGGCTCATGTTGGCCAGGAAGTCCGATTTTGCTTCCATGCAAGACTCAGCCATCTTGCGTGCTTCCATCATATCATGGAGCACCTGCTTTTTCCGGTGATCCTCTCTCTGGAGATGAGTCAGCGTTTCGTTGAAAGCACGATAGGCTTCAGAGATTTCGTCAGTTCCCTTTACTTGCAGACGGTAGTTGAGATCGCCATCGCGAAGCACAGCCAGACCATCAGTCAGGCTGCGCATGCGCCGGTAGGTGCTCAGGCCCATGCCGAGACAAAGCAGGATGCTTGGTATCACCCCTGCGGCCACCGCAGAGGAAATCATGACAATGAGCTTCTGCGAGGTCAGCAGATGCTTCATCTGATAGTAGGGCTGCTGCACGCTGATGAATCCCACCAGTTCGCCGGCGGCGTTGTGCACGGGAGATGCGGCGACCATCCACTCCCTGAAATTGGATTGAGAATCGCCTACCTGTGTGAAGCGGTTGGAGGCCGTGTAAGGAAGATTGTTGTAGACAATGTTCATGGACTCCAGCACCCCCATGTTTGCTTCAAAGGCTGGATCCAGTGGAACACTCTCCGTGACACTGAAGCAGGCGGACCGCCAATATTTCATGCGGATGTCCGAAGAGGCGGGCTCATAGCGCACCACGTCAGCCATCACTCCCAGCGCGGTTAGCGAACTCGGGCCCTCCAGTGCAGAGAGCTTATTGCGCAACTCTTGTTCTGCCTCAGCGGGCAGCTGCACGGGCACTTCCTTGGAGTCTCCCAGAATCCGCCTCAGTTCTGCGCTGCCGGTGAAAACGATCCCTAACAAGTAAGAGCGTTGTGCAGCACGCGCAGATTTGAGTTCATGCCAAATCATTCCGGCGCTGATCGCGCCTACTGCTATAAATACGGCAAGCAGGGTGCTGATAATGAGCTTTGAACCAAAGATGCGATTCTTCATGGAGCCGGGAAAACGAAGAGGTCAGGGGCCAAGCACTGGGGGTTTTTGGCGGTGAGAACCGCGTTCTTATACGGTATTCCGGTCCACTACTTCTGCGAGCTGCTGCACGCTGTAGGGCTTGGGAAGCACATCGTCGAAGCCCATCTCCTTGCACCGCTCGCAGCTGCTCGCGCCGAGCAGGAAACCGCTGCTCGCAATGAGCTTTGAGTCCGGTTGAATGGCGCGCAGAGTTTCCACCGCGTCCACGCCGGACATGCCGCCAGGCATGATGAGATCCATGATGACCACCGCCACTTTCGATTGGCGGGCGGTGCAGTATTTCATCAGTTGAGCCGCTTCTTCCGCGCTGCTGGCGCTGAGAACTTCCCACCCGTGAATGGTGAGCATGGAGCTGGCCATGGCGCGAAGCACCGGTTCATCGTCCACGATGAGGATGCGTCCTTTGAACATGGAAACGGACGGGGAGTTAGTTATGGGTTGTTGGTGGAGGGTATTCATGAGTGTCTTAAATGGCGGTGTAGGAGAGGCAGCGAATTTCGTCCATGGTGGTCTGGCCGGCGATGACCTGGCTCAGTCCTTCTTGGAAAAGTGTGCGGAGGCCTGTTTTCAGCGCAGCTTTGCGCATGGCGCTTTGAGGTGCCTCTTGTTCGATGAGATCACGCATCTCGTCCGTGGTTTCACAGAGTTCCATGAGCGCGATACGTCCGCTATACCCGGTGCCATGGCATTCCTGGCACCCGGCTTTCTCAAAAATTGGCTGGCTCAGCGGCGCGGTGATTACACCCTGGCGATACATGAACTCCTGCAATTGTTTCGGGGCACTTACTGGCTGCTTGCAATAGCCACAAAGTTTGCGCACAAGTCGTTGCGCCTGACTCAGGGCAAGAGAATCCGCGAGGAGGTACTTTTCCACACCCATGCTGAGAACTCGGGATACCGCACGAATGGAATCATTGGCATGCAGGGTGGTAAGCACCAAGTGGCCTGTGAGTGAGGCGTTCACCGCCGCTTGCGCCGTTTCAGCATCACGGGACTCACCAATGAGGATGATGTCCGGGTCAGCACGCAGCAGCGCTCTGAGGCCACGAGCGAAGTCGAGTTGGTATGCTGGGTTTGTTTGAGTTTGATTAATGCCCTCGATCTCGTATTCGATGGGATCCTCAATGGTCTGGATGTTCACATCCACATCGTTCACACTGTTGAGCAGCGCGTAGAGCGTCGTGGTCTTACCGGAGCCGGTCGGCCCAGTCACCAACACCAGGCCCTGATCGCGCTGCATCACGCGGTTCAGGATGTCCATCTGCCGCTGGTTCAGATTGAAGTCGCTCATGCGACGCACGCCATCCTGCTTGTCCAGGAAGCGCATGATGAGTTTTTGAAAATCTCTGCGGGTGGGGACAGCAGCCACGCGCACGTCGAGGCGGCGCCGGCCCACCCGCAGGGCGAAGCGTCCGTCCTGCGCTTCCTGCCTGGTCTGACTCATGTTTGAGTAGTTCTTAACCAGGGCAATGAAGCGTGGCAGCAGGTCTTCGGACGCGGTGAGGATGACTTTAAGATTGCCGTCGATGCGGGCCCGGAAGCGGCAGGTGTTGTGATACTTCTCCACGTGCAGATCGCTCGCCCGGCAGCGGATGGCAGTGAAGAGCGCCCAATGAATCAGCTCCTCGGCCGTGTGATTCGGATTCTGCGGACTGATTCGGGACATGTCTTCCGAATCGATTTCGACTATGTTTTCGTCATCAGCTTCGGAATATTTGACGCTGGTGTTGACCGTGTTCGGGTCAAAAGTGGCCGCGGAGCGAGCGATGGACTCACGCACGGTTGTAGCATCAGCCAGCACTGAGATGATCTTTAATGGCTCCGTAGTCGTGGAAAGCCACTCATCTTCAAAAGCATAGTTGTCCGGAGAGTCGCTTAGCAGGTAAACGCAATTACGGCCAACGAAGAGCGGATAGACATTGTGCCGCTCGATCAGGTGCGAGGGAAAGAGCGTCTGCCGGGGCGCTTCTTGAGCATTGTAAACCAGCACCTTTCCATCGCTAACCAGATGGCGCAATGCCACGCCCAGATTGCGTTGGATCCCATTGAAATCGGCGACATTGAGCTGGTCCTTCTTTTCAGTCGCCGTCTTGTGAAAGCCTTTCAGCTTTGTGATTTCCCCATCATCATAGGGATAGTGTTTCAGCAGCCATTCAAAGCATCCATTAAGTCCTAACTCGCTAAACTGTGGGACCGGGAGTTGCTCCACAGGGCTCTCACTGGCGATGGGGGACTGCTGAAACCGCATCGCCAAATCGCGGCGGGTCCTTTGATATTGCTCAGCATTGACGAGAGCACGCACTACGAGCTGCCCTGGGATACCCCAGAAGTCGGTCGCTTTGGGGTTGTGATGCACCATGATCGGCAGCGGCCCCAGAGTGCCGACTGGCAGCCAGGGATCCGCCGTCCGCGGCACACGCCCGAGTTTGCGCAGGACCTTCTCGGCTTCTGGGGAGCAGTTCTCCCGCAGCAGAGTGACCGGCACCATGCCGTTCTGAAATGCCATCCCCTCATGGGAGAGGATGCTCATTTCTTTGTTTTCACTAATCTGAAAGTCACCAGACAGCGGCCTCTCTTGCGAGAAGATGCCTGGAACTGAACTGGCGAGAGTGTTTTGCATGAAACTGTTCTGGGGGAGGGGAGCAGTTGAACTTGAGCGGACGTGGAACTCGGCGGGGCAAATTCTCAGGTCATTTACCAGCCATGGTGAAATTGGTAGGAACAGTGTAGGGAACGCCGAGATCGCCGCCGTCACGTGCCACCAAGATTCCGCTCCCCGTAGTGCCCGGCCCCAACAACTTGAAAAGTTTACCCGTCCATTGGATGCGGTAGTCTTTGGTATTGCTGGAAACGGTCGGGTTCCAGTCTTGTCTGATGTAAGGAGAGCCGGGCATCGGGTAAATTGGATCGCGGTATTGCAGAGTCTGGAAGATTTTTATCTCTTCGGTAGTCCCTGAAGTTGCAGTCACGACCATCTCGTAATTAATCTCATTAAAACGGTGAATCGCATTATTAAGCGTCTCTGTAGAGTTGATGGCTACGCCGTTTTGGACGCCTTCGACGCTGTTCACGTAGGCAGGAAGGGCAATAGCTGCCAGCAGGCCGATCACGCAAATAACCACAATGATCTCGGCCATCGAAAAGCCGGCGTCGTAGCGTCGCCTGCCTTGGCTTGCGCGCTGCTGTATGAGGAATTGGAATCTGGTGATCATGTTAACGGCGGGAGATTGTTAGTAGTAAATCGGACCGCTGGTAGTAGAAGACAAGGTCACCTTTTGGAGGGGATCAATGTTCCCAAATGTGACAGTGTAACCAGATGGCACATAGTCAGTGAGGTTGGTTTCGGAAAAGGCCAGATAGGGTGAGATCAGCGCGTATTTTCCCTGAGTGGAGGACGCGTTTGCCCAATCCTGGGTGGCCTGTGTGCGGCCACGCACCTGCACAAAGCTGGCCATGGCCATGTTGAGGCTCTCGCAGCGGGCGATCGCAAGGTTCTTCTCACTCTCTCCTCGCATCCGGACCAAATTTGGTATCGCCAGGAAGGAGATGATGCCAATGATGCTCACCGCTGCCAGCATCTCAACCAACGAGAAAGCGGCGCGCAGCCGGCTGTTCGAGTTCTTAGATAGTGCGTTCATCTGTTTGAGGAAAAAGATAGAATTAATCCGTGACCAGACGGACAGTGGGGTATCCTGTTGAAGTCCAGGTAGGCAGATCCAGGTGAAACTTGATGGAATCCAGAGCCCGACTTTTGATTCTCGTGCTGCTTGTAACCCAAAACATGGTTTCGTTCGTGCGGGTATCTACCAACTCGGCGAGGTAGTCCTGCATCGCTGCCAGGCGCTGCGTGGTGTTCATCGCATTATAAGCGGTGCGGATTTCTTCAATCGCCCTCACCCGGTAAACGGAAGTTGAAGTGGTGCTGCTGTTGGTGACGCGGTTGCCGTCACCGCCTATCCACGAATTGAGCGCTTCTTGCAGTGCCGCTTGTTGCTGGCGGGCCACTGCACGGTTTCCATCTTGCGCGGCATTGGAAAATGCTGAAACCATCAGCCCGGCCATGATGCCGATGATGGCGATCGTGATGAGCGCCTCAACCAGGGTGAACCCTTTCTGATTCGCGCTCCGTCGGCTGTGAGATAAGCCGCCTAGTTGGACAGGATTGTTCATGATGATCGACCGATATTGAGTTATAAAAATCCCTCACTTTGAAACCGGCGACTTCGAAACACATTAACCGAAGCCCGTGCGGTTTAAGTGAGGGAGTCAGTTGGAAAAATTTCGGGGATTTTTCAATTGGAGCCCTGCGAGGCAGGGCTCCAGTAGACTGATGCTTATCCTCAGCAGAGAATAAGGGGGCCTTCTCTCCTATTAGGGCGTATAGGACATGTCGGTGCCGAGATAAGCTGCTGCGGCGGTCTGGGCATCATCGTCCAGGCCTGGCACACGAAACGTTTTGTTATTGAATGGGCTGGCCGCGTTGGTCACGGTAACGCCAGCCACGAGGTCCTCGATCCATCCGGCTTTGTCTGTGCCGGTGAATGTAGCACCAGCTGCAGAAGCGGAAGCATAAACGGAAGCAAGGCTCTGCGCATTGCGCTTGTTGGTAGCTTCGCTCGCGCTGCTGCTGATGTTGCCGATGTTAGGAATCGCGATTGCGGCGATAACGCCGATAACTGCGATGACGACAAGGAGTTCCACAAGGCTGAAGCCAGCGGAGATCTTTGATTTAAGGGAGGTGTTCTTCATATTTGGATGTAGGTCTGTTGTTCTCGCTTATGTCTTACTGATCTTTCCAGAAATCCAAGCTAACTTGGTTTTGCTGGTAATTGTGAGAATTATATTTCCGGTTGGATGAAAATGCAAGAATATTTATTAAAATTATAGTAAATATTTTGGAATCATGGTGTTCCGGTTAGCCGTTTTATCCAGTAATCCAAAGTATTTTCCGGTCGGCCCCAGCCTTTATTATTGGCCGTATTACGGAGTATTCTTCGGTGCAACTCCCTCGTTTACAAAGGGGAAACCAAGCAAGCGGCCCGCCGGTTTCTACGGGGTTTTAACCCTCAGTATCGCTGATCTTTGCCGTAACCGCTTCCATATGAAGCGCTTCACGAACCATGGCGCGCGCGCTCTCTTTTTCGTCGTGAATAACAACATCCACGCCCAGCGACTCCAACTTTTTAGCCTCAGCCCGGAATTTAGTGCGGGCTATAATCGAAATTTCACGGTTTCGCTCCCGCACTAATTGCTGCGCCGTTACCGTGGCTTCCAGGATGGGGAAGGTAAACGCCACGAGGCGCGCATGCTCCAGGCGGACGAGATCCCAGGTTTCTGAATGCGTCACATCTGCGAAAATCGCCAAGTGCCCATGAAGGTGCAGATCATGCACCGTATCGGCATTGAGTTCGATGATCAGCGTAGGCATACCAACCTCTTCCAAGGCGGTCAGAAGCTTTTTGCCCACGGGACCATAACCACAGACAATCGCGTGGTTTTTGATCACCTTCAGCGCTTGCCGGTCATGCTGGATATTATGGGTGGCAGGTTTGATGTGCCGTTTGCTGGGATATTTCTTCTCCAGCCAGGCGGCCACGCCAATCCCCGCACGCATCAGCCCGGGCACCAGGCCCATGGATATTGCGCTGCTGGCGAGCAAAGCCTGCTCCAATTCGATGGGCCAGGGCTGAATACTCCCAAATCTCTGCAACAGCACAACGGAGAACTCACTAGCGGAGGACATGGAAAGCGCTCCGAGCAGCGCGCTCTGCCAGCGTAACCCTAATAGCCGGGCGATGATCAGCAATACCGCTGCCTTGAATACCACGATGCCAACGGTCATGCACAGGATCACAGGCCAGAGTGCCAGTGCCTGTTCCACGTCGATAAGCAGACCCACCGAGACGAAGAACAAGGTCAGAAAGAGATTCTTCAACGGCTGCACATCCGCGAGAATGCGGTGCTTATAGATGGACTCACTAACGGCAAGTCCCGCCACGAAGGCCCCCATGGCCAGGGACAGGTCGAACAATCCACCCAGGAAAGCGACACCGATGCACAGACCAAAAGTGGTTAAAGTGAACAACTCTGGATTCCGCGCCCGAACCACCATGTGGAAAAGGCGGGGAAACACGTAACGAGCCAGTCCGGCGCTGATGGCCACAAATAAAACGCCCTTCAGCGTTAAGAATCCGAGTTGGGCCAGCCATGCCCCGGCTTCGGCTTCTTCCGCACCCGGCTTGGTCGGTGCCAGGAGCGGCAGCAGGAGGAAAAACCCCACCACGACAAACACATCCTGGAAGATGGAGACTGCGATTGCCAGGCGGGCACCGGAGCCATTGCTCAACTCCATATCCTGGAAGGCTTTCACGCTCACCGCCGTGGAACTCAGCGCCAGGGCGCCCCCCAAAACTAAGGACTGAGCATGGGACAGACCACACAGATAGGCCACTGCCCATCCCGCCCCCAAGCATATCGTCACCTGTGCTGTTCCTCCGCGGAAGGCCCACTTCCCCAAATAACGGAGGTCGCTGATGGTCAGCTCCAGTCCGACGGTGAAGAGCAGTAGCATCACGCCAAACTCCGCCATCGAAGTTAGCCCGTGCTCGCCCTCCGGCCCTGCCAGCATGTCCAGCACCCCGCTATTCGCGATGACCACACCGCAAAGGAAATAGGCTACCAGCAGGGATTGTCGGAACTTTAGAAATACCAGCGAGACCGCCACTACCGCCAGGAGCATGACTGCCAGCAGCGCAAAGAGCGGCGGCATTTCAGCAACGGCAAGCATGGGACCCATTAGCATTTCAGGTTCCATGTTCCCGCCCTCGACCCATCTTGCAACTTTCCATTACTTGAGACGACAGAATAACCCTAGTTCTTCTCGCCCAAGGGATCTCTCAGTCTCGACCCAACTTGCCACTTTCCCTTCTGAATGCGACGGTACTGACATGACAATAAAAAAAGACGCCGCCGTATTTGTGGCTGGTCATAAAGGCATGGTCGGAAGTGCTCTTGTCCGGGCGCTCGCCAGACAGGGGATTGAGCGCGTCATCACAGCCTCCCGCACTGAGTGCGACCTGACTAACCAGGCACAGGTGACGGAATTCGTTCAGGCAAAGAAGCCAGACATCGTGATTGTCGCGGCAGCGAAGGTGGGAGGCATCCATGCCAATGCCACCTACCCGGCGGACTTCCTATATGAGAACCTGATGATTGAGGCCAACTGCATCCGTGCCGCATATCTGGCGGGCGTGCCCCGTCTTCTTTTTCTGGGCAGTTCCTGCATCTATCCTCGTGAAGCCCCCCAGCCTATGCCAGAGGAAAGCCTTCTCACGGGTCCACTCGAAGTTACTAACGAAGCCTATGCCATTGCAAAGATCGCCGGGCTCAAGCTCTGTCAGCACTACCGCGCCCAATACGGCGTCCTCTATCATAGCGCGATGCCCACCAATCTTTATGGCCCGGGCGATAACTACCACCCTGAGAATTCGCACGTGATTCCTGCGCTGCTGCGGCGTTTTCATGAAGCGAAGGTGCAGGGACTGCCTTCCGTGACGGTATGGGGCACCGGCACGCCGCGCCGCGAATTCCTTCACGTGGACGATTTGGCGGAAGGCTGCCTCTTTCTGCTCTCGACGCCCAATCCGCCGGACTGGATCAATATTGGTGTTGGATCAGATGTTGCCATCCGTGAACTAGCGGACGCCGTAAAAAGCACGGTCGGCTACACAGGCGACCTGGTCTTTGATACAACAAAGCCAGACGGCACTCCACGCAAGCTCATGGATGTGCAGCGCATGGATGCCCTGGGATGGAAGGCAAAAATCCCCTTCGAAGCCGGACTCCGCGAAGCTTATGAGGCCTTTTTGGAGTATCAGTCCAAAGGCGAAGCCCGGCTTTGAGCTGCCTCTTCCTGATACTGTCAGAAAATACTTTTGAATACCTGCCTGCGTGTCTTCGTCCAAGTCCTTGACGGCCAGACCTTGGCGAGAACCATGAGAATGCCGTCATCCGATTCATTGTGGTTGCTCCCGCTGAACCCCCTTTTGTCATGAAAATACTGCAATCTTCCAAAGCCATCACCGGTATGGCGGTCGGCGCCATGATCTTGGCATTAGTGCCGGTCATGCCGTTGCAAGCGGAGCGGCCTCCTTCTCCTAAAAAGGTTGTAAGAAAGGTGGGAGATGGCATCAGCGGCTTTTTCTACCGGCTCAGCCGAGCTCTGGAAGGGGATCCCGGTCCCACGGTTAGACGTGCGCCCAGCCGTTCTCGCTATATAGCCCCGCCGCCGCCTGGTCCCTATTATGATCGCGACCCGTATGATCCAGAGTTCTATCCTCCCCCAGGCTATGAGCGGGGACCTTTACCGAACATGGGCCGCCGTCCCACCGTTGAGGAGGAAGAGGTTCTCGAATTGGAAGCTGCCAATCGCGCCGCACGGGAATGGGAACTACGTTCCCGCACTCAGCAGAAGCCGGCTCAGCCGCCGGTCGTGCCTGATATGGCCACCGAACCGGATCTAACTCCTAAAGCTCCTTCGCCACCCCCGTCGTCGACTACTAAGCCTCAAAAGGAACAGGTCACTCCCGCGCCGCAGCCCAATGCGGAATCCCAGGCCCCTCCTCTAAAATCGACCGCGCCCTCTGCGAAGCTTCCTTTTGCCACGCCCGTGCCAGGGCAGACGGGCTTTGTCTATCCTCCGGGAGTGAAGCACATCACTTCTAATATGCTGGATGTGCGTGGCCTCGCCTCGGGGCAGAAAGCTCGTGACCCCCGGACCGGCGCAACATTCCTCGTGCCTTAAGCCGTCGCTTCGACCGCGGAAATCCCCATGGATTGACTTGCGGCCCCTGCTTGCTCACGCCTAATGAGAGGTGATGGAGCAAGCCCTCTGGCCCAGCAATCCCTTCCAGGTTTTTGGCACGACGCACTACATGGCCCTCGTGGCCACGCTGGTGGGGATGATTCTCATGGTCGCCTGCGTTCGCTGGGCAAATCCCTTGTTGACCCGCTCGCTGGAGTTCTGCCTTGCTGTCGGCTTGGTGCTGCAGTGGGCCGTGAGTTATTGGGTCTACTCCGTCAGCGGCATGCTGACCGTGGACAATCAATGCCCCCTGCACCTGTGCGACATCAATGCCTTCCTGTCAGCGGCGGCCTTGTTGACCCGGCGACGGGCCTTTTATGAATTGCTCTACTTCTGGGCCATGGCCGGCACGATTCAGGGCCTGATCACCCCTGCGCTTACCTTGGATTACCCTCATCCGCGCTTCTTCCTCTTCTTTTTCGTGCACGGCGGCATCGTGCTCGTGGCGCTCTACGGCGTGCTGGGGCTCCGCATCTATCCGCGCGCTCAAACGAAATGGGTGGCCTGGCTCTTACTCAATGGCTACGCCTTGCTGGCCGGTAGCTGGAATTACCTCAGCGGCGCAAATTACGGATTCCTCGCGCGGAAGCCGGCCACCGCCAGCCTGTTTGACGCCCTTGGGCCCTGGCCTTGGTATATCGTGGCGGCCTCCGGGGTCGCCCTCGTGCTTTTCATCATTTTGGACATTCCCTTTATGCCCGGACGCCGTCGCCGGGAATGAGTGTGGTTTTTGCCTTGGCAACGGTTGCGTGTTCCCATTTGATGTTGCATATCAATTCTTAACAATGGCAGAAGACGGAAAACGTAAGTTCAAACGGGTGCTCCTCAAACTCAGCGGGGAAGCTCTCCGCGAACTGGGAAGTCAGGACAATATTTCCCCACACATTGTGGAGAGTATCGCTTCGCAGATTAAGTCTGCTCATCAGTCCGGCATTGAAGTTGCCGTGGTAGTTGGGGGTGGAAACTTCTGGCGCGGCGTCAGTGCCAGCAATCGCGGCATGGAGCGCGCCACTGCGGACTATATGGGCATGTTGGCCACTGTGATGAACTCCCTCGCCTTGCAATCCATGCTGGAAGCGATGGATGTGCCCACCCGGGTGCAGAGCGCCATCAAGATGGACAACGTCGCCGAGCCCTTCATTCGCCGCGTCGCCGTTCGTCATCTGGAACTCGGCCGGGTTGTCATTTTCGCCGCGGGCACCGGTAACCCCTTCTTCTCCACAGACACCACCGCCGCCCTGCGCGCCAGCGAAGTCAATGCCGAGGCCGTCTTCAAGGCCACCAAGGTTGACGGCATCTACGATTCGGATCCCAAAAAGAACCCTGACGCCGTCCGCTTTGATCGGCTTACTTACATGGATGCGTTGACAAAACGCCTGCAGGTCATGGACGCCACTGCCTTCAGTCTGTGTCAGGAAAATAACATGCCCATCATCGTGTTCTCCATGAATGAGCCGGGAAATATCACTAAAGCCCTTACGGGCGTTGATATCGGCACCATGGTCTCGGCCTAGCGCCCTTATTCGTTTACTTAACCACGTTATCTTTTCACACCATGCCACTTCCCGCCGCACTCCAGTCTGCCGAAGACGCCATGACCAAGGCTGTCGAATATGCCATCCATGAATTTGCCGCTGTCCGCACGGGGAAAGCCTCTCCTACGCTCGTGGAAAACGTGGACATCCATGTGCATAGCTACGGCAGCACCATGAAGCTCAAGCAGCTGGCCATGATCTCCACTCCGGAGCCTCGCTTGATCCGCATCGAGCCCTTCGATCCGGGCACGCTGAAAGACATCGAGCGCGGTATCAATGAATCCAAGCTCGGCCTGAACCCTTCTGTCGAAGGTAAAGTCATCCGCCTGCCCGTCCCTGAACTTTCCAGCGAACGCCGTCAACAGATGGTCAAAACCATCAAGCAGATGGGTGAAGAAGCACGCGTGCGCGTCCGCTCCGCCCGCCGCGAGGCCTTGGAATCGTTGAAGAAGCTGGAAAAGGACGGCGCCATCACAGAGGACGATCTCCATCGTGGTGAAAAAGAAGTGCAGACCGTTACGGACAAGAAAATCGCGGAGATCGACCAGCACATTGTCTCCAAAGAGAAGGAAATTCTCACGGTCTGAGTACGAACTGACTTCGCTTCACTCATCCTATCGCTAGCGCTGTTTTCGCCGCTAGCCACATCGGAACTGCCATGCTGCCCGCCCGCGCCTACCTAGATTTTTCGCATACCGCGCATGGACATCTCTTTACCGCGGATCAGCCCGCTTGGGCGGTTTTGAGCAAGATTGACAGTTACCTGCAATTCAAGCTGAGCCCCGACATCCTCGGGGACGTCTCGCCAAAAGCCTCCATAGGGGAGCAGGTGTTTTTGGATGAAGGAAGCGTCGTGGAAGCGGGAGCCGTGATCAAAGGCCCTGCCTGGATCGGGCGCAACTGCCAGATCCGTAGCGGGGCTTATATTCGCGAAAACGTCATCGTTGGCGATAACTGCGTTCTCGGAAATTCCTGCGAATTCAAGAACTGCATTCTGTTCGACAACTGTGAAGTGCCGCACTTCAACTATGTCGGGGATGCCGTGCTCGGCTACAAAGCTCATCTGGGAGCTGGTGTCATCCTTTCCAATGTGCGCCTGGATCGTGCCGAAGTGATCGTGCGCTCAGGCGACGAGCGCATTGCCACCGGGCTGAAGAAATTCAGCGCCATCATCGGGGACCACGCCGAGATCGGATGCAATAGTGTCTTAAGCCCCGGAACCATGATCGGCCGTCGTTGCGTCGTGTATCCTTGCGCCAGTTTTGCGGGAGTGCTCCCGGAAAATACCATCCTTAAGGTGATTCAGAATCAAGCGACGGCCTTGCGCCATTAAGTGATCTATTTTTTTGAAGGCCTAATCGCAAAGCTGGAGATAGGCTTCCAAGCCAACTCTCTTGAGAATTCATACATCATTTCAGGAGGTCAACTGCATGAAACCGTTCCGCCATCTTGTTGTGGGCATTGATTTTTCGGATGCGTGCCGGGCCGCGCTCAACACCGCTCTGCGCTTCGCTTCTTTCCACGGCTCGCCTGTCACGGCGGTTCATGCCATCGAACCTGATGCTGCGGAACGCGTTCTCAAAGCGCACGAGATGGAGGAATCGGAACTCGTGGAGAAGGCCTCTGTGAGAATGCGCAAATTTCTCATCGAGTCCGACTTGGGCGCGGAGTTGGTGAACACCTGCGTCGTTATTCAGAATCCTTTCATCGCCCTGAGCGAGGCCTGCGCAAAGTTGTCCGCAGACCTGCTCGTGCTCGGCACCAGAGGCCGGGAGCATGGCCTCAATCAATTGGGCGCCATTGCTTCCAAATGCGTTCGGAAGGTGCCATCGGATGTCTTGCTGGTGCACGAGTATTTCAAAGGTCCTTTCCGTCAGGTCCTGGCTTGCGTGGACTTTTCGGATACCTCTGCAAAAGCGGTAGCGGAAGCGCGCCTCATTGCCGAACGCGACAACGCTCGTCTGGACTGCCTATACGTGAATCAATCCGCCATGGCTCTCTCCATGGACTACATTGGCTTGATCCCGCCGATTACGCTTCCTGAAGCCGCCGGTATGGAATCCTGGCAAACGGAACTGGATCAGTTCCTTAGTCCCTTGCTCAGCGGTCATAAGCTGTCCGTCTGCCGCCATCTTGTCATGGAACGCATCAATGTGCGTGATGCCATCTTGGAACATCAAAAGGAATGCGGTGCGGATTTGGTGGTTCTTGGTAACCGAGGCAAAAGTAATCTGCGCACACTTATCACCGGAACCACGGCAGAGCGTATCATCTCACAAGCACCTTGCTCGCTCCTCGCAGTGAAGCCTCAGCTTCACACTGAAGATGTTACAACCTTAGGCGAGGGCTAGATCGACATGAAGGCGTCGCCAATGCGACGTTCCCATGTATGAACTCGTTTGTTGAGGCTCATGTTGGCAAATGAGCTAATTAGTAATTTTTTTAAAAACACTGCATCCTTTTTGTGGCCGCTGGGTTGTACTCACTTGCATGAATGACGAAACGGAAACAATCCCTTACGGGTGGCTGGTTTCCCTCGCGGACAGCCCACTTCTCAAGAGCTCTCAATTTTCTTTCAAGAAAGCCACGGGACATGACTTCTTCCTGAAAGCTGCTTCGCCCGCGTGCGATGAACTTCCGCCGGAGTTTCCCTTCCTGTTAAAACTGCGCGCTCCAGTGCGCGTGGCTGGCACGATCGTGGCCTACCTCACTGTGGACGCGGGTCGATTGGATGATGGTGATAAAGATGCGGCTTTCCTGCCCATCGCGAATGCCATGCTTGAATCCAACTGCTCTGCTTTCGAGTTGGGCAAGGCCTACAATGTCTTTTCTCATGCTCCGCGCATCACTCCTAGTGACGCTGAATGCCTGCTCCGCACCTTGCAAAGATATGCCTTTGTGATTGGTGACCAGGCGCCCGGTGCCGTGGCACAGTCCCACTTCACGTCCGAGGAACCCGCGCCTGCTTCCAGCAGTCTCTCGGCTTGCTGCGCCTAAATTCGCGTTGGGCCGATGAAAAGATAAAAAACGGCAGGTTCCTTTCCTGCCGTAAGGTGCGGAACAACCTGAAGTAAATGGAACCCTTAAGCCGCTTTCGGCTCAGGCTGCACATAGCGCAGCAACTTGGAAATCGTCTCCCGCATTTGAGGCCTCGGCAGGATGATATCCACGAGGCCATGCTCCAGCATGAACTCCGCCGTTTGAAACCCGGGAGGAAGTTCACTGTGCGTGGTCTCTTTCACCACTCGCGGACCGGCGAACCCGATCATGCATTTCGGCTCGGCAAGGATGAGGTCACCTACCGTCGCGAAACTCGCGGTCACGCCACCAGTGGTAGGATGGGTCAGCACAGAAAAGTAAGGCAGCTTCGCCTCATGGTGTCGCGCAAGGGCGCCGCAAGTCTTTGCCATTTGCATCAGGCTGAGGATGCCCTCATGCATACGGGCGCCGCCGGATGCTGAAAAGATGATGACGGTGCAGCCATCTGCCGTCGCCGTTTCAATGGCTCGGGTGATCTTCTCACCGACCACGCTGCCCATGCTGGCTCCCAGAAAGCGGAAATCCATCACTGCCAGCACCACAGGTTGACCGTCGATCGTCGCGCGACCCGTGACCACGGCTTCTACTAGTCCGGTCTTTTCCTGATACGCTTCCACCTTGGCCACATAGCCTTTGAAATCCAGCGCGTTCACCGAGGTGAGCTTGGCGTCCAGTTCCTGAAACGTTCCTTCGTCTGCCAGCAGGTCGATCCGATCCTGGGCGCTCAGCGTGAAGTGGTGATCGCAGTGGCTGCAAACCCGCATGTTCTTCGCCAATGTCTGTTCATAAAGACTCTCGCCGCAAGACGGGCACTTTACCCAAAGTCCTTCCGGCATGTCTTGCTTCTTTTCTCCGAGATCGTTGACCGAGCGCTTCTTAAAAAATCCCATGGCAGGTTAGCGATTGAGCGTGAATTCCCATCCTAGCCCCGTGCCGCTGTAATCACAACCACGTTTTGCACCCCTGCCTGCCGCAGCAATGTTCGGGCGCATTCCGATGCGGTTGAGCCCGTCGTGAGGACATCATCCACGAGGATCACACGTTTTGCTTTGAGCGTCCCGTTCTGGGCCAGCCGTGGCCGCACCTGGAACGCGCCACGCAGGTTCTCTACTCGCATGTTTCGCGTTAAAGAAGCTTGGGCCTTCGTGGCGCGGCTCCGTTGCAAGGCGTCCTTGCAGGCCAGACCCGTGATTTTCGCGAGAGAACGGCACAATTCCCAGGACTGATTGTACCCCCGCTCCCGTTTTCGCGTGGCATGCAGGGGCACGGGAACGAGAACGAACTCTTGGGCTGCCACTCCGTTAAAACGAGGATCCTCAAACACCCCCGCCAGCAGGGATGCCAGCAACCCCCTCAGATGAAGCTGTTCTTCATATTTGAAACGGTGGATCAGCTCCCGCACCTCCCCGTCGGCGCGGTAGGGCGCGATCGCGAAATCAAAATGCAGCTTCAGATCCGCACAGTTGCCACAGCGAAACGGCCCTGAGATCGCTCCGTCGTACGGTTCACCGCATCGCTCACAGAAAGGCGGTTCTATCTTCGGCAGCTTTGCCAGGCAGTCCGCACACAGCCATCGCTCTGAGCCTTCGCGTCCGCCGGGGAGCGGCTCTTTGCAAATCTCACACGATGGCGGGTATATTAGATCAAGCAACGCCACACCATAACGGTGTGACATTTCAAGAGCGGACCTTTGCCAGGGCATGGCCTCCGTGGAAACTAAAGTGAAGTTAAGGTGCGGGCAAAGTGCCGCCGTTCTGCGGTAGCTGCGCCTCGAAGACCCGGAAATAAAACTCTGGCTCGATGCCGGCGAAAGCCGCGACTTCCTTGAAACGCGCCGGATCATCCAGCAGGGTGAAGCCGTCCGGGATCGTGCCCCGATTAAAGATCGTGTGGCCCGTCGCTACAAACAGGGGACGCTTCTGCTGCTGGGCTTGCTGCCAGAACTTCTCCAATTCCTCCTGGCTCACTGCTGCCAACATCTCCGGTGCATAAATGGACATGATTTCATGACCATGACCATAACAAACCAGCAATGGCTTGCTACCTTGTGCTCCAGTTTTGGATTGCATGAAGCTCGCGTAGTTGCGGAGTGGTGCATAAGGCCGTTGCAAAAGCAGAGCGTCCTGTCTGATCCAAAGCGGGGCCAGCACTCCAGCGCACACCAGAGCCGCAATCCATGCGAGATTAATTTTATTCCCCCAATTGATGCCGGTGAACAGCAGGCACAGAGCTGCGATCCATATGGGCATCCATTCAATAATGAACCGGGGATAAAAATAGCCGTTCGTCAATGCCGTCCATGCAATGAAGATGACGCCCGCCACCACAGGGGCCGCCAGTAAGATCCAGATGCCAGTTTGGCTTCGCCCGGTGCCACTCGTTTTTCGCAGCCACAAAAGCAGGACAACAACCAAGGGAAGCGCGAGCAGCGCCACATTCCATGAGGGTGTTGCCGGATCTCCGAAAAAGCTGTCATACAGCCCCGCTGCTTCAGGAGAGCGTGGCCATACATACTCCGTCCCGTAGAAAATCTGGCTCAGCGTGGTCTTGGCCAGAGCAAGAGAGATCGGCTGAGCCACCGTTTCCTGTCCCGCCCATCGCTTGGCCTGCACCACGTTGGGGAGGAACACCTGGAGCAGGCACACCGCGGCCAGCAGATTCACCGCTCCCCACCGCACCACGAGAGTCACGCGATCCCGCCATACTTTCCTTTGGCAGAGCAGCCCAATGATCAACACCATATTGATCACCGCGACATTGAAAACTCCGTATGGATAAGCCCAGAGCCAGATCAGTTCGGACAGGGCAAACCAGCACCAGGGCCAGGCCGCCCTTCCTTGCGTCTGCCAGATACGTGTCACCGCGAACAGCGCACTCAGACACATTGGTATCACTAGTGCATAGCCACGCGCATCGACGCCGTATCGCACCGCCCAGGGATGCACGGCCAGCAGGAAAGCCGCTGCTACTCCCGCGCCCGGTGCCCCCCACGCCCGCAGCAGACCTCCCATGAGAAGCACGGCCAGAGCCGAAGCCACCAGAGCCGGAGCTCGAGCGGCCAGTTCATTCAGAGCCGAACGTTCTGCCCCGCTTATACCACGCCAAACTGTCAGAGACGCCTTCTGCGCCAGAGACATCGGCGCGTGATTGGTCGGCTTCTGATAGTACCACGCAGCGCGTTTCCAGTCATGTGCCTGGAATTTCATGGCGCCTGGCTTTTTCGCATCAGGCCGCCACTTCCCGTGACTCACCTGCATAACCACCCACGATTCGTCCCACCACAGGCTTTTCGACGCCAGGGGTGCTCTCATGCCCACCGCCAGCAGCACCGCTAGCAGTAAGCCTGGACAAAACCATTTGGGGGTTCGCTTGGTGTTTTCATCCAGCGATACGTCCGCATCCGATAACTTTCGCAGCCACAAGGGACTCACGGCAAGGATCAGCCCGAGCAAAACGAGATTGATCCACGCCGCCGCACGGACACCCATGGCCGCGTCGTCCCACCAGTCCGGCTTATCGCCCGCGGCCAAAGCCGCCTCGATGGCTGGCAAATGATCCTTGGTCTGCGGCCCCGCCAAGAGGATGATTCCCAACAGCACCATGCCTGCCACAAGCAGAATTTGCACAAGTCGTGCTGACCGTAAGAATGTTGTGACTGAACTTGGAAGCATTGGGGAAAGGCGAGACGCTAACTGGACGACAATTCAAAAGTCATCGCAACTCCCTTCCCGGAAAAGTTGCCTCCAGCAACGATCAGAGCAGCTTCTTCTTTTTGAAGAACCAAATCGGCAGGATGGCAGACATGACCAGAACCCCGATCACGACAGGATAAGCCCACGGCTGCCTGAGCTCCGGCATATGCTCAAAATTCATGCCGTAAATGCTCGCGATCAGAGTTGGCGGCATGAACAACACACTCGCCACCGTGAAGATTTTGATGATCTGGTTCTGCTGGATACTGATCAAACCCAGCGTCGAGTCCAGTAGGAACGCCATCTCCTGCGTCTGCTGATTCGTGTAATCGTCGAGTGACTTTACGTCGCGCGCCACACTGCGGAACTGCGCTGCCAGGTCGCCGCGCATCCACGGCGCTGCATTGTTCAGGAAGAATTGCAGCATCCGCGCAATACTGACGAGGCACTCGCGCAGGTTCGACACCAAGGCATTGCGCCGCCCCAGCAATTTGATCACTTCGTTCAGGTCGCACTGCACCTCCCCGCTGTCCGCACGGGTGGGATTCACGCGGAAGATGTCGCGGGAGATGTTCCGCAAATCTGTCTCGATGCTCTGTAGCGTGTCGGCGATCCGGGCCACAATCAGTTCCAGCAACAGCAAAAAGACGGCGTCGCTGGAGACCGGCATGGAACATTGCCGTTTGATGAGATCTGGCAGCATCCGCCAGGCCGCAGGATCGGAATAGCGCACCGTTGCGACCGAGTCATTGCTCACCACGAAGGTGATGGCGGAGGTGTCCGGCTCCGGTGTATCAAGGCCCACCGGCACCCATGCCGTCATGTAGAGCGCCCCCTGTTCCGTATACAACCGGCTGGACTCCTCGATCTCCTGCATCTCCTCCCGCGTTGGGAGTTGATATTCCAGCCACTGCTCGGCTTCCACTTCCTCTGCTCGGGTTGGATTCAGTAGATCCAAAAATACCAGGTTGTCCGGCAAGGGGTGCAGCTTCTCATCGTTCCAATCGATGAGTTGAGCTTGCTGGGTGATGAGGCGGAGCATTTAGCCTCAGTGTAGCCTGAATTGGAATGCTGCAACTTCGTTCAGCAATTCCTTTAGCATTAAGGCTTAACTGAAGAGCCCAAGCTGCGATTCATCCTCATTGACCGACTGGCTCACGATCCGTTTCGCTTTAGTCGCCGGAGGTTTTGCCGAAAGTGCCGGGACCTCAATCTCCTGATGGGGAGGATGTCCCGCCTCCAGCCGCACAAGAATATCCCGTGCTCGTTGGAGCACTGATTCAGGCAGTCCCGCCAGCCGGGCTACCTGAATGCCGTAACTCTTCTCGGCGCTGCCGGGAATGATCTTGTGCAGGAAGATGATTTGATGGTTCCACTCCTTCACCGCCACGTTGTAATTCCTCACTGCGGTACAAATGTGCTCCAGCGCGGTCAGTTCGTGGTAGTGCGTGGCAAAGAGCGTCCGCGCCTGCACCTCATTATGCAGATGCTCCGCGACACTCCATGCGATGCTCAATCCATCAAACGTGCTCGTTCCGCGGCCAATCTCATCCAGGATCACCAAACTGTTCGGTGTCGCATTGTTCAGGATGGAGGCCGTCTCGTTCATCTCCACCATGAAGGTGCTTTGTCCGCGCGCCAGATCATCGCTGGCGCCGATCCGTGTGAAGATGCGGTCAACTAATCCCAGGTCCATACCCCCGGCAGGAACAAAACTTCCCGTCTGCGCCATCAGTGTCAGCAGAGCCACCTGCCTGATGTACGTGCTCTTGCCCGCCATGTTCGGACCGGTGATCACCAGCACACGATTTGCGTCAGGCTCCAGCAGCGTGTCGTTCGGCACGAAGCGCTCACCTGCCAGATTTTGATCCAGCACAGGATGCCTGCCATCGCGGATGATCAGTTGACGCGAGTCACTGAGCTGCGGCCGCACATAGTTGAACATCCGGGCCGTCTCAGCAAATGACGCCAGCACATCCAGTGTGGCAATGGCTTCCGCCGTTTCCTGAATCGCCGCCAAGTGCTCCATGGCACTGGAGCGCAGTCGGAGGAACTCTTCGTATTCCAGCGCCTTGGACTTCTCATCCGCGCCCAGGATATTGTCCTCCATCTTCTTCAGCTCATCTGTGATGTAGCGCTCTCCATTTGCGGTCGTTTGCTTCCGCAAATAGTGGGCGGGCACCGCGCTAAGATTGGACTTCGTGATCTCAATGAAATAGCCGAAGACCGCGTTGTATTTGATCTTCAGGCTCTTGATGCCCGTGCTGTCGATCTCCGAATTCTGCATTTGCGCAATCCAGTCGCGGCCTTGGGTCGAAGCACTGCGCAATTCATCCAACAAAGGCAGGATACCATCACGGAAGATGCCGCCTTCTTTAATCATGGCGGGAGGTTCTTCCACAATGGAGCGCTCGATCTCTTCCACGATCTGCGGCAGATCATGCATGCTGGCCAGCAACTGCCTGAGTAAGCTGCTTTCCGCCAGGGACTCTTCAGTGTCCTCAAGCGTTGCCCCAATGAGCAACTTCATCCCCGGCACAATGCTCAGCGCCTGCGCTAATGCTGCGAGATCACGTGCATTCCCACTGCCTTGACTGAGCCTTCCCGCCGTCCTTTCCAAATCCCGAATATCCTTCAGCAATTCCCGCAGCTTCTC
Organism: Phragmitibacter sp.; assembly: GCA_965284365.1. GTDB lineage: Bacteria > Verrucomicrobiota > Verrucomicrobiia > Verrucomicrobiales > Verrucomicrobiaceae > Phragmitibacter. Next base: position 2,291,998 of record OZ260079.1, read on the forward strand.
CAGCGTCATGGCATCGCGCAGCAAATGCGCCACGGTTTCCTGCCGTGCTTGCAGTTGCTCCACATCACGCAGCGGATGCAAAATCCAGCGCCGCATGCGCCGCGATCCCATGGGCGTGCAGGTGCGGTTCAGAGCATGTAACAAGGTATGCTCCGCGCCGCTTTTGCTATACACCAGTTCAAGGTGCGACTGACTGGCGGCATCCACCCACACGCCTGCGGATGGTACCGCGACACGAAGCCGCTTCAGATGCCCAATGTCTTTGCGCAGCTGAAACTGCAGATACTGCATGATGGCACCGGCGGAAGCCAGGCCGGCGGTGAGATGCCCACAGCCAAACCCATCGAGCGAATGCACTTTGAAGTGTTGTGTCAGCGTATGTCGCGCCTGGTCGAGCAGGAAGAGATAGGCCTCGCAGATCTGGGCGCTCTTGTGCCCGCCCATCGCTTCCAACAGGTCTGCTTGATCATCGGCGTAAAGCAATTCCGATGGCGAAATCCGTGTCAGCTCATCAAGCAACGCCGCGGAAGATTCAAACTCGGCCACTTCAAACTCCCCGGTCGTGTGCTCCACATACGCGAGCCCAAACAGCTTTCCGAGCTTGTGAATGGCTGCGAGGTAATGCGGCTTGTTCGCGTCGAGGAAGCGTCCATCAGTGACGGTGCCTGCCGTGATGATCTCCGATAACTCGCGTGGCACCAACTTCCCCGGCACTGGATCCGCTGTCTGTTCCGCTGTGGCCACACGCTTGCCAGCGCGGATGAGCTTGGCCATGTAGCTCTGCGCCGCGTGATGCGGCACACCACACATGGGGATGCCGTTGCGCTTTGTGAGTGCGACGTTCAGAATGCTCGCCGCCGTCTTCGCATCTTCAAAGAACATCTCATAGAAGTCTCCGAGCCGGAAGAACAGCAACACATCAGCAGGCAGCTCTCGCCGAAGGGCGAGATACTGCCGCATCATCGGTGTGGCGGTTGCATCAGCAGACATCAGAAGCAGACACTAGCGGATAACGCGGAACTGCAAAACAAGAACTCGTTTCCTCTTGTCTCCTCATACGAAAAACTGATAAAACAAAAGCGTCAGCAACCAGAACCAGATCACGAAAGGAAAACCAATGGCGAAAAAGAGTAGTAAGAAAGCAGCAAAGAAAGCTGCTGTGAAAAAGAGCGCTGCGAAGAAAGCGCCTGCAAAGAAGGTCGCGAAGAAGGCTGCTGTTAAGAAGACGGCAAAGAAGTCCGCTAAAAAAGCCGCGACGAAAAAGGCAGGCAAACGCACGACTCATCGCAGTTCAGCCGGAAAGAAGCTCTATGCTGTACGCGACGGTGAAGGTCAGTTCAAAGACATTCAGACCTACAAGCGCGCGCACGGTAGCGACATCAAACGTCGCGCCAAAGACGAGAAATAGATCTCTCAGCAAACGGCTGGCACTTCATCGTGCCTGTAATCAATGACCCGTGGTCGGACTTGGTAATCACCATCTGGCCACGGGTTTTTGATTTTAATGTGGCAATGCTGTGTGAGGCACACTCACTCACCAGATCCCAAGCTTCTCCATCGTCCGCGTCGCATTCCCGGCCCAATCTTTATTGGCCGCCGGACTGGCCGGACTTGGGTGAAGGACTCTCGCAATGCGCACCTCGGGAAAATCGCTCTGTAACAACGTCGCTTGAGCCTCCGCATAGGCACCCACGCCGATCACCCATTTTGGCTGCAACGCATCAATGACTCGTCGCAGATGTTCCAGGCACGCGGCCAACACTGCCGCTGCTTCATTCACCGGCAACTTGTCAGGTGTCCGGTTTTTGCCACTTGCCTCCATGAACACCAGAGGACAAAAGTTCGCGACAAAATGTTGGGCGAAAAACTTCTCGGCTGAACCGAAGCGGCTCGCAAACAGTCCCCAAAGTCGTCGGCCGCTCACTTCACTTTGCGGACAGGCAAAACCTACCACAGGCCGCTTGGGATGTTCATGCTCGGGCTTGGTCACGGGCGATTCAATGCCCAGCCAATCTCTCACGGCGGCGATCTCACCGAATGGCACTCCCGTCTGCGTCATTCCATAGGGACCGGGATTCATGCCCAGAAAAAGCACTTCTTTGCTCGTGGCTCCGTAGCGGCGCACATACATCTCATGCGGTGCCGCCGCATATTCCAAAGGATTGTAAACGTGCGTGACAGGCTCAGCAAAACGCAGTGGCTGCAAATCCCTCACCAGGCTCTTCGCCGCAGCGAGCAATTGTCCGGCAACATCTGACATCTTTTCTACGCTAAAGAATGATCAGTACCGGGAACCCGGATTGTTGAAATACTGTTGGGCCAGTTGGAAATCCTGCTGGCCTCGGTCGTTGTTATCCATGGCAAAGGGCCAGACAATGAGCTGGGCGAGATCGCCTGAGAAGGCATTCTTCGGGTCGGAACCATTGCGATCAGGGATACGAACCTGCGTCAGCACCGGAAAGTCATTTCCCTTGGGAACATCGATTGTCGTGTAGGCCTTTCCACCATCAGCGGAACGGACGTTGAGCGTTAGCTTGCCTGCGGGAACATCCCACGCCACGCTGACTACGGCAAACAGCTTCGTATTTCTCTTGGTCAGCTTGGCTTCCTTGTTTCCCTGCGGAGTGCCAATGCTCAAAATGTAATCCCCGCCCGAAGTGGCGACTACCTTGAGGTAGGTCTTAAAGGAATCGTCTGCTGCCACGAACAAAGCCGACTCTGGCTTTTGGAAGTTAGGCCGCGCCACCGCCATCATCGTGATGCCCTTGGTATTTTTCACTTCCGCACCGAGGGGATATTGCCGGGCTTCTCCCGACTTGCCATCCACGCGATACGTCATGCCCTGGCCATAGTTGAACCGAAGTATCCCCACCGGATTCTTCAGACCGTCTACTTTCTCCAAATAGTATTTCGGCGCGTGCTCACGCTTGTTGTCAAAAGCAGTCAGCGCCGCATCACCGAGAGCACTCTGAAGATCGTGAATCCGCAAAACCGGTTCACCCTGCTTAATGGAACCTTCAAACCCATCCATCTTTTCACCCGCACGGTAATGCATGATGTACCCACTGCTGAGCGCATTAGATGGGAAAGAAGGCAGGCTCAACGCTCCAGGCGTGGCCGTGGAAGAAGTTGTCGGCGATTTGGAAGACGCCGTGGCAGGCGCCTTCTTGTCGGGCGTCGCCTTTTTGCCTTTGGGCCATACCGCATAGACCAAGGCGAGGATCACCAGCACGGCTGCGGGTTTGATCCAACCCGGCAGCGGTTCTTTATCACCATCCGCTGCAGCCGGCTTGCCCTTGGCCTTGGCGCTGGCTTGAGTCGATACTGTGCTGGGCGGATTCCTTAACGCGCCCGTTGAACCACCAATGCCTCTACCCGTGACGCCGGAAGTCGGCGTTTTGGGAATCGCTCCCGTCGGCCGTTTGGGCTGCGGCCCGGAGAGTCGTTGGGAAGAATTGCCCGCCATGCGCTGGGATACCGACCCTGTAGCAGGGCGTGTCTGCGCTGGTTCCACGACGGCGATGGCCATCGGCATATGACCCTCTTCGCCGAAACGCCCCTTTTGGTAGATATCCCGCAATGACTCCAAGGCTTGCTGCGCATGAGCGGGACGATGCCCGGGATCGCGATTCATCAGCCACATCACCCAGTCGGATACCGTGCTGGGCACATGCGGCGCGATCTGATTGAGCGCATACACACGGTGTTGCAAATGCAGATCCATGATCTGCTGCACTGACTCACTGTCGAAAGGTCGTCGCCCGCTCAGCACATAATAATAAAGACAGCCGAGCGCGTAGAGATCCGTGCGCCCATCCACCGGCTGCCGCAGGAACTGCTCAGGCGCCATGTAGAAGATGGAACCCATGATGTTCCCACTCTGGTCTTCCGTCATGCGCCGCGCCCCATACGATAGACGGGCCAACCCAAAATCCAAAACCTTCGCCTGCAGCCGTCCTCCGGGGAGGCGCAGCATCTTGATGTTCTCCGGCTTCAAATCCCGGTGCAGGATGCTCTGATGATGCGCGGTGAGTATGGCTTCCAGTGTCTGCGTGGCCAGCTCATAAAAATCTGGCAGGCTCATCGGTCCCTGCTGGAGCCAGTCCCCCAAGGTCTCACCCTCCAGCAGTTCCATCACGATGAAGAACCCCTCATCGTCATTGGCAAGGTCGTAGACGGAAACGATGTTTGGATGTTGCAGTGTGGCTAGTGAGCCAGCCTCTTTAATGAGGTCGTCCGATTTCGAGTTGTGGCTGTCAGCCTCCTCTTTGGATAAGAGACGTTTGACCGCGACATAGCGATTCAGTTGCGTGTCGTAGGCTTTGAACACCGCGCCCATGCCGCCCGCACCCAACTTCTCAAGGATTCTGTATCGTCCTGCCATGCCTGCTCTCGGAAAATCTACGGGGAGGTGGTATGTCTTGCCAAGCACCAAATGAGCGAATTTCCTTATTAGGCTAGGGCTTCCGGGCCCAATCTACCGGCGTGAGCTTCGCAAAGGCCTCCAAGACCGACTCGCAGCGGGCGTGATCCGGTACACCTTCATGCACCCAAAGCCCGTATCGAGTCCGCACCGGAGCGGCCTCCGTGACCTCTATCGGCTTATCCAAAGACAGGCATGCGCACATCCATCCATCGTCGCGCACATGGTATGCCGTTGGGTTGTTGGGATTTGCAGAATGATTGAAAAGAGCAATCCCGGCATACCCATCCTTGGTCAGTTGGCCGCTGTAATCGCACCATTTCGTCGGCTTTCGGAAGATGGCCTTCTCATTCACCAGCCCCTCCGAATTTAGAATTCTTCCACCTCCATCTTTCACGCCAATAGACTTCGCCATACGCGCGCTCATCAGGCCGAATCCACTGGGCTCAAAAACGGTTGTCTGCCCCTTCGGCGCGGTGAATTCACTATCCACTACCAGCATCCACGACGTCGCATCCGGCATTGGTCGCACCTCCATGTGGCGCTTCTCAATGAGCAATATCTTTCCATCGCGATCCGCCACCCAATGATTCAACGTCAGCATCGACGCAGACTCATCACCATCCCAAATGCCCAGCACATTCACCTGCTTGATCGTGCCTCGCACCCGATCCTTCCCGTTGTCCGTGTCGTCTCCCCAGAAGTTCACCCCGCTCACGGCCGAATGAGTGATCCAAACACCATAGTGATGTCGGTGACCCGCTGGGTCATGCGGATGCCCTATCCGGATGACGGACGGCGCGAGTGATGTCTGTACCGGATACCAAAAAGGACGCTTTCCATTCAGGTTCGCGTTGTAGCGGGTCAATTCCTGACCATCGAGTTGAAAAGACGCATCCTGACCCGGCAGCGGCACAGCTTGTACACGCGGAATCGGTTTCGCGTCAGGAAGCTGCGCCACCATCGGGTGGGCACAGCACAACAAGAGGAAGCAGCCGAAAAATCTCATCAGCATCACTAACGCGACAGCGGCAAACATCCTTCGCGCAAACGCTGCTTTATTTCCTCAATCGCCCACTGCGCATGCTCCGCGATGAGTGGATGCTCATCGCGCGCGGCTTCTCCCAACGCCGGCAAATCTTCCTCCGTGCCAATGTTTCCCAGCACCACACAGACATTTCGAATAAAAGCGGGTCGCTTGATCCGCTTGATCGGCGACTTCCGGAACAGCAGTCGAAACTCATCATCTGACATCTTCAGCATCTCCCGCAGCGGCATGGCAAACACTGCCTCCCGCGCCTGAAAAGTCGCCTCATGAGAGATCTGCGCGAACCGATTCCACGGACAGGCCGCTAAACAATCGTCACAACCATAGAGTCGATCCCCAATGAGTCGGCGGAACTCCATCGGGATGTTTCCTTTATGCTCGATGGTTAGGTAAGAAACACAACGCCGTGCATCCAGCCGCCGCACATCCGTAATGGCGTTCGTAGGGCACGCCACCATGCAGCGCGTGCAGGTGCCGCAGCGATCCCGTGCCGGTTCATCAGTCGGCAGTTCCAGCGTCGTCAAAATCTCGGCCAGAAAAAACCATGCGCCTAACTCACGATGAATCTGCATCGTACTTTTGCCGTTCCATCCTAGCCCCGCTTCACTCGCAAAGTCGCGCTCCAGCACTGGCCCGGTATCCACATAATATCGTTGCGTGCCGCCGCGCTGTTTCAGCCAGGTATCCACCTCTGCGAGCTTCTTCTGAACGAGGTCGTGATAATCTTCATTCCACGCATACCGCGCGATCCGCCCCTCCAAAACTCCCGGCGCCTGCTCCCCCTGATAATAATTCATGGCAAACACCACCACCGATTGCGCCCCCGGCAGCACGATGCGCGGATCCCCACGCCTTACCGTATCTCGCGCCATCCATTGCATGTCCCCATGCTTACCCTCCGCGACCCATTGCTCATAGAGATGCCGGTGCGCCGCCGGTTCCGCCCGTGCCACACGGCAATCGGCAAAGCCCAGCCCACGGCTGAACTCTACAAGATCATCTTTGAGGCTGGCGGCTTCCGTCTCCATCACTGTCAGGCACCCACACTAATGCCAAACAATGCCGAACACGAGCCGCCATTCTCGACGCGCTACACCGGTTTCGGATTTCGCTCAAAATTCCGCTGATGCCAATACGGATAAGCCACCGGTCTCTCACTCGCTTTGTCCAGCTTCGCCACTTGCTCCGCCGTCAAATTCCAGCCCACCGCCCCCAGATTCGCACGGAGTTGTTCTTCATTGCGCGCCCCGATTACCAACGTCGCGACGGTTGGCCGTTGCAGCAGCCAGTTCAAGGCAATCTGAGGAACCGTCTTGCCTGTCTCTGCCGCCACCTCATCCATGGCGTCGACCACGGCATACAAATAGTCGTCAGGCACCTGCGGCCCCACCTCTACATTCAGAGCAGACTGCAGCCGAGAATTTTCCGGTAGCGGCTGGCCACGGCGAATCTTCCCCGTCAGCTTTGCCCAACCCAATGGACTCCAAACCACGGCTCCTACTTTTTGATCCATCCCCACGGGCATCAATTCCCACTCATACTCACGGCCAATGAGCGAATAATACGCCTGGTGCGCCACATAGCGGGACCAGCCGTACTTCTCGGAAATGGCCAGCGACTTCATCAGATGCCAGCCGGAGAAATTCGACGCGCCGATGTAGCGAATCTTCCCGGCCTTCACCAGATCATTCAGCGTGCTCAGCGCTTCTTCAATCGGCGTCTGCGCATCGAAGGAATGCAGTTGATACAGATCGATGTAGTCCGTGCCCAGCCGCTTCAGGCTCGCGTTGACCGCATTGATGATGTGATGCCGCGACGAGCCAATCTCATTCGCCCCATCACCAGAGCGAAAGGTGCCTTTCGTGGAGATCAGTACCTTGTCCCGTCTGCCTGCAATAGCCTTGCCGAGAATCTCCTCCGCGCGGCCTTCCGAATAGATGTCAGCACTGTCGAACATCGTCAATCCTGCCTCCAGACAGATGTCCACGAGACGCGTTGCCTCCGGCACACCGGCATTTCCCCATGCTTGAAAGAGTTGATGGCCTGCACCGCCAAACGTGCCGGTGCCGAGTGTGAGCACAGGCACTTTGAAGCCTGAACCGCCGAGTAGTCTGTATTCCATAGAGATTGATTCGCCTTGCTTGATGAGTTGAAAAGCGCACGGCCGCGTCACGCCTTCAGTGACGCCATATCAATAACAAAGCGGTATTTCACATCGCTCTTCAACAGCCGCTCATAGGCCTCATTCACCTTTTGAATCGGAATGACCTCGATGTCGCTGGTGATGTTGTGCTCGCCACAGAAGTCGAGCATCTCTTGCGTCTCGGCGATACCGCCGATGGCCGATCCCGCGAAGTTACGGCGCGGCAGCAGCATGCTGAAGGCAGACACAGGCAGCGGATGTTCCGGCGCTCCCACGAGAGTGATGGTGCCATCGAGCTTCAGCAGATTGATATACTCATTAATATCATGCTGCGCCGACACCGCATCCAGGATGAAGTCGAAGCTGCGGTAGTGCTTCTTCATCTCATTGGCATCTTTGGAAATAACCACCTCATCGGCACCCAGGCGCAGCCCGTCTTCCACTTTGCTGGGTGAGGTAGTAAAGAGCACGACATGCGCCCCAAAGGCACGCGCGAATTTCACGCCCATGTGCCCCAGGCCTCCCAGACCCACAATACCCACCTTCTGGCCCGGGCCGACCTTCCAGTGACGCAACGGCGAGTACGTCGTGATGCCGGCGCAGAGCAGGGGAGCCGTCGCTGCCAGTTCCAGATTGTTAGGTACTCGGAGCGTGTAGGCTTCATCCACCACTATCCCGTCCGAGTAGCCACCATACGTCATGCCGCCGAGGATCTTGTCCTCCCCATTGTAAGTGAAAATGAGCCCATTTTCGCAATACTGTTCCAGGCCCGCTTTGCACGGATCACAGGTGCGGCAGGAGTCCACCATGCAGCCCACCGCAGCGAGGTCGCCCACTTCAAACTTCGTAACTCCAGAGCCAACCTTCGCCACGCGGCCCACAATTTCATGCCCCGGCACGCAAGGATAAACGGTGTTGTGCCATTCATTGCGCACCTGATGCAAATCCGAGTGGCACACCCCACAGAAGAGAATTTCGATGGAAACATCCTTATCACCAGGTTCACGGCGCTTGATGTCAAAGGAGGCGAGGGCGGACGTGGCGCTCTGGGCAGCGTAGGAACGAGCTTGGCTCATGAGAAGGGAAGTATTGATCAGATTGTCAGTAGATTGTGTGAGCAAAGGCAGTCTCAGGCGGACATGGCTTCGAGCGCAGCGGCTTCAGCGCTGGATTCAGATCGTTGTCCCGCCACGTGATGGATGTCTTTGAAAACATCTGCGGCGATCTCGAAGGATCGCAATCGCGCCTCATGATTGTAAATATGAGCCGTCGCGACGAGTTCATCGGCTTCAGTCATATCCAGAATAACCTTGAGCGCTTTGCGCAGCGTGCCCGGTCCACCCACCGCGGAGAACTCCGTCATGCGACGCACATAAGCTTCCTCAGCGCCATTCCAGCGGCCCTCCATCGAGTCCACCGGTGGGGCCATCTCGCGCGGATTGCCGCGCGCCAGATTCAGAAACGTCTGCTGGAGGGTTGTGAAAAGACGCGCCGCTTCTTCATCGCTATCCGCCGCGAACACATTCACCCCGACCATGACATGCGGTTTCGGATTCACCTTGGAGGGCCGGTAGCCGCTGCGATACAAATGCAAAGCCTCGTGAATCGAACCCGGAGCAAAGTGCGAGGCAAACGCAAACGGCAATCCCAAGGCAGCGGCCAGTTGTGCGCTAAATGTGCTCGAACCCAGGAGATACAGAGGCACATTCGTTCCTTCACCCGGCACTGCTCGCACCAGTTGACCCGGCGAAGAAGGACCAAGGTAGCGTTGCAATTCCTGCACATCTTGAGGAAAGGTATCACCACTGCTGCCCAGCCCTCTTCGTAAAGCGCGCGCCGTGTTTTGATCCCCACCGGGTGCCCGCCCCAGCCCCAGATCAATCCTGCCAGGATAAAGAGATTCCAGTGTCCCGAACTGCTCCGCGATCACCAGCGGCGCATGATTCGGCAGCATGATGCCACCTGAACCCACACGGATGCGGCTCGTGCCACCCGCCAGAAACCCGATCACCACCGACGTGGCCGCGCTGGCCACCCCCGGAATATTATGATGTTCCGCCACCCAATACCGGTGATAACCCCATGCCTCCGCGTGCTGCGCCAGATCCAGGGAATTCCGCAAAGCCAACCCCGCGGATCCCTCTTCAATAATAGGAGCCAGATCCAGAATCGAAAATAACGGTCGTAATGGCGCGCTCATGATCCACACGGCCAAAACAGCCGATTCATTAGTTCGTTCTTCATCGAACTAATACGCTTATAAAAGCCGATCAACCGCGAATTTCGATTTTGATCGAACTTGGCAAAAGGAAAATTTACCGTCTTAACACTTGGTAAGCCGCCCGATCAGTCGGAGTGCGTGCGGCTCGCCGCCGCTTGGTTGGAGGAGCTTGCTCCGACGGGGCCGGAGCACACAGGACGCGGCAACCCCAAGCGACCTAGCGACGTTGGGGCCCGTTGGGCTGCGCAGCCGCGAACCGAACGCCAATGTCGTCGTTAGCATCACTCCCGCACCACCCACGCCCCATCTACCTTCAAGACCAGGATAGCACTCCCTCCGCTTAAAACTTGACTCTTCAAACTTGCTGCGAAGCCGCGTAGCGAAACTCATTTCTCAGCCTTCCCCAACTCCTCCTTCGTCGGCAATCCCGTCCCTCTCAACGCCTCCTCCCGAATCGTCAGATGCAACACCTGTTGCCACCGGTGCGGCATAAAGATATGCATCACCCCCTCCTCCGTGAAGGCATCCAAATAGGAACACTGCGAATTGAATCCCGACACCTTGTGCAATGGTGCCACCGCATTCGCCAACACAAACCGCGGCTCACTCCAGGTATGCCCACCATCCGTGGAACTGGACACCCACACCTCCGAGCGCACCTTCATCATCTCGGAGTGATCATTGAGATCACGCGGGTTGGTGATCGGCACCTTGTTATGATGAAATGCCACCAGCGTCTTGCCATCTGACAACGGAAAGAGCATCGGCGGCGCATCCGGATGCACCAGCGTACTTGGCGCAGGCTTCGTCCACGATTCGCCATCGTCTTCACTCCATGCGGTGAATAAATGCCCCGCCGGCGTGCGCGTCATAAAGAGCACTTTGCCGCCCCCCAGATTCAACGGCCGCCCTTCATCCATCCGGTCAAAACCTTCTGCAAACCATCCCTTCGGACGCGCCTCGGGCAGGACCGTCCACGTCGCTCCTTTATCTTCACTGCGCAGCAGGTATTGCTGAGTCTTGATCGGTTTAACTGACCAGTCCGCCAGATGCGACCCAATAAGCCAGGTGCCCGCATCCGTCTCCGTCATGCGCATTACGGACATGCCCATGAATTTCGGATCATTCGTCGGCTCGATGAGATTTACCTCGGACCACGTGTGCCCATCGTCATCCGACCAGCGGTAGCCGATGGGCGCATTCTCGCGTTGGCCGCCTTCCGGTGTCCACTTCCCAGGAATTGGCTGCGTGCCGAAGTTATAAATCCGCATCGTTCCTTTCGGCGTGAAAGGAATGAATCCATGCTGGCCATACGGAATGTCATAGGCCACTTGCGGCGCACTCCAGGTTTTACCTTTGTCACTGGATCGGCAGACCATCATGCTATTGATCTTCTCGCCCTTGCTTTTGGCGTAGTGATCACCCTCAGGGAACATCAATAGGTAATCCCCCTTGGGCGTGATCGTCGCCCGCGCCTCCAAAATGCGAGTCTTCGTCCGGTGCACGACCTGCCCGCTCACTTCCTTTACCGTTAGCAGTCCCGTTTCCGCATCGAGCACAAAACCCTCGGGCAATGATTTCCCATTAAACGTCACACCGCTCACCACGATGGGATCCATCAGAGCCAGTGGCTCAAGCGCCAGAAGAGAAGGCGCTACGGCAAGTAAACAAAGAAGCGGTGGTTTCATGGTGTGGAAGCAGATGCGAAAATCTTCAGCCAGCGGACAAGGCCGAAAACATGCGTACTGCCTAGACGAAGCCGAACCGTCCCCGTATCTGGTCAGTCCAGCTAACCATTGCCAAACCATCTCAGTCATTCCGGCAATCACCGTCGCCCCATTGGTCTTCTAAGTCCTATCAGACCTGTTCCCCCAGACTCCACTTCTCCCACCGCCTATTTCGATCATTGTCGAACCTTCCCCATCGTGCTAAAAACAGAAGCAGAACGGAAGAAACTCAGGTGCCAATCAAAAGCTACCAACACCCAAGGCTCAGCTCCATCACTCTCCCAGCGGTTATGCAGGCACTCTCTGATCCCTGCCGCCTGGCCATCCTTCAGGAACTCATGCGCGCTGGCGAAATGGCCTGCGGCGATGTGCCGCTCGACGTTTCCAAGGCCACCCGCTCCCATCACTTCACCGTTCTACGTGACGCCGGCCTCATCATGACCCGCACCGACGGCACCAAGTGCATGACCTCTGTCCGCCAGGACGAATTCGAGGCCCGTTTCCCCGGTCTCCTGAAACTAGTCACCTCCCACGCCACCCCCACTCAAAAGCGCAGATCCCTGGCCAAGACGTCTTAGCGGCCCCAGCATTCCGCCACCTCATCGAGTGCGCTCAGTTGTGGAGTGCGGCAGCGCCCAGCTGCCGCTTTGCGGTTGGAGGAGCAAAGCTCCGACGCGGCTGGTGCGGCCCACCCCCGATTCCAACCCATTCCCCGACCTCGCCTACCCCCCTTTAACCAAATTCGCGCCTTCGCGTCTTCGCGTCTTCGCGGTGAACCTCAAGGTATCCCACCCTCACGCCCAATCATCGCCCTTGACCTAAACAGCCTTCCTATACCTTCGCGTCTTCGTGGTAAATCTCCCGCCGATCTCACCCCCGACTCCATTCCCCCCTTGAAACTCAAAGACATGAGAAATTTTTCATTCAGAAGGCACAGATTGTTCTCACGTGCTGTCTCATACGTAATGTATGGTGGTTAAAGTTAAGTACCGCTTTTCCTCACAAACATGCGCTTTTCGACACTCCTCAAAAATCCCGCTGACTGGATGCAGGGCCATGGGCCACATTCAGACATCGTGATGACCTCGCGGATACGGCTCGCCCGGAATCTGCGGGGATGGTCGTTCCCGGGTTGGTCCTCTGAAAAACAGCGCGTCGAACTGCTCAATCAGGTTCGGCCCGTTGTCGCCAAACTGCCGGAAATGAAAGACGGCTTTAATGAGGAATACCCGACCCTTTCCAAGACCAAAAAGCAGGTCTTGGTGGAAAGGCATCTCATCAGCCGCGAGCACGCCGCTCGCTCCACCGGCTGCGCCGTTCTTATCGACCGGAAGCAGACCTTGGCCATCATGGTCAATGAGGAAGACCACTTCCGCATCCAGGGCATTCGCCACGGCCTGAATCTCCGCTCCGCGCATGAAAATGTGAACCGCGTGGACTCAGAACTCGAAGCCTCCGTTCCCTATGCCTTTGACCAGCGTCTCGGTTATTTGACCGCCTGCCCCACGAATGTCGGCACCGGCATGAGAGCCTCCGTCATGCTGCACTTGCCCGCCCTGGTCCTCACGGATCAGATCAAGCAGGTCATGAATGCCGTCAGCAAGATCGGCCTGGCCGTCCGCGGCTTGTATGGCGAAGGCACCGAAGCGCTCGGCAATCTCTTCCAGGTCTCCAATCAGCACACGTTGGGCGAGACAGAACTGGAGCTGATCACCCGTATTGAAGGTGTGGCAGAGCACATCGTTCAGGCGGAAAATAACGCGCGCGAAAAGCTGGTCCATGAGAGTCCCGTCATGCTGCATGACCAAGTGGGCCGCGCTTACGCCACCCTTCGTTTCGCCCATGTGCTTGCTTCCAAGGAAGCACTCAATCATTTGTCCCTTCTCCGCTTGGGCGCGGATATGGACATCGTCGGCGGCTGTGATCGCAGCGTATTGGATCTGTTGCTTCTGGAGATCCAGCCCGCGCATTTGCAGTTATCTGCCGGCAAGGACCTTTCTGCGGAGGAACGTGACACCCTTCGCGCCGAAAATACCCGCAACCGTTTGAAATCCGTACCCGAGCCTCTTAACGTATCCAATACCAAGAAGAACGCGGATGAGTCCGCGAACCCCAACAACCAAAATGATGAATAATTTCACTCCACGTGCTCAACAGGTGCTGGCTCTCGCCCGAAAGGAGGCGGACCGCTTTAACCACAACTATGTGGGCACCGAACACTTGCTGCTGGGCTTGATCAAGCTCGGTCAGGGAGTGGCCGTCAATGTCCTCACCAAGCTTGGTGTGGATCTTGATACGGTGCGCATGCAGGTGGAACAGCAGGTCGGCTCCGGCCCCGACACCAAGATGGTCGGTAATATCCCTTTCACCCCCCGCGTGAAGAAAGTGCTCGCGCTTGCCTCCAAAGAAGCCAAGGCGCTGAATCACTCCTACGTCGGCACGGAGCATTTGCTCCTCGGCCTGCTTCGCGAAGGCGAAGGCGTCGCTGCCCAGGTGCTGCGTACGCTTGACGTCAATCTGGAGAAAGCCCGCAATGAAATCCTCAAGGAACTCGACCCGAACTTTGGTGGCGAGGAAGAAGAGGAAGAAAGCGAAAGCATCGCTCCTACCAGTTCTTCTTCCAAGAAGGACAGCAAGACCCCAGCCTTGCGCGCCTTCGGTCGTGACCTGACCGAACTCGCTCAGAAGGGTGATCTTGATCCCGTCATCGGTCGTGCCCCAGAAATCGAGCGCGTCATCCAGATCCTGTGCCGCCGCACCAAGAACAATCCCGTCCTCATCGGTGAAGCCGGTGTGGGCAAAACGGCCATTGTCGAAGGTCTGGCCCAGGAAATCGCCCAGGGCAATGTGCCTGAAATTCTGCGCGAGAAGAAAGTGATCGTGCTCGACCTAGCCCTCATGGTCGCCGGTACTAAATACCGTGGCCAGTTTGAGGAGCGCATCAAAGCCGTCATGGATGAAATCCGCCGGAACAAAAATGTCATTCTGTTCCTGGATGAACTTCACACCATCGTCGGTGCGGGCAGCGCGGAAGGTGCCATGGACGCCAGCAACATCCTCAAGCCGGCTCTCAGCCGAGGAGAATTGCAATGCGTCGGTGCCACCACCCTGAACGAGTACCGCAAGTACATCGAGAAGGACGCCGCTCTGGAACGCCGCTTCCAGCAGGTGAAAGTCGACGAGCCCAGCATTGAAGATGCCATCCGCATTCTCCAAGGCCTCAAGGGCAAGTATGAAACTCACCACAAGGCTCGCTTCCTGCCCAAGGCTCTCGAAGCCGCGGTCAATCTCAGCAGCCGTTACCTGCCCTCCCGCTTCCTGCCGGACAAGGCGATCGACATCATGGACGAAGCTGGCGCCAAAGCCCGCATCTCCTCGATGACCCGTCCCGCTGAACTCAAGGTGATCGAAGCCGAGATCGAAGAGATTCGAATCGAGAAGGAAGTCGCCATCAAGGAACAGGACTTTGAAAAAGCCGCGCACCTGCGTGACAAGGAAAAGGCTGCCAAGAAGCGTCATGACGACGTTCTCGAAACCTGGCGCACCAACAACACGGAGCGCATTGTGGACGTGAGCGAAGAGGACATCATGTCCGTCGTCAGCAAGTGGACCGGTGTGCCCCTTCAACGCATGGAGCAGGCCGAAGCCTCCAAGCTGCTTCGCATGGAAGAAGATCTCAAGAAGCGTGTCATCGGTCAGGATGAAGCCGTCATTGCCATCAGCAAGGCCCTCCGTCGCAGCCGTGCCGATCTTAAAGATCCAAAGCGCCCCATCGGCTCTTTCATCTTCCTCGGCCCCACGGGTGTCGGTAAGACCTTCCTCGCGAAGAATCTGGCCGAGTTTATGTTCGGCAGCGCCGAAGCTCTCATTCAGCTCGACATGTCGGAATACATGGAGAAGCACACCGCGAGCCGTCTCATCGGGGCGCCTCCTGGATACGTGGGTTATGAAGAAGGCGGACAGCTTTCTGAAGCCGTGCGCCGTCGTCCTTACTCCGTAGTTCTCTTCGACGAAGTGGAAAAGGCTCACCCGGATGTGATGCATCTGCTCCTGCAGATCCTGGAAGAAGGTCAGATCACGGACAATTTTGGCCGTAAGATCGACTTCCGGAACACCATCATCATCCTCACCTCCAACATCGGTGCGGAAACCATCAAGCGTCAGACCACCCTTGGCTTCGGTGCCATTGGTCAGGATGTTGCCGACCACGGCAGCATGAAAGACAAAGTGATGGAAGCCGCCAAGAAGTTCTTCAAGCCGGAGTTCATCAACCGCTTGGATGACATCGTCTGCTTTCGCATGCTGGAGAAGACCGAGCTTAGCGCGATCGTGGATCTGGAGATCAGCAAGGTTCTGGGCCGTCTCAAGAAGAAGCGTATCAGCTTGCAGCTTGAAGATAGCTCCCGTGAATTCCTGATGAAGGAAGGTTACGATCCGCAATATGGTGCTCGTCCGATGCGCCGTGCTGTGGAAAAGAACATTGAGGATCCCCTCGCGGAAGCCCTGCTGCGTGGCGAAGTGAAGGAAGGCGATACGGTCAAGGTTCTACACGAACCCGGTACTAAAGTGCTGAAATTCATCAGCTTGGGAGAAATTCCCGAGGAGCCAGCCGCCGCAGCTACGACAGAAAATTAATTCGAAGTATAACTACATAGTTATACTAAAGCGCTCAGTATGCACGAGCGGAGCCGGGTTGAAACCGGCTCCGCTTTTTATTGATTGACGACCGCACTCTTGAAAACAGTGCCAATCACGGCCAATGCTGCCCCATGGCTGAATGGCTCCGCGCTCTCCAAAAATTGCTCCCCGAGCATTGTGTCTCCGTTCAGGACTCCGTCCTCGCCACCCACAGCACGGACAAATGGTTCGCCTCGAACCCTCCCCAAGTTGTTGTCTTTGCGGAAAGCACCGAACACGTCAGCCAAGTCCTCCGCTTCGCCACCGAGCATAAGATCCCCGTCACCCCCCGTGGCTCCGGCGTCGGTTACGTCGGCGGTTGCGTCCCTGTCCAGGGTGGCATCGCCCTGTCTGTGGCCCGCATGAACCGAATCCTGGAAATCAATCCCCAAGATGGTCTCGCCGTCGTGCAACCCGGCGTCATCACCGGCGATCTCCAAAAGGCCGCGCAGAATCTCGGGTGGTTCTATCCCCCTGACCCCGCCAGCCTGAAGGAGTGCAGCCTCGGGGGAAACATCGCCACCAATGCCGGCGGCCCACGCTGTCTGAAGTACGGTGTCACCCGCCACTACGTCCTCGGCTTGGAAGCCGTCCTGGCCGATGGCACCATCTTCCGCACCGGCGGCCGCTGTCACAAGAACAAGACCGGCTTCGACCTTATCGGCACCTTCACCGGCAGCGAAGGCCTGCTCGGCATCGTCACCGAAGCCACCCTCCGGCTCATCCCGCATCCGCCCCTGCGCGCCATGCTCAGCGTCGGCTTTGCCACTTTCGCTGAAGCCGCCGCAGGAGTACAGCACATCCTCGGCAGCGGTCATCTCCCCTCCGCCCTGGAGATCAGTGATCGCTTTACCCTTCAGGCCGCCCGCAACTACCTGGGCGAAGGTGTCCCTCAGGGTGAAGCCCATCTCCTCGTCGAAGTCGATGGCCAGGAGGGCGGCGTCCCCCTCGAAATCGCGGACATCGAAAAGGCCATGCACGCTCTCGGCGCCCTCTCCGTGGAGACCGGTTTCGGCGATGCCCAATGCGAGAAATTCTGGCAGCTTCGCCGTGAGTTCTCCTACAGCCTGCGCGCTACGGGTCTCATCAAGCTCAACGAAGACATTGTCGTGCCCCGCGGTAAGCTGGTGGAGCTTGTCGAGTTCGCCACCGAGCTCCAGGAAAACAGCGGCTTTCCCGTAGCCTGCTTCGGCCACGCCGGGGACGGGAACATCCACGTCAACGTCATGGTGCCGGACATGGACGACCCCGTCCAGCGCGAGCGCGCCGAGCAAGCCCTCGACCTGCTGTTCCACAAAGTCCTGGCCCTGGGCGGCGCCATCACGGGAGAACACGGCATCGGCTTGGCCAAAAAACGCTGGTTCCCCGATGCCGTCAGCGCGGGCGCCATGGAAGCTCACAAACGCATCAAAGCCGCTCTCGATCCCCTGGGCATCCTTAATCCCGGCAAATTTCTTTCTCCTTGATGTGGTGGCGGGGGGGGGCCGCACCTCCCTCGATCATTTTAGACCCGCCACAATGTTTGTTTACGAGGCCCCTCGGCGGGCGTAACGGTACGGCCAGAACATGAAACTGAACGGGGCAACACTCCCCTCCTCGACGGACTGCCACCAAGAGGAGATCGTTAAAGCATTGCTCGAATCCTATCGCAAGGTCGGCAACATCAACCACTTGGATTGTGCGAATCTGCCTTCCAAGCATGTAATTGCCTCCCTCTGCGAAGAACTCCTGCAACTGCTCTTCCCCGGATTCTTCGCTGAGGAAGCGGTGTCTTCCGACGAACTCCCGTTGCTCACGAACGAACTCGTGGACGGTGTGCGCGAGCGGCTTTCGGCTGAGATAACATACAGCTTGAAATTGAATCAGATCGACGCTTCGGCTGAGTCCAATGGCGAGACCGCCAATGAACTCAGTTGCCAGTTTCTTTCCGCCATGCCCGGTATCCGGGAACTGCTGCGTACGGACGTTGAAGCCGCCTACGAAGGCGATCCCGCCGCGCGCAGTTTTGAGGAAATCATCCTGGCCTACCCGGGACTGGAAGCCATCGCCATTCAGCGTTTGGCGAATGTTCTATATATGGCCGGCGTCCCTCTCATCCCTCGTATGATGACCGAGTGGGCTCATAGCCGCACCGGCATTGACATCCACCCGGGCGCGCAGATTGGCACCCACTTCTTCATCGATCACGGCACCGGCGTCGTCGTTGGCGAAACCTGCGTCATAGGCAATCATGTGAAGCTTTATCACGGCGTCACCCTCGGAGCACGCAGCTTCCAGAAAGATGACGAAGGCCACATCGTGAAAGGCACCAAGCGCCATCCGAATGTGGAAGACGGTGTCACCATTTATCCGAACTCCACCATTCTTGGCGGGGATACGATCATTGGTGCGCGTAGTACCATTGGCGCGAACGTCTTCATCATGAAAAGCGTGCCGGCCGATACCTTGCTCGTTCGCGGTGAGGAATCCCAAAAGCAGCACGACAAGAAGCAGCACCAGAAGATTGCCGTCCAGGTGTCCACTGCCAGCGAGGCCTACGACTTTCTCATCTAGTCCCAGACTAACGAAAAAAACTCTCCTGAATCACTCTTTGCCCGGCAATGCCCAAGCCCCACACCCAGCAGGCACTTTTTGATTTCTTCGCCAGACTAAAGCACACCCCCATTTCACCCAAGCGCGCCCCCGTGGTGCCGGAGGTGCGTGAGGTAATCGAAGAAAAAGTCGAAGTCGCGCCGTCCACCGGACGGGGTCGCGATCACGTATTGGAAGCACAAGCCCGCACCTGGTTGGATGACTTGGGCATCCATGAAGGCGCGATCCGTGTGCAGGTCATTTGGAATGCCCGCCTCCGCAGTACTGCCGGGTACGCAAAATGGCCGGCTTGGCGCGTGGAATTGAATCCCAAGCTGATGCCCATGGAGGGCGAAGTGGAACGGACGCTGAAACACGAACTTGCCCACCTCATCGCCTACAGCCGCGCCGCAGGGAAGCGCATCGATGCCCATGGCCCGGAGTGGCGCAAAGCCTGTGCAGATCTCGGTATTCCCGACGAGAGTGCCCGGCATTCCCTGCCACTGCCACGCTCCCAGCAGAAGCGTAAGTTTGCCTATCAATGTCCATCCTGCCAGCAAGTGGTGCAGCGCGTGAAACGCTTCCGTCGTCACGTCGCCTGTCTGGCCTGCTGCCAAAAATACAACCGGGGCCAGTTCGACGCCCGGTTTGCCTTCAAGCTCCTGCCTTCCGTTCCGGAAAGCTGATCAAAGTCAATGTGGTGGCGAGATTCGCTTCGCGGCTGCGCAACCTGTACGCCACCCCCTAATGCTTACAACCCGTATTCTTTGGTCAGGGAATAGATGTCATCGTTGTCTTCCGGCACGGCGCCATTGCGAATGCCTTCCAATCGCTTGCGGCTGCCGCGGCTCGTAGCGGGACGATTGGCGAGACGGCTCACCACTTCTGTCACCATGGGAGCGGCGATGAGGGCGCCCGCGGCCAGGAGTGTAAGAGACGCGATGGTCGAAGAGCGGCGTTCCATGCCTCTGCCGAAAAGGATCCCCAACGCACAGCCAGCCGTTGCCGACGCGGTCGCGACCGCATAGGTCTTGAGATTATCATCCATCAGGCGTTGAGAAAACGAACTCATGCTCCAAGTTACGCCTAGCGCGCCCTCGTTGAAACAGGAAATTTCGCTTTCCGGCTTTGCTCCGCTTCATCACAAGGCCGGTCTTTTTGATTAGCATGCCCAAGAACACCACCTCTTCGTCGTCCACCTTTGCCCTCATCCTTGCCGGAGGCAGCGGCCAGCGCTTTTGGCCCGTCAGTCGGGACAAAAAGCCCAAGCAACTGCTGAAGCTCTTTGATGATAAGTCGTTGCTGGAGCACACCATCGCCCGTCTGGAAGGCGTCATACCAAAGGAGAACATCCTTGTCCTGACTAACTACCAACAGGTGGAAGGCGTGCGTGAAGCCCTGGGCGCAGATTTCCCTGAAGAAAACATCGTGGCCGAACCCGAGAAGCGGGACACCGCTCCAGCCATCGCCTTGGCGGTCGGCTGGGTGGCCGCACGCGACCCAAAAGCGACCATGATGGTCTTGCCCTCGGATCATATTATTCAGGATCACGCAGCCTTTCAAACGACGCTGAAGACCGCGTGCAAAGCCGCGGAGGAAAGCGGTGCTTTGGTGACCATCGGCATCAAGCCCACCTGGCCCTGCCCGAGTTACGGGTATGTTGAGAAAGGTGCGCCTTACCATCTGAAGGAAGACACAGGCGTGCCGGTCTTTGAAGTGGTGCGCTTCCGTGAAAAACCCAGCACTGATCTGGCGGAGCAATTCCTGGAACAAGGCTGCTTCACCTGGAACGCGGGCATGTTCTTCTGGACCGTGCCTGCCGTCATCGAGGCCCTCTCCGCCAACTGTCCAGAACTGGTCACCTTTGTGGACAATCTCGCCAAGAGCTCTTCATTTAAAGATACCGTTCTCGCAGAGTTTCCCAAGCTTCCCAAGCTGTCCATCGACTACGCATTGATGGAGAAAGCCAAACGCGTGCTCAACGTGGAAGCCCGCTTCGATTGGGATGATGTCGGCAACTGGACCTCCGTGGGGACTTACCTCACCGAGGATGCCTACGCCAATCGCCACAACTGCGAAATGAACACCGAGGAGTCCGGGCATAACCTCGTCTTCACGCAAACCGGTCAACACGTCGCACTCCTCGGCGTCCAGGACCTGATGGTCATCGCCACACCGGATGCCCTGTTAGTCGCCCATCGCAGTCAGGCTGAGAAGCTGAAGAAACTGGTCGATACTCTGCCCGCGAAGCTGAAGTAGGTAGCGGCTATTCGCCAAGCCATGTCCCGCATTCTCGGCATTGATCACGGCACTGTCCGCATCGGGCTGGCCCTCAGTGACGAGTTAGGGATGATCGCCAACCCCCTGAAGACGCTGGATACCGCGCCAGGGGTGGAAAAGCAGATCGCTACGATCGTCGAACAGAAGCGCGTCGCGGAGATCGTCGTTGGTCTCCCCCTCCGCATGGACGGCGCCCGCGGCAGCGCCACCGAGCGCGTGGAAGCTTTCGTCACCCGCCTTCGCAAAGCATTGATCGATCCAGACACTCCCATCCACCTCGTGGACGAACGCCTCAGCAGCGTCAACGCCGAACGCAGCCTCGGCTTCGAAGGGAAACGCATTTCCAAAGACGAAAAGAAACTCGTCGATCAAGTCGCCGCCGTGGCGATCCTTCAGGACTATCTCAACTCCAGCGCAGGAGCGGATGGGTGGTTATTGCCGGAGGAGTGAGGTTAACTCATCCTTACCTTAGGAGATTAAGAAATGCCTTTAACCGGAACGCGCGACCAAATTACTGTCTGTCGCCGCTTCACAGTTCATTGCATCAAATCAATGGCGCAATACGGCTTTGCACGCCAAATCATCACACTTTCCGGCCCTTTTGGGGTAGTGAAACTAACGTAAACAATGTGCGTAGCGGAAAAGCTAAATCCTGCCCACAAAACAGGCACGCTTTTACCCATGCGTTTGTCGGCATAGGATTTGCATTGAAGATATGCCACATAATTTAATGCGATAAGAATCACGGGCACAATAGCGAGAGCGGCAATAAACCAAACACGGATATTATTAATCTTCTCCATGGCTTCTGGATGGTGCGGATACTCTGGAGCTGTTGTTAATCCCTCAACGCCACCGCAGGCTCAATACGCCCTGCCAGGAAAGCAGGAACTAAAGCAGCGACGGAGCAGAGCAGAAAAGCACCCGCGCAGATCATGGCGACATCACCGGGAATGACTTTAGCGGGGATCTCAGCCAGTCCGTAGATGCGCTCATCGAAGATATTGCGCTGGAAGAGGACCGAGATGCCAGTGCGGATATCGTTGCGAAGATACACTACCAGCAGGCCCAGGCCGACACCAGTCAGTGAGCCAAGGGCACCTACGATCATCCCCTGCGTCAGGAAAACCCACATGACCTGACCGATGCGGGCACCCAAGGCGGCGATGATGCCGATCTCACGGCGCTTCTGTACGGTCACGGTAATCATCGTGTTCATCACGCAGAAGGCAGCGACGATGACGATGAAAAAGAGGACGAAGTACATCATCTCCAGTTCATTTTGCACCGTGTCGAAGAGGACCTGATGCTGTTCGATCCAAGTGCGCGCGACCCAAGTATCAGGCATGACGGGTGGCGAGCCTTGAGCGGTCTCTTTTTTGCTTCTGTTAGCATCTTCAGGATCATTGGCTTTTTCACCAGTTAACAGTTCTTTGACTTCACCGGCCTTATAAGGATCGGTGAGTTCCACGCCC
Organism: Phragmitibacter sp.; assembly: GCA_965284365.1. GTDB lineage: Bacteria > Verrucomicrobiota > Verrucomicrobiia > Verrucomicrobiales > Verrucomicrobiaceae > Phragmitibacter. Next base: position 2,314,563 of record OZ260079.1, read on the forward strand.
ATGCTACTGATGCCGCCGTCCAAGCCGTAGAGCTCGCGGGCAATGTGCAGCGGAACGATCACGACCGAGATGTCGCTCATGTCCTGAAGTCGCGGCGGACTGAAGATGCCAGTGACCGTGAGTTCCATGGGGAGAACCAAATCTTTGAGCTTGCCGTACGCCTCCTTCTTTTCTTCCTCGGGCTTGTCATCGATCTCCCGCATGGTTTGCACCATGTCCTTGAGATTCGACGGGGGATAAGCGGCGACTTTGTCCCCGATCTCGATACCCCACGCATCGGCGAGGCCTTGGTCAATGACGATATTGTTTTCGCTCAGATCCATCGCACCCGCTTTCAGCAGTTTTTCGTGCTTTGCGGCAAGTCGGTCGGTGTCGTCCTGATCCATACCCCACATGAGAGTGGGGGCGATGTTGTTGCGGCGCTGCTCTTCGAGGAGGATCATGCCCCGGACAATGGGAGTCACAGAAATCACGCCCGGAACCTTCTCGACTTCGTTGCGCACATCCCGCCAGGACTTCTCTTCCACATCCGGCGGCTTCCGGTCAGGGCTCATCATGGAGGTCCCCCAGCGATCAAAAATCTCGATATGGGAGTCATATCCCAAGGCCAGATTCTTGATCTGCGCATGGAAGCCCGCCATCACGGAGATCACCACAATTAGCACCGCGATCCCGAGCGAGACCCCGAGTACAGAGATGACCGTGATGACACTGACAAAAGTGCGCTTCGGCTGGAGATAGCGCAGGGCGAGGTAGAGAGAGAAATTCTTGATCAAAATGGAATCAGGAATGGGGGTGCGAAGCGAAATGGGGCGCGGGAGGTGCCTGAGGTGCTTAGCACGGACTGAGCGGCATCACAATGGGTGATCTGCCGAGCTTGCAGGAGAAAAAGAAAAGCCTTGAGTCGCGTAGCGACGCAACTCAAGGCCTTACTGCCCTAATTAGGCTTGGAAGGTTTCGCCTTACTTCGCCGGAGCCGCGTTCCAGACCTTAAGATCGTCGTAGAAGCCGTCTTTGCCGGCGACGCCGAATTCGATTTTGGACTTGGTCTCGTGAGCGATGCCGGAGGATTTCAAGTAAGCGGCGGGTTTGCCATCGATGGTCACGCGCATTTCGTCACCGACGGTTTCAACCACCAGGGTATACCATTTGCCAGTTTCGTACTTGGCGGGGTAGGTGACTTGGCGGCCTTTGAGGAGTTTGGCGCGCTCGGCTTGTCCGGCAGGGTCTTTGCTGAGGGCGTAGACCTCGTTCTTCATGTTGCCGTCGCGCTCGTCGATGATGGTGACGCCATTGGGGCGGACTTGGGCGCGGCAGAGGTGACCGTAATGAGCTCCGGTATATTTCCGGTCGTCAAACTCCACATCGATCATGGTAGCGCCCTCGAACTTGATCTTCACTTCGACCACGCTGTCTTTGGTGGGGAGTTCCAGGCCATGCACGGCGGCATGCGCAGTTACAGCAGGTTTGCCGCCTTCTGCGGGGATGGCTTTGTCCCGCGTTTGGGTGCCTTTCAGCATGCCATTTTCCACGGCGAAGGTCGGGACAACCTTGTGCCACATCTTATCGGGTGTGGCGCCCTGGAAGTCGTCGCTGAAGAGAAGTTCCTTTTTCTCGGCGATGGACTTGGAAGGGATTTTGGGGAGGTCGGCGGCCCAGATGGTGGAGGCGCTGAGGATGGTTACGGTAGCGAGGAAGCGATGAACGTTCATGTGCATGATAGAGCGGACACAACGCAGGTATAACCTGGGTTGTGTCAGGCTTTTCACGGCGCGCAACGTTGCTCCGCCATTAGGGCTTCAAATCCAACGCAGCTTTGTCAGATCCGTCCATGTAAAAAGGCACGGATTCATGCTCATGGCTTATCAGCCAGCGGCCTTCTGGCTTCTTGAGGGTGAGCGTCTCCCGGAACCAGACATTAACCTGTTCGCCGTCTTTCTTGGTGCCGGTCATGTGATTCAGGCTGTGCGTGCAGGCGAGGTCGCCCTTGCTCTCGATAATCACGTCCCGGATTTCGTAGCCGATCTCGCCGTCCCACGTATCGAACCAGGCTTGGAGTCCTTCCGTATCCGTAGGATCTGAAACCAAAGGCGGTGCGAGGTCGAAGCGGACGGGGTCCGGAGTATAACTGGCAACCACGGCATCCTTGTCCTTCCGCGTAATGGCGGCATTCCGAGCATCAATAACAGAGCGGATCTCCTCTTCCGTGGCGGATTCCGCAGTCTCCAGCCCGAAGTAAACATCCACATGAACGACTTGGCCGTCACGGAGTTCGAAGATTTCCGTGTTGCGGAAAGTCGCACCGTCCTTGGATTTGGCTTTGTATTGGGCGATGACTTTGTTGCCCACCGTGACGAGTGTCTCGATGTCGAACTTGTCTGCGTGCTCGCTGTTGGGCCAGCAGCGCTCAAAGTAAACCTTCCGGCTGATGCAGTCGTCGATAGGACTGGAGAAGGTGAAACCACTGGCCAGCAAAGGCTCGATGATGGAGCGGTCTTTTTGTTCATACGCGGCGTAACAGGCGCGCACGATTTCTTCCGGAGTTTCCGGTTTCATAAGTATAAAAGGGGTTGGGGTTTGGTTTCAATTTTGGAAAGGCGCAGGCGCAAGCACTCAAGACTCGCCGGCGAAAGCGCGTTCTAGGGTGGCGATGTCCATCTTCTTCATCTGCAACATGGCGTTCATGGCGCGGTTGCTCTTCTCCTTGTCAGGGTCGAGCATCATGGTTTCCATGACACTCGGGACGACCTGCCAGGAGAGACCAAATTTGTCCTTCAGCCATCCGCAGACCTGGGATTGGGGATCGCCACCTTCGGAGAGTTTTTCCCAGTAGTAGTCGATCTCGTCCTGCGTATCGCAATCGATCTGGAGGGAGATGGCTTCGTTGAACTTGAAATGTGGGCCACCGTTGAGGGCGGTGATGCTGAACCCGTCGAGTTCAAATACGACGGTCATCGCGGAACCCGCGGGCCTTCCGTGGATCTCGAAGCCGGCCTCCGTGTAGTGGGAGATGGCGGTGATCTTCGAGTTCTTGAAGATACCGATATAGAATTTGGCGGCGTCTTCAGCTTGGCCGTCAAACCAGAGGCAGGGTGAAATTTTCGTGCGCATGGTGATTCTTTGATTCATTTGGATTCAAGTGAGCGCGGGCGAGCACTCATAGAATTGACGAATGAAGAATCGTCCGCAGGACAATGCGACGAAAATATGGGAGGCCAACTACACCGCCAATCGCACGGTGCGCTTCTTATCGAGCTTCAGCACGTCGCCGGATTTCCATTCGGGAGTGGCTTTTGGATCGACGACCTTTTCGCCATTCAGCTGCACGCTGCCTTGCTGAATGAGGCGGCGGGCATCGCCACCGGAAACCGTTTGCTCGAAAGCGGAGAGGTAGGCGTGGAGCACGACACCGAGCACATCGCGTCGGTCCGTCAGGGTGACTTCCGGCAGATCCGCGCTGCTGAGGTCGCGTTTGCTGAAACGAAGATCCCAGTCATCGCGGCATTCCTGGGCGGCGGCTTCGGAGTGGTAGATGGCCACGCACTTGGCGGCGAGCTGTTTCTTGGCCTCCATGGGGTGCATGGTGGCGTCCAGCACTTCGCCAAGAACCAGCAGGTAATATTTCTCCATCAGCGTGTCCGGGATGCTCATGAGCTTGCCGAACATTTCCTTAGGCGCGTCGGTCAGGCCGACGTAGTTGCCCAGACTCTTCGACATTTTTTTGACGCCATCAAGACCTTCCAAAAGGGGAAGGGTGATGACGACCTGCGGCTCCTGGCCTTCTTCCTTTTGCAGGTCGCGACCGACCAGAATATTAAAAAGCTGATCGCTTCCGCCGATTTCCACATCGGACCGGACCATCACAGAATCCCATCCCTGCATAATAGGGTATTGGATCTCGTGAAGGCGGACTTCCTGGCCATTAGCGACGCGATTCTTGAAGTCCTCGCGCTGAAGCATTTGCTGCAGGGTGACGCGGGCATTCAGCTTCACCACGTCCGTGAAGGTCATGTTTTTGAACCAGGTGCCATTGAAGACGACTTCGGTCTTCTCCTTGTTGAGCACCAGGAAAGCCTGCTCCGTGAACGTCTTGGCATTGGAGAGTACTTCCTCATGGGTGAGGGGAGGACGGGTGCTACTGCGGCCACTGGGATCGCCAATCGTGGCGGTAAAATCCCCGATAATGAGGACGATCTGGTGGCCGAGATCCTGGAACTGCTTTAGCTTCCGGAGTCCGACAGCATGGCCGAGGTGAATGTCTGGCGCAGTAGGGTCCACGCCCAGTTTCACGCGCAGGGGTTTGCCGCGGGAGAGACGATCCGCGAGTTCCTTCTCGCTATGGATGGTGACTGTTCCGCGTTTGAGAATTTCCAGAGCTTCCGCTGGCGTGGCCGTTGACATAGAGCCGGGCAGTTTGGCGGGATTCGGCGAGTTTGCAACCCGAGGAGGCGAGGTTGAAAATTCGAATTCTGAGGCTGGCAAAGTTTCTGCGCTCGAAATTCTACGAATTCCGCGTATTGATAGAGGTTCGCGAGTTATGAAAAATCCCGTGTTGTCCTTCGCTGCTGTGGCCATTGTCGCTTCGGTGGTCTCACTATCGGGAGGCTCCCAAGCGGCGGAAGTCTTGGCGGGAAATGCCAAAGCTGCCCCCGATCAGGCCTTGCAGAAAGCCGGTGAGCAGCGTGCGGAAGCTTACGCGCATTTCTTGGCGGGCCGGCAGTTGGAAGACGAAGGCCGCATGCGGGAAGCGCTGACGCACTATCTGGCTTTTGTGCGCCTTGACTCCGCTCATGCAGAAATCGTGGGCCACGTCGCCGAGTTGACCCTTAGTTATCAGGGCATGGACGAAGCCTTGAAGTTGCTCGAAGACGCCGTCAAAACTCATGCCGGGTCGGTCGACCCCTATCTGAATTTCACCCGCTTCGCCGTGACGCATGCGCAGGATCGCCCCGACCTGATGGCCCGGGCTGAAAAGGCCGCCGATGAAGCGCTGACGCGGTTTCCGAAGGCACCCCACGCTTATGAAAATGCCGCGCGGCTTTATCTCACCAAAGGAGATCGAGCCAAGGCGAGTCTGACATTGGAGCGCGCGTTGAAGCAGGATGTCAGTGATGCCGCCTTTTGGCTGAACGTAGGCCGGATGGCGCAGGAAGTGTGGCCACTCGCCGACACGGAAAACCGCCCGGCGCACTTGTCGAAAGTCACACCGTTCTTCGACAAAGCCCTACGCCAGGCGCAGGCAGCGGCGGACGAAGAAGCGCAGCTACAAGCAGCGGACTATTTCCTGTTCAGCAATCAAATGCCCCGCGCGGCCGAAATCTGCGAAGGGCTGGTGAAGAAGAGTGGCAGCCTGGATGCGAGAAAGCGTCTGGTAAGGCTCTATGATGCCATGGACAAGAAGCCTCAGGCAGATGCGGCGCTGGAGGATCTGGTGAAGGCTTTCCCGATGGATGTGGAGCATCGCCGATTGCTGGCTTCGCAATATTTGCGGAAGCGTGAGATCGAGAAGGCTGCGGACCAGTTGGAAGCCGCTCTGCAATCTGGCGGCGGAGATTTGAACGATTACCTGCAGATCAGCGGCCTCCTGCGGTATGTGAACCAGCCCGAGCGTTTTGACAGATTCACCGCTCGTGCCCAGCAGATCTTTCCAGCGGAGCCGCGCATCCTTTTTTATCGGGCGGTGGCTCTCTCGGCGCGGGAGAAATTCACGGATGCGGCCAAGCTTTTTGATTCCACCGCCAAGGCAGCAGAAACCTCGGATCCGGAATTGCTCGATGACGGCTACTTCTTCGCGTGGGGCGTGGCGCTGGAGCGGAATGGAAACTTCGATGAAGCCTCCAAACGATTCGAAAAGAGCATCCAACAGACGCCGTCAGACGACCTGAGCCGTGCGGCCAACACGATGAACTACCTGGGTTACATGTGGCTGGAGCGAGGGCAGAAGCTGGACCAGGCCGAGAAACTCATCCGCAAGGCTAATGAACTGGAGCAGAACAACGCCGCTTTCATCGACAGCCTCGGCTGGCTCCATTTTAAGCAGGGCAAATACCAGGAAGCTCTGGCAGATCTGCTCCGCGCGGAGGGCCTGCTCAAAGAACTGGAGCCGGGTGACGCCGAGATTCTCGATCACATAGCCCAGACGTATCGGCAGCTTGGTGACAACGCCAAAGCCCAGGAATATTGGAAGCGTATCCTGGATCTGAATCCTCCGGACAGCCCCATTCGTCAGCGGGCAGAAAAGGAAGTCAGCCCACCGAAGCCGCCCAAACCTGACCCAGCGGCAGATGATGCGCCTAAGTCTCCTTCGCCTTCATTCCCAACTGCTCCGGCACCACCTCCCGTGCCCTTGGCTGATCCGAAAAAAGTCCCCTGACGTAGTCCGGAGGTGTTGCAGGAACAGGCGGTGCTGCAATGGTGAGCCATCGCGCCGTCATCACCCATTTTTGTCCCAGCCAACTACTTCCAGGAGGTTTCTCCCAGCGAAATATTTGCGGAGGGAGCGCGGCCTCTGGATGTGGATTTGGGGTGTGGCGGTGGCGCGTTCCTCGTGGCGATGGCCGAGCGGCACCCTGAGCGGAATTATCTCGGAGTGGAGCGGCTTCTCGGCCGCGTGGACAAGACAGCCAAACTGATCCGTAAAAGCGGAGTTTCGAACGCCCGTGTGTTGAGGTTGGACAGTGTCTATGCCATCGGCTGGCTGTTGCCGCCGCAAAGCGTGGCGCGCTTGTCGCTCTTCTGTCCTGATCCCTGGCCGAAGGATAAACACGAAGCGCGCCGGTTGGTGCAGCGAGGGGACTTTTGGGCGGCCTTGGAACGCGTCCTAAAAGTGGGCGGCGAGTTTTTGCTGAAGACCGATGACGAGCCGTACTTCCAGGCGGCGCTGGAGGCGATCGGCCCTCGAGCAGGTTGGAAAAGCATCGAATGGCCAGGCAAGGAATTGCCGCTACCACAAACGGAGTTTGAGCAGCAATGGCTGGCTCTGGGAAAGGTCATGCATGAAGTGGCCTGGAAGCGATTGGCGGTCTGAGTTGGCTTGTTCCGTGCTTGGGAGGACAGGGGTTCAGTTGCCATTCCGGCGTTGAGCCGGATGCAGTTAAGAAAGATTCACAGGTCATGGAGCTAAGCCGTTTCACTGACTACTCACTCCGCGTGCTGATGTATGCCGCTGTGCGTGGGCAGGAGAAAGTGACTCTGCAAGAGATGGCGGATGTCTACCGGATCTCCCACCATCATCTGGTAAAGATTGTGCATTTCCTGGGCAAACAGGGCTTCCTCTCCAATCGGCGAGGCCGTTGTGGAGGCATTCGACTCGGCAAACCGCCGGTGGAAATCAGTGTCGGCGATGTGGTGCGCCAGACCGAGACTCATTTCAATCTGGCGGAGTGTTTCGATCCAGCGTGTGACCAATGCCGACTGTCGCCGGATTGCCGCCTCAAGGGGTTGTTTCACCAAGCCCGTGATGCCTTTCTCAAGGTGCTGGACGAATGCACGCTGGCGGATCTGGTGCAGACTCCCAAACCCATTCTCATGCTGCTAAGTCTAAATGCGCATCCTGGTTAGCGGATCTAAATCCACTCCTGCAGGTCTTTCAGTTTGGAGTGGGCAATGCCTTCATTGATGAGATTCTCCGCAAGGCTGCGCCCTGCGGCGAGGTCGGGAGTAATGCCCGTGATCACAAAACCGGCGGCAGCATTCAGCACCGCCATATCGCGTTTAGGACCTTGAATGCGATTGGCGAGAATATCCTCCAAAAGGCCGGCGTTTTCGGCGGCGTCTCCTCCGCTAAGTTCGCTGAGAGCAGGAGGGGCAAATCCCAGCCCAGCAGGCTCGACGGTGAACTCCCGGATGCCATCCGCGTCCACCGAGGCCACGTGATTGGTGCTGAGGGTGCTAAGCTCATCCATGCCGCGCCCGTCGCCCGTGCTGCCATGCACCACCCAGGCCGACTTCCTGCCCAAATCCTTAAGGATCGAGGCGAAGACGGGAACGAGCTTCGGATCGAATACGCCAAGAAGCTGGCAGGGCGGCTGAACGGGATTCAGGAGAGGCCCCAGAATGTTGAAAATGGAGCGCTGTCCTTCCTTGGCGAGGATCTTCCGCGCTTCGACGACGGCCTTGAAAGCGGGGTGGTAGAGTGGCGCGAAGAGAAAGGCGAGACCATTATCCTGAAGGCAACGTCCTAAATCCTCGGGGGGCAGAGAGATCTTGATGCCGAGGGCTTCCAGGACATCGGCGCCGCCGCTCTTGCTGGTAATACCGCGATTCCCATGCTTCACCACACAGACACCGCCCGCCGCGAGAATGAACATGGCGGTGGTGGAAATATTGAAGAGGCTCAATTTGTCGCCCCCAGTGCCCACGACATCAAGGGCCGGCCCCGGCAGCTTCGAAACATCGATACCCGGATCCAGGGCGTTTTGCAGGAACTCACCGACGAAAGCAGTGATCTCGGCGGGGGACTCTCCCTTACGGGCGAGACTGCGCAGGAAGTTTGCCTTCAGCTCAGCCTCGGGCTCAGGATCAAGCAGAAACGCAGCGGCATCCCGGACTTGAGCAGGCGTAAGATCCTTTCCGGCTTGGAGCAGTTTTTCGAGTTCTTGCATCTGGCGTAGTTTGGAAGAAAGCGCTGCACGACGCAACGACGGTGTTAATGCGTGACGCAAAGTTCAGGCGCGGTGCGAATGTAAAGTTGCCGTTGAGGCAATCCGGGGTAGGTTACCGCCGGGTCGAATCTTATGCGTTATGAACCCGGAAGAAGATAGCACATCAGAGTCTCTCAGCGGTTCGCTGTTGCTAGCAGCGCCGTCTTTGAAGGATCCGAATTTTTTTCACACGGTGTTGCTGTTGGCAGCCCACAATGTTGAGGATGGCGCGTTTGGTTATATCCTCAACCGGCCCATGGACAAGCAGGTGGATGACCTGCTGGAATCTGGCGACTTGGGGCCACTCGGCAAAGTGCCGGTTTATGTCGGGGGCCCGGTGGGCATGAACAAGCTGACCTTTGCAGCAGTTGACTGGAATTCTAAAAAGGGCACGCTCAGCGTGCAGACTCATTTGTCCACGGAACAGGCCAAGCGTGAATTGGACAAGGGCCGCGCGGTGAGGGGATTTGTGGGATACTCGGGGTGGTCGGAAGGACAACTGGAGTCCGAACTGGAGCAGAAATCCTGGATCACCTGCCCGCCACCTTCCAAGACCTTGATGAACCGCGCGCCCGATGAGCTATGGACGGCGATCCTGAATCACCTGGGTCCCTATTATAAACTGCTTGCCCAAATGCCAGCGGATCTGTCTTTGAACTGACAGACCCGCCGGGTATCGATTTTACTTGGAATTGGACGGCTTAGGCTGAGGCGCGGCTCCGGCGACGGCGCATGATGCCAAGAAGACCGGTGATGCCGAGGAGAAGGGCGCCGGAAGGCTCAGGGATCGGGGTGCACGTCACAATAAGCATGTCTTGGGTATCGCATGCACCGGTAGTGACGATGCGATCAAGCTCATACGTCATGGAAGTGTAGTCGGGGAGAGGTGCTGCGCTCACCAAGGCATTGAGCATGGAAGTCGCTTCCGCATAGATGCCGGCGTTGTTCGAATTCACCGTCCACCAGCCGCTGTCGAGATTGAGATTGGCATAGGAACCATCCCAGTCCTGAAGGATTTCCGTGAGGACTCCTTCAAAGGCGAAGCTCATGTCCGAACGGATGGGGTCAGGAATCGCACTGGTGTCGAGCACGTGGCTCTCAAGATAGTTATCCATGAGCCAATAGACCGCCGCCACTCCAGTTTCCGGAGTGTTCTGGAGATTGAACATGCCGGTGAGCTCGGCCGTTTGATAGGTGTAGGTGTTACCAGTGGTTGGCGAAGGAGCGTATGGTTCAATGCAAAAACCAAGGGCGGAACCGCCAAAGGCAGGCGTGTTTGTATCCAAGTTTGTAATGTTGGTCAGATAAAACTGACCGCCGGTGCCTGCCCCGTTGGCCTGCATAGGAATCCAGTCGACGTCGGCTGAAAGCTGAAAAGCATTGGCAGTACCGGTAAGGGCCAGCGCGAATGCGGTGGCTAAGGCAAGTAGTTTAGGGTGCGGGTTCATCGGATGGCAGATTGCGGAGTGTTGAGGTTGATCGTTAGCGGATTTGAGAGTGGAGCCAGGAGTGAGGCGCAAAACTGAGAGGTCTAGGGCAAAAAATGGGCGCTAATTGAAGAATTTAGAAGATCTGAGGGCGGTCTATCTAGAGCGAGCGGAGAGTTAAATGTCTGATTTCAAGCGACTTATAATATGATCTGAGGTGGATTGCAGGGCGCAAATACACACTTTTGCTATGATCGCGTTATTTGATATAACAAGCAAGCTATTTTATGATAAATATTGTAATGTTGTCAGAATTGAGATGCAACCATGCGCCGCCGATAGAATGCCGGGACTTGGCGCGAGGGAGGGTTGGCCAAGAAGTCCGTAAGGAAGACGGCAGCGACCAAGCACAGGAAGCCAAGCGGTTGACCGCTGGCCGGATGAACCTATGGAATTTGAGCCTGGATTAGGCCTTGGTTTCTTCCAATCGTGGGAAGATCGGTGTCGGTTGACCGAGTTGGTGGCCATTCGGGAGGAGGCCCCATTTTAAGTCACTGATCGTGAAGCCGGCTGGCACCTGCCAGTTCAACTGAGACTGCATTTTGACGCTGGCCTCGGGAATGATGGGGCTGAGCAACACGCTGACGTGGACAAGCGCTTCAGCCAAGTGATGGAGAACACTGTCGAGCCGTTCCGCTTGATCTGGATCTTTGGCCAGCTTGAAAGGCTGGGTCTGTTCCACAAAGCCATTCGCGTGTGTGACGATTTTCCATGCTTCGCCGATGGCTTCATGGATGGCCCAGGTATCCATCTTGGTGACATACTTCGAAGGTGCTTCTGCCACAGTCTGACGCAGAGCACTATTCGTGTCGTCATCAAAGGAGGTGAGCGTGATGACGCCTTCACGGTATTTCTGGGCCATGCTCAACGCTCGGTTGAGCAGGTTGCCGAGGCCACCAGCGAGTTCCTTAGTGTAGGCCATGGCAAGACGGTCCTTTCTGAAGTCGGCATCGTAGCCTGTGGCCATATCTCTCATGAGATAAAAGCGCAATCCATCTACCGTGAACACATCCGCGAGTGCGGAGGGGTCCACGACGTTGCCGAGGGTCTTGCTTATTTTTTCACCGCTGACGTTCCACCAGCCGTGCACAATCAGGCGCGGCATCTGATCCTCGCCGAAGCCAAGAGCCCGCAGCATGATCGGCCAATAGATGGCGTGGGCGGGAACGAGGATGTCCTTGCCAATAACGTGGGCATCGCAGGGCCAGAGCGGCTCAAATTGCGGCAACCCGTGATTGCCCACTTCCGCAGCGAGATAACCTGCGAAGCTGATGTAGTTCGTCAGGGCGTCGAACCAGACATAGTTCACAAAACGCTCATCAAAGGGGAGGGGAATACCCCAACTCAGACGCTCCTTAGGCCGAGAAATATTGAGGTCTTGTCCCTTGGAATTCTCTAAAGCGTTCAGGACGTCGTTGGCGCGGAAGGAAGGGAAAATGAAATCGGGATGGCTTTGAATGTAGTCACGCAGCCACTCCACATGATCGCTCAGTTTGAAGAACCAGTTTTCTTCCTCCAACTCGACAACCTCACCCCACTCTTCACCAAAATTGCCATCGGGGCCTCTCTCTTTGTCCGTCAAAAATTGTTCCTGCCGTACGCTATAGAAACCTTGGTAGCTCTTCTTGTAGAGTTGGCCTTCGTCATGAAGGCGCTGGAGCATCGCCTGCACAACGCGGATGTGTTTGTCATCCGTAGTAGCGGCCCAGCCGTCATAATGGACTCCAAGCTTTTCCCAAAGGGCAACGAACTTTTGGGTGATTTCGCCCACAAACTCGCGAGGCGTGACGCCAGCCTTCTCTGCGCTCTTCTGCACTTTCTGCCCGTGCTGATCGACACCGGTAAGGAAGAAAACTTCGCGGCCGTTCAGCCGCTGGAAACGCGCCATGACATCCGCCAGCACCTTTTCATACGCGTGGCCGATGTGCGGCGCAGCGTTGGTATAATCGATGGCTGTGGTGATGTAATAGGGCTTGGACGTGGGCATGGCGAAAGGCAGGCGGTCCAAAAGTGATGCCGCAGGATACGGATTCTGTCATGGAGAATCCAGCGGCCGGGGCGAAGTGCGCTTATCGAGGCTAAAATGGCGCCTGCCTACGGATTCCAGCCGCGCACGCGCAGGTGCACATCTGCCACACGGCCCATGTAGTGCGGCATGGCATAGTCCTGAGCGGACTTCAGCAAGTAGGCTTTGGCTTGGTCCGCGTGGCCCAGGGCCTCCTCGTAGAGACCGAGGTAAAGAAACGCGTAGCTAAGGTGGTTCCGCTTATCCATCTCGTCGCTAGTAGCAGACTCGGCTGCTTTGATCACATCCTCCGGGGTGGCCTTGCCCGCGAAGAGCTCGTGGACTTGCTTCATGGGGACACGGGTGTCCTCGGAGATCGGGATCAAGCCTTTGCGAGCCTCCTCGACACTCTCCAACCGGGCGACGCAAAGGAAATGCCAAACTGCGTTTTCCACGTCCTGGGTATTCACGGTCTGGTGGACTTCGAACTGCTTCCTGCCACCCGCGTAATCTTCGGCATAATAGAGCGAAAGCCCGCGCTGCCAGAGCTGCGGTAGGACATCGGGACGGAGGGCCACGGCGCGGTCAAAGGCAGCAACCGAATCCTTTGGTTTAGCCTCAAAGAACAGGCGAATGCCTTCCTCGACTTCATCATTGGCCGAGCGGTCCGCCGCAATCGTAGTGGACAAAAGAACCCCGCCCATGGCGATCAAGGCACAGAGGAAAGGCGCAGAGCGAAACTTTTTCATGATCAGGATTCAGGCACGTAATAGCGGCCCATAAACTCCAGGATTTTCGCGCGGAGTTCGTCGCCGTTGATCTCGCCGTCGTGACGGAAAATGACCGAACCATCCGGCGCAACCAACAGCGTATAGGGAATGGGGCCGGGCCATTGGGGATCGAGGGCTTTGACCAGATCATCCTGATTCGCGCCACTGTAGATGTAGCTGTTCGTGGTGCGGCCTTCGACTTTGAGCGTGGGTTTGATTTTGTCGGGGATTCGCACCTGATACTTTTCCAGGAACTTTTTCACCTGATCTTTCTCATCTGGGGTGTTCAGGCTGATGGTGATGAACTCAAAGTCGCGCAGACCAAATTTGCGCGCGGTCTTGGCAAGTTCTGGAAACTCCTCCCGGCAGGGGCCGCACCACGTGGCCCAGACATTGATGAGTCGGACTTTCTTGGTGCCATTCTTGCGCAGAGCCGCGACGCCAGCCGCGTCGATGAGTTCGACATCCACCGCGGTCTTCTCCCACTTTTCATTGTCCTTCGCGATGTCGTCGGTTTTGGTGAGCCACTTCGTGGAGCAGCCATGCGGCTTTGTTTCGGCAACAGCGGGCGTTTTGCCTGCGAGAAGCGCTTCGACGGCATTGAGGCCATCATTGGATGTCACCGTGGCAGCGTCAGCAAAGCGTGAGTCATCCAAGCGTCCTTTATATTTAAGCTTCCGCTCCGCATCGAAGATGAAGACATGCGGAGTGGCCAGGCATCCGTAGGCTTTGGCAATGGCCTGCGTGTCCCCGTCATAGAGATAGGGAAACTCGAAGCCCTGCTCCTTTGCGTGAAGCTTCATCTCATCGAAGCTATCGTTGTAAATGGAGTAGCCGAGCTCGTCAGGACGAAGGGAGACGGGGTTGTTGGGATTGATCGCTACGATTTGGAATCCCTGGCCCTTTTTGTCCGCGAGCAGTTTCTTGAGTCGCCCTTCCACGGCCTGTGAAGTAGGGCAGTGGTTCGACATGAAAGCGATCATCAGCACCTTCGCGTCTTTGTATTCAGCGAGGGTGTGGGTTTTGTCATCGATCCCCTTCAGCGAAAAGTCTGGCGCAGCCTGACCAATGGCAAGTTCCTGAAAGCCCTCAGGATGGCTGGATTTGGCTTTAGCCTTGGGCTTGGCAGTGGTGTCGGTCTCAGCTGCCGAGGTCACAAATGCAACAGCCAGAAGAACGACGAGGACCAGTAAGAGCGGTTTCATGAAGAGTGGGTTGATAAGAGAGAACGAACGAGAGAATGAGCACGCACATTAAACTTCGAATTCATCAGCCGGATCGAAGGGAGGCATGGGCACATTGATGATGCGCAGTTTTCCGACAGCGCGGTGCACACAACCGGGGCGGATCATGACCGTAGTCATTGGCTTGAGCGGGATGATTTCGCCATCGGCCTCGAGATGGCCTTCACCATCGAGAACGATATAAATCTCTGTCATCTTCTCGTGGTAGTGCTTTTTGCTATCCACGGAGATGTCCGTCAGATGAACAGTTGCCAGGGTGTTCCATGGCTCCTTGAAGGCACGGCGGGCCTGTCCACAAGGACAGGGGGTCGGTGGGATTTCATCGAGCTGAGCGACGGCGAAGCGTTTTTCAGAGTCTGGCATGGCGAAGATTGAGTCAGATTACGTGCGCCAAGTGGCATTTTCACAGGAATCCAGAAGGCGGCGTGAGTGGGATCAGCGAGGAGCAAACAGGATAACGGCGGTGCCGGCGAGGCAAATGCCGCCCCCTAGAAGATCCCATTTGTCCGGTGAAATGCGCTCGACCAACCACAGCCAGAGCAAGGATGCGGCGATATAAACGCCACCGTAAGCGGCATAAGCGCGTGCGGCGAAAGGCGATTCCACACCCGTGAGCAACCATGCAAAAGCAATGAGGCTGGCGACGCCGGGGACAATCCACAAGGGACTGTGGTGCAGCCGAATCCAGGCCCAGAAGCTGAAGCAGCCACCAATCTCTGCCAGCGCGGCGAGGGCATAAAGGAAGATCGACTTCATTCGATGGACAGCACTAGGGCGTGGGAGGAATGGGAAAAAGGCCAAACGCCTGGCGCACGGAACAAATAAGGTCACCGATCTTCCCAGAATAAGGGCGGGTCGGGTGAAGAATGGGCCAGCCGCGTTCTTTACCGATAGCGGCGAGGAGGAGGGAGGGGTGAACGAGGACCGCATTCCCAGCTAGTTCCAGGAGGGGCAGGTCAGCAGGGCTGTCGGAGTAAGCCCAAGACGAAAGAAGCTCGTCTGGAGTCGCAGCCGCCACGGCAGGAACGGTTTCCATCATGCGGACGATTTTGGCTTCATGTTTGTTATTTCCACCGTGAACTTTCGGCATGAGAGGAACGGTCTCTGGGATTTCCACCGGCGTGGCGATGCAATGGTCAAAACCCAAGTTCTGAGCGATTTCCTTCGCGTAAAAGGCAGGGCTGGCGGTGTTCAGGATGAGGACGCGGCCCGCGGCCCGGTTTTCAGCAATCGATTTGAGCAGTTCCGGGTAGATGGTAGGCCGAACCGTTGTTTGGGCGAAATCCTGCGCATAGCTCTCCAGTTTCTCGCGACGCATGCCGGTGAGATAGCTGATGAAGGCTCGCTTAGCCGTGACCGTGCGGATGAGGTTTAATGCCCGTAGCAGGGCAAAAGGTGCAAAAAAGAGCCAGAAAATACGACGCCAGCCTTCCCGGCGAAGGACGTAGTTGGCAAAAAGCGTCTGCGTATCGTGCGGCAGGAGGGTGTGATCCAGATCGTAAAACGCAAATGACGGCATGGGACTACTTCGGAGAGGACGGCGGATGCGTCAAACGAGGGAGTTGGCGAAGCTTCTGACAGGCTGAAGGAGGAGGAGAGGGTTGCTTGCGTAGTGGGCAAATCCGCGCTACTTACCTACCCCCTTTTTCGTCCTGCTCATTTCAATGGCCATTTCCCTCACCCGCAATTTCTCCATCATCGCGCACATTGACCACGGGAAGACCACCTTGTCCGACCGGCTGCTGGAATCCACGAAAACCGTTAGCACACGTGAGCAACAGGATCAGCATCTGGATTCCATGGATCTCGAGCGGGAACGCGGGATCACGATCAAGGCCCACCCGGTTACGATGTATTACAAGGCCAAGGATGGCCTCACGTACAAACTGAACTTGCTGGACACGCCAGGCCACGTGGACTTCTCCTACGAAGTATCCCGCTCCCTGGCCGCCTGCGAAGGGGCGCTGCTGCTGGTGGACGCATCTCAAGGAGTCGAAGCTCAAACCGTGGCGAACCTGAACCTGGCGATGCAGCAAAATCTGCATGTGATCCCAGTCATCAATAAAATTGACCTGCCCAGCGCAGACATTGATCGCTGCAAGCGGCAGTTGGAAGACATCCTGCAACTGTCCTCTGATGAAGCGGTGCCGGCGAGCGCCAAGATGGGCCTCGGCATCACGGACATCCTTGAGGCAGTCGTAAAGTTTATCCCGCCACCGGTATCGATGGGGGAGGATTATCTGCGGGCCTCGGTCTTCGACTCAGTTTTCGATCCGTACCGTGGAGTCGTCTCCTATGTGCGTGTGTTCAGCGGCACCGTCACACGCGGGCAGAAGGTTCGCATGATGTCCACGGGACTGGACTACGAAGTGAAGGACGTGGGCGTCTTCAAGCCGAAGATGGTGACAACGGAAAAACTCTTTGCGGGCGACGTGGGTTACGTCATCGCAAATGTGAAGACCACGGCGGACGTGAAGATTGGCGACACGCTCACGGAGACGCGGAAGCCGGCGCCGACGCCGCTTCCGGGCTATAAGGAAATCCATCCCCTCGTGTTCAGTGGGATTTATCCGGTCAGTACGGAAGACTTCGAGAATCTCAAAGCAGCGATGGGCAAGCTGCAGATCAATGACTCAGCTTTCACCTTCATGGCGGAAAGTTCCGCTGCTCTGGGTTTCGGCTTCCGCTGCGGATTCCTTGGTCTTCTCCACATGGAGATCATTCAGGAGCGTTTGCGCCGTGAGTTCCTGATGGATGTTATAAGTACGTATCCATCCGTCATCTACGAGGTGAAGAAGACAAACGGAGAGGAAGTCATTGTCGATAACCCCAGCTTTTTACCGCCGGTGCAGGTGATCGAAGAAATTCGCGAACCGATGGTGAAGATCTTCCTCATGGTGCCGAACGAATACATCGGTGACATGATGCAACTCGTGATGGATAAGCGCGGACAGGTGGATCACACCGAGACGCTGGATGACAATCGCGTCATGCTCCAGGCAGTGCTGCCGCTGAATGAAATCCTCGTGGACTTTAATGACAAGCTCAAGTCCATCACCCGTGGTTACGGCAGCATGGACTACGAACACGCCGGTTATCAGGCGAGCGATTTGGTGAAGATGGAGATGATGATCGCCGGTGAGCCGGTGGATGCCTTTGCCTGCATTGTGCACCGCAGCAAAGCGGAATCGCGAGGCCGGGCTTTGGCGATGAAGCTGAAGGAAGTCATTCCCCAACAACTCTTTGTGGTGAACATTCAGGCGGCCATCGGCGGCAAAATCATTGCCAGCGAGCGGATCAGCGCTCTGCGCAAAGACGTGACGGCCAAGTGTTATGGCGGTGACATCTCCCGTAAACGCAAGCTGCTGGAGAAGCAGAAAGAAGGTAAAAAACGGATGAAGGCCATCGGCAGAGTCAACATCCCGCAGGAAGCCTTTATCGCGGTGCTTAAGACCAGTTCCTAGTTCCCAAAGATTCTCATCTCTCGCTGCCTCGCCCCTCTTACGCATGTTCCAGCCTCGCTACCTCAAACAAGCGAAGATGCTCCAGAAGGGGCTGACGCGCTTCCTTCATTACAAACGCGATCTCATTCCCGCAGCGAAGCTGAGCGAGATTGAGGAATTGCGGACGGACTTGGGACAGGCGATCCGGGTGCGTAATAAGGAGCGCCTGGATGCACTCACTGTAATCATCAATCAAACCTGCGAACGCGCGGTGCCCATGGGCGGCACTTCGGATTGGGCTGAGAACATTGAGGTTTTCTTTGTGTCGATCGTGATTGCCTTGGGCATTCGCACTTATATTGCTCAGCCGTTTCAAATCCCTACGTCGTCCATGCAGCCGACGCTGAATGGTATCAATGCCGAAATCACCGCAGAAGACCCGAGACCAGGACTGTTGGGCAAAGTGAAAGGGTTTTTCACCGGAACGTCCTATATTAACGTGGTGGCTGATCAGGATGGAGAAGTTGATTTGGGTAGCTCGGACATGGTGACAGAGCACAAGTTCCTGATCTTTCGTCCCTATTCCAAACTGCATTTCACTGATGGACATACCATCACCATCAACAGCCCGAAATCGCAATTAGAGAATCAACTACGCTTGTATGAAAACCTGCAAGCGGAAACGGCTATCCGCTCTGATATAAATCCAGACATGCGAAGCGAGGTCTATGTTCCTAAGAATGGACGGGCGCGCGTTTCCAAGGGACAAATCTTGGCCCGCGGTATCGTCACCAACGGAGACCATGTGATCGTAAACAAGTTCGCTTATCATTTCCGGCAGCCGACACGTGGCGAGGTGTTCGTATTCACCACCAAGAGCATCCAGGGAATTGAGAATACGTTAGATCGGCGTTGGGGTTCACAATATTACATCAAGCGCCTCGTGGGAGTGCCTGGAGATGAAGTGGCAGTGGAGTCGCCAGAATTGTTCATCAACGGGCAGAAGCCAACCGAGCCAGGCATCCGGCGAGTGATTGATCAAAGAGAGCCTAGAACCCGGGAGTATGCTTACCATGGCTATTCAGATGAGACGGATGATTCTCGAATGATCTATGTTCCGCAGAAACTTCAGGTGGCGCCGCGACGGCAGTATTACGCCATGGGAGACAACAGTTACCGCAGTTCCGACAGCCGTTTCTGGGGTCCTGTTCCGGAACAGAATCTGATCGGACCGGGGTGGTTTTGCTATTGGCCGCTAACGAGCCATTGGGGCAGGATCAAGTAGCCGCTGCTTCTTCCCACACCTCGCAGCAAAATACGTCATGAGCCCGTTCCGGCTGGCAATGCGGCAGGGGATGCAGTTTCCTCTTTAGCAGGCTTCTTCTTGCGGCGGTATTGATTCAGCCGCTCCATGTAGTGATAGATGACTGGCGTAATGTAAAGCGTGAGCAACTGCGATAAGAGCAATCCGCCCACGACAGCAAGACCCAAAGGACGCCGCACTTCCGCACCTGCCCCCCAACCCAAAGCAATGGGCAGTGCACCCATCAGAGCCGCAAAGGTGGTCATCATGATGGGACGGAAACGCACCAGGCATGCTTCGAAAATGGCATCATCCGGCGACTTGTTTTCTGTGCGCTCCGCTTCCAGCGCGAAGTCGATCATCATGATGGCGTTCTTCTTCACGATGCCGATGAGCATGAGGATGCCGACGAAGCCGTAAACGTTCAGTTCGTAGTCAAAGAGCCACAGCGTCAAAAGCGCTCCCACGCCCGCCGAGGGAAGACCAGACAGGATGGTAAGCGGATGGATGAAGCTTTCATAGAGCACACCGAGGACGAGATAGATAACGACTACGGCCATGATAAGGAGAAGGCCAAGACCTTGAAGGGAGGTTTGAAACGCTTGAGCTTCTCCTTGGAAAGCGGTGGTGATGCCTGCAGGCAAATCCTGGCGCACGGCGTTGTTGATGGCGCGCACGGCATCGCCCAGAGAGACACCGGGCTTGGTGGCGAAGCTGATGGTCACGCTGGGCAACTGCCCGGAGTGCGTTACCGTCAGCGGGCCGACCGTCCGCTTGATATCAGCCACACTGGGCAACGGCACCAATTGGCCGTTGGCTCCCCGCAAATACATGAGACCCAGCGACTCCATATCGGAGCGGTAACGCGGATCCACCTCAAGGATCACGTAATATTGATTCGATGGCGTGTAGATGGAGGAAATTTGACGCGAACCGTAGGCATTATAGAGCGCACTTTCGATCTGATTCGCAGTGAGCCCAACTGCCGAGGCCTTATCCCGATTCACTTCCACATAGACCTGCGGACTCGTGATCAAGAGATCGGAAGCCACATCGGTAAGTTCCGGCAGGGAGCGTATCTTATCCTCGATCTTCGGGGCAGTGGCGAACAGTTGCTGCATGTCCACAGCGGAGAGGGTGAACTGATAGGGACTCTTGGAGACGCGGCCGCCAATACGGATGCTGGCAGGAACCTGCGGGAAAGCACGGATACCCGGAATCGCGGCGAGTTGAGGGCGCAACTGGTTCACAATCTCCTGCGCGGAGGGGCGCTCTTTTCGTGGCTTCAGACTGACAAAACAGCGGCCGCTATTGCCTGTCGAAGTAGGACCGCTGGCGCCCACGGATGAACTGAAAGCAGCAATGTGAGGATTCTTTCTCAGCACCTCGGCTACGGCTTGCTGGTGCTTCACCATGGTTTCGAATGACGCATCTTGCGCGCCCTCCGTCATGATCTGAAGCTGGCCGATGTCTTCGGCAGGAATGAAACCCTTCGGCAGATGTTGGAATAGCCAAACGGTTCCTGCAACGGTTCCCAAAGTGATCAGCAGCAGGCTGATGCGATGCCGCAGCGAAAAACGTAGTGTGCGTTCATAGAGACGCAGCATCCAGTTAAAGATGCCTTCCGTGAAATTGTAGATGCGGCCGTGCTTCTCTTCCTTGTGCGGCTTCAGGAACCGGCTGCACAGCATGGGGGTCAGCGTGAGCGAGACCACGCCGGAGACAAGGATGGCCACCGCGATGGTAACGGCAAATTCATTGAGCAGGCGGCCGAGAATGCCACCCATGAAGAGCACCGGCAGGAATACCGCCGCGAGGGAAATAGTCATCGAGATGACCGTGAACCCAATCTCCTTGGAGCCTTTCAGCGCGGCATTGAGAACGGTCTCACCCTTTTCAATGTGACGCACGACATTCTCCAACACCACAATGGCATCATCCACAATGAAGCCGACACTTAGGGTCAGCGCCATCAGGGAAAGATTGTTCATGCTGAATCCCAACAAGTACATGACGCCAAACGTGCCCACGATGCTGAGCGGGATGGCAATGCTGGGGATGAGTGTTGCGCGTACGTTCCGCAGAAAGATGAAGATGACCATGACCACGAGTGCGATGGTCAAAACGAGGGTGAGCTGCACGTCGTGGACGGACTCGCGGATGGTCTTGGAGCGGTCGATGAGCAATTCCAGCCGCAGAGCCGCCGGTAGCGATTCATTGATGGACGGAAGGAGTTTCTTGATATTGTCCACCACCTCCACCGTGTTCGCTCCAGGCTGGCGTTGTACGGAGAGCATGATGGAGCGCTCCTCCCCGTTAAACCAGTTCGCCACCTGATCGTTTTCCACGCTGTCCTGCACGTTGGCGATCTCGTCGAGACGTACTGCGGCACCGTTACGATAAGCCACGATCAGAGGCCGGTAGCTGTCTGCATCGGAGAGCTTGCCGCTGCTCTGCACGGTAAAATTTTGCTCAGAGCCCTGGAGGGTGCCGGTGGGCATGTTGCTATTGCCCGCCGCGACCGCATCTCTCACATCATCCAGAGAGATGCTGCGTGAGGCCAGTTTGAGGGGATTCACCTGTACGCGCACGGCATACTTTTGCGATCCATACACTTGCACCTGCGCCACGCCTTCGATCATGCTAATGCGTTGCGCGATGGCAGTCTGCGCATACTCATCCACCGTCGAGAGCGGCAGCGTGGACGAGATGAGATTGAGAAAGAGAATTGGGGAGTCCGCCGGATTGCTTTTACGGAAGTACGGAGGACTCGGCATATCCGCAGGGAGGTTCCGTTGCGCGCTGGCGATCGCCGACTGCACATCCAGCGCGGCCCCATCGAGTGAGCGATCCAGGCTGAACTGGAGCGTAATGCTGGTAGAGCCGAGCGCGCTGATGCTCGTCATGGAGTCGATGCCGGCGATGGTGGAGAATTGCTTCTCGAGAGGCGTAGCCACGGAGGACGCCATGGTTTCCGGACTGGCGCCAGGCAAATTCGCCGTCACCGAAAGCGTGGGGAAATCCACATTCGGCAGGTCATTGACGGGGAGGTCTTTATAAGCCAGCAGACCAAAGACCAGCATACCCGCCATGACCAACGTGATCATCACCGGTCGGCGAATGCAGAGTTCGGGAATGGTCATGGGAGGGCAAGATTAACTGCCGAAGGCTAGCCAGCGATTTTCGGCGAGGTGCCGGTTGGCGCAGTTTCGCCGACCGGCGGCTTCAATTCCACCTTGCCCCCCGGAGCAACGCGGAGATGGCCATCTATCACGACACGCTCGCCCGGTTGAAGACCGCTGCGGATGACTGCCTCGGTGCCCACGGTTCTTTCCAGTTCCACCATGCGGTATTCCGCCGTCAGATCCGGCTTGATGACGTAAACGTACTGACCTTTCTGACCTGTCTGCACCGCAGTGGCAGGGACGACCAACACGCCTCTTTCCGTCGTGAGCGTAAGGCGCACTTCGCCATATTGCCCAGGCCAAAGTTTCAAATCCTCATTGGGCATCTGGGCTTTCACTTCCAGCGTGCCTGTGGCGGATTGCACCGCGTTATCCACGAAAGTTAGGATGCCCGGAATGTCCGCGCCGTTTCTTCCATTGGGGCGAATGGAAGCGTTGAGCTTGCCTTTCGAAGAGTAGCGTTGGATATCGCCGAGGTACTGCTCCGGCACCGAAAAGATCACCTCGATCGGCTTCAGTTGATTCACCACAACGAGATCAGTCTCGTCCGCCCGAATGATGTTTCCGGCATCGATCGCCCGGCGTCCGGCACGCCCGGTGAGGGGTGAGCGAACCGTGCAGTAGCTCACCTGCAGTTCTGCTTCCTTCACCTGAGCAGCGAGGGCGTTCTCGTTCGACTTCGCAGCGTCGGCATTGCTGCGGAGTTGTTCCACTTCCTCAATGGCCACGGCGCCCTTGTTGACGAGCGCATCATAGCGCTTCGCTTGCTTAGCAGCGATTTCCGCCTGAGTGCGCGCCTGGTCGAACTGTGCTTTCGCTTTGTTCAAGGCAACCTGAAAGGGTGCGGGATCAATCGTGACGAGCACATCACCTTCTTTCACATCCTGGCCTTCCGAGAAATGCACTTGCGCGATCTGCCCGGTAACACGCGATTTCACGGCCACCGAAGCCATGGCACGCACATTGCCAATCGCGGGCAGTTCCACCGGCATATCTTTTTGAGCCACTTCCGCTACGACCACTGGCGCGGCTCCGCCACCACCTCCTGATCCTTTCCCACCCGATGCTCCTTTGCCTTCAGGCGATTGTTGGGAACATACCGTCAGAATAAAGGACAAGCTCGCGGTCAAACAGACGCGAAGAGCAAGGGTTGCCCGTGGAGCAAACCATACGGGCTGGCAAATATGCTTTAAGAGACTCGGCATGCTGACGTTGCCACTTTGGACGCTAGAACGGGTGGAAGCTTCAAATTATTGATGCGATTTAGTGACTTTGAGGAGTCAGCCTATAATCGCGACGGCCAGCCGATCTTGCCTTGAATTCCCACAAACAGCCACGGAAATACTGCTCCTAAAGATTTGGCTCAGTCCGCTCTAAATGAAGTTGGTAAAGGCGCTTCGGCATCGATCTCGGGTGGCGGGCAGGACCACATGCTTTACGCGGGAATCCTCCATCTCACTAACAAGCGGGTGCGTCTCCCGAGCGGTTGGATCCCTGGAAGGATCTGGAACTACTTCACACTGGCCGTCACAGCTTTGGCGGCTGGAGTTAGCGCATGACGCACCGAATTTGGATAAACGCCGATGACAATCACGGCCGCAGCAAAAACGCCCAGCATCACTTTCGAAGGAACGCCCAGCTTTAGCTTCGGCGCTTCGGCTGAGGGCTCCGAGTAAAGTGCGAGGATGACTTTGAAGTAATAATAAAAGCCGGTAATGGCCCCGATAATTGCGATACCTAAAGCGATGTAACTGCCGTCAAAGGCTGCGGAAAAGATCACGAAGAGCTTGCCCATAAAACCGGCCGTTAGCGGAAGACCGGCTAGAGAAGCCAGGGCAAGCGTCACACCGAAGCCGAGCCAGCGATTCGTCCGGGCAAAGCCTGTGAAGGAACTGATCTCATCCGTAAGCCCGTGAGCACGGCTGACGCTGAGCAACAGGAAGCAAAGGAAGGTCATCGGCAGGTAAGTCGCCAGATAGAAGGCCACCACTTCTGCCGAGGTAAAGCCGCTCACCGCGTGACGACAGGCGAGCGCTACTAGAAGGAAACCGGCATGCGCGATACTGGAGTAGCCGAGCAGACGTTTGAAATTGGTCTGCGCGAGCGCCGCGAAGTTTCCATAAAGAATGGTCGCTCCGCCCAGCACGAGCAAAACATTCACGATAGGCAAACTGATGGCAGACCCGGGGGCCAGGAAGGTGTCGACGACGCGGGTCAGGACAATGAAACCACCGGCCTTGGATCCCACGGAAAGGAAAGCGGTGACCGGTGTAGGCGCGCCTTGGTAAACGTCTGGAACCCAGATGTGGAAAGGAACCGCCGCGACCTTGAAGCCCAAACCGGCAATGATCAGCATCGCGGCGAAGAGCAGCGGCGCTGTGTTGCCCTGCCAGTGGACCAGTTTGTCGGAGATACCCGCCAGCGTCATCTGACCGGTGAGGCCGTAGAGCCAGGCCATGCCATAGACCAGCAGGCCTGTGCTGAGTGCGCCCAGGATGAGGTATTTGACGCCAGCTTCCAGGGAGAGGGCGCTGCGCCGCATGAATGCCACCATCACGTAGAAGCTCACCGTCACGAGTTCCAAGGCCACAAAGATGGTAATGAGATCCTTTGCGGAAGCCATCACCATGGAGCCAACGCAGATGAAGATCGGCAGGCTGTAGAACTCACCCATCCCTGCATCCTTGCTGCCCTTGGCGTGGTCTGGGGCGACGAATTTATGAATGACCGGGGCGTACTCGAGGGAGAGCACGATCACCGCGATCGTCGAGATGAGAGCAAGACCCTTATAAAAGAGGGCCAGAGAATCCACGGCGTAGAACTCCTGCACCGATGCCGGGACGGAAGCGGCCCCCGCGCCTGCTACCAGAAGAACGAACGCCAGGCCGAGACCGGCCATGGCCACATAGGCAATGGTGCGGCGGGCATTTGCCACGAACGACTCCGCCAAAAGCAGGAGGAGGCCGAGGATGCCGAGGCTGAGTTCGATGTTAAGAGGATTCATGAGAGACAGACTGAAAAACGCAGCGGCAGACCGATCCGGTTTACTTCACCCCTAGGAAAGCGAGTGAGGATTGAATGACTCCAAGCAAAATCCCAGGCTGGCAGCCGACTACCAGAAGGACCGCTGCAAGGAGGAACATTGGAATGCGCTGCGAAGGACCCGGGTCCGTCACGAAGATGCCGCTCGCGGAGGCTCCAAAGAAAATGTTCCGGTAAGCGCGCAGCATATAAACCGCGCTGATCACCACGCCCCATAGGGAAAGGATGGTGGTGATATGCAGCATCGTGAAACCGGTAGGTGCATGGAAACTCTTGAACGCACCCAGGAATACCAAAAGCTCCCCTGCAAAGTTCGCCAGCCCTGGCAACCCTATGGAAGCAAACGCCGCAAAGCCGAAGATGAGGCTGAGGAAGGGCGCATTGCTGGCCAAGCCACCGAGCTTGGCAAATTCCAGCGAACCCACCTGATTGCGCAGCTTGCCGCAAAGAAGGAAGAGCAGGGCGATCGATACACCGTGGGCGAACATCAGCATCACCGCTCCGTTCACGCCCAGAGCATTCCCCGTGGCGAGGCCAAGGAAGATATACCCCATGTGCATCACACTGGAATTGGCCAACATGTCATCCAGGCGGCGCTGGTGGATGGTCACGAGCCCCATGACCAGGATGTTCCCTAGCAGCATGTAGAGAAGCGCATTCTGGATCCAGGGCACCTGCATGGAATCGGGGAAAAGAGGCAGAGCCAAGCGAATGAGCCCGTAGAGTCCGAACTTCTTCAGAACACCGGCGTGCAGCATCGCGACCGGAGTGGGAGCGGAGGCGTAGGCGGGTGCCGCCCAAGTATGGAAGGGGAAGAGACTGACGAGCGTGCCAAACCCAATGATCAGTGTGAAGAAAGTCGCCTGCACCCACCAGACGGGGAAGTCCGTCGCCGAGAGCAACACCGGCTGAAGTTTCGCGATATCAAATGTGAGCGTTCCCTTCGGACTGCAAAGCCAGACCAGGCCGGAAAGACCTGCCAGCAGAATCAGGCTGCCCGCCCCGAGGTAGAGAGTGATTCTCCAAGCTACCGCCTTCTTATTGCCGTAGCCGTGCAGGGCGATCATCAGAAACGTCGGGATCAGTGCCAGCTCATGGAAGGCGTAGAGGAAGAAAACGTCTGTTGAGAGGAAGGCTCCCAAGGCACCAGCACTGATGAGAAGCGAGGAAATGTGGTAGAGGCGATCCTTGTTTACGATGCTCCACACCGCCGCAAAAGTCACCAAGGTGGTGAGCAGCGCCATGGTAAGGCTGATACCGTCCGCCCCCACCGCGAAGCGAATCTCAGGAGAATCGAGCACCGTGACGGCATGTTGAAAGGCCATCTGTCCCTGAAAGGAACCGCCTTGATAAATGGCGAAGAGGGCGACCACCACCCCGAGGTTCACCAGTGACGCCAGAATTGACGTGGCACGGGCAGGAGCGCCCAGCCACACCGCAAAGGCGGCGAGGATGGGAAGGAAGATGATGAGTTCGAGCGGGCTCACGAGGGATCAGTGTTTCCAGACGGCGAACACGGCGAGGTAAATGGTGATCACGATGCCGAGTCCCAGGAGGAAGGTGTAACCTTGGAGATTGCCAGTTTGGAGCTTGCGGAATTGGGAACCAAGCGCCGAGACAATGGCGGTAGGGATGCGCACCGTAAAGCCGTCCACAAACACCTTCTCCAGAGCACTCACGATCCAGGCGACACGGTCCTGCCCGTATTTCACCAGCCCAGCATAGAATTCATCGAAATAGAACTTCTTGGCGAAGAGCTTGATGTTGATCGGATCTTTATCCTTGTTGAGGTAAGTGCGCGTGCCTACGAAATAGCCGGCGATCAGGGCAACAAGTGAACAAACGAGAACAATATTGTGCCCGTGATCATGATGGGCATGCGGTGTCATCGCTTGGAGTGGACCAGCAATCCAATGATAAGCGGAAAGCACCGAAGGGAAGGCCAGCACGACCAGTGGTAGCACCATGACCATGGGCGCTTCATGCGCATGATCGGCGTCTTTACTGCGCGGTTTGCCGAAGAAAGTGACCACCACCACGCGGGTCATATAAAAAGCGGTCAGGAAAGCTGTGAAAATGCCAATGCCGAAAAGCACATACTGATGCTTCGCGAAAGCAGCGCCGAGGATGGCTTCCTTACTCCAGAATCCACTCGTGAAAGGAATACCCATGAGCGCCGCCGTACCGATGACAAAAGTCCAGAAAGTGATGGGCGTCTTTGTGCGCAGCCCACCCATTTTCCAGATGTCCTGCTCGTGGTGGCAGGCATAGATGACAGCGCCTGCACCAAGGAAGAGGAGGGCCTTGAAGAAGGCATGCGTGTAAAGGTGGAACATCCCCTCGTGGGAAGAGTTCAAGCCCACGGCCATGACCATGTAGCCCAGCTGAGAAAGAGTCGAGTAGGCTAGAACCTTCTTGATGTCGTTCTGCTGGGTGGCCATGAGGGCTGCGAGCAAAGCGGTGATTCCGCCTGTCCAGGCGATGATGGTGGCCGCGTCGCTACCGGGGAAGAAAAGGAAGTCCACCCTGGTCAGCATGTAAACGCCGGCTGCGACCATGGTGGCTGCGTGGATCAGAGCGGAAACCGGTGTCGGACCTTCCATCGCGTCTGGAAGCCACACATGCAGGGGGGCCTGGGCGCTTTTACCCACTGCGCCGAGGAAAATGCCCAAGGCTGCAAGCGTGAAGATCCAGGGAGTGTGCTCCATGGCATACTTAAGCGGGCTGCCACCGGCGGTCATCGCAGACTTGAGATCTTCAAAGTTAACGCTGCCGTGATTGAGGGCAAATAGCAGCAGGATGCCGATCATGAACCCAAAGTCCCCGACACGATTGGTGATGAAGGCTTTCTTGGCTGCATCCCCCGCTGACGGCTTTTTGAACCAGTGACCGATCAACAGATAGCTGCTCAGGCCCACCAGTTCCCAGAAGAGGAACATCATGATCAGGTTGTCCGCGAAGACGATGCCGATCATGGAGAACATAAACAGGGAGAGCGCGCCGAAGAAGCGGGCTTTCGCGTCGTCCTCCTTCATGTAGCCCATGGAGTAGATGTGCACCAGCATCCCCACGAAGGTGACGATGAAGAGCATGCCTCGGCTCTGCGTATCAATGACAGCGTTGATGTTCGCGCTGAAGTCCCCAACATTTAGAAACGGCAGGATCAGTTCTCCCGGCGAGTCTTCCGCTCCCAGCAAGATCAGGGAGCAGACAAAAATGATGATGGAAACGCCCGTGGAGATGACGTGGGCGATATTCCGCAGCAAGCCATGCAGCAGCAGAATGAGCAGAGCCGAACAGAGTGGCAGGAGGAGGATGGTTCCAGCTAGAGTCTGAGGATTCATGCGTCGTCTGGGTCAGCCTTGCAGGTTGTTCACGGCGCTGATGTCCACACTTTGCTTGGTGCGATACAGCGCCACGATAATGGCAAGGCCCACGGCGACCTCAGCGGCCGCCACGGTGATGGTGAAGAAAACAAGCGCCTGGGCATTGTAGTCCGGCAGGCCATTGACGAGGTTGAAGCGGGAGAAAGCGATCAGAGCCAGATTGGCGGAACTCAGCATCATCTCCAGACACATATAAATGGTCAGAATGTTGCGCCGGGACACCACACCGGCGAGCCCAATTGCAAAAAGCAGGGCGCTGACGATGAGGTAATGTTCTAGGCTGGCCATAAACGCTTCAGAAAATCAATGCCGTATCAGGTGACCTCACGCTTGCTGAGGATGACGACCCCGACCGTACCCACGAGAAGAAGCGCACCCACGAGCTGAATCTGCATGGGGTAATGCTGAAAAAGTGTCTGACCGACCAGCTTCGCGTCAGGAATCACTTTGTTTTGAAGATCGTTATGGATCGTAGGAAGCTTCTCATGTCCGGCAGCGGTTTCAAACTGGATCGGCACTTCCCGCGTTGTCTTGTCGCCGCCCGGCACCTCGCCCACCACCAGGAAGACCTGAACCGAGAAAACGAGCGCGAGAAAAATTCCTCCAATGGCTGCGATAGGTTTCGGCTTCCGTACCTCTTCGGCCTTGATGTCCAGCAACATGATGATGAACAGGAACAGCACCATGACGGCACCCGCATAAACCAGGATCTGAATCGCACCGATGAAGTAGGCGTCCAGGCTGACGAAAAGGGCCGCCAAGCCCACAAAGCTCATCACCAGCGACAAAGCGCTCGCCACCGGATTGCGGCAGATCACCACCATGGCGCCAAAGCCAAGGGTGATCGCGGCAAAGAGGTAAAAGAGGAAAGCAGGCATGAGGGGAAAGGCAGATCGGGATCAGCGAGCGGGGGAATGGATTACTTCAAATCGTTCCATTTGTTCACCAAGCCCTCGCGGACGCCGCCGATTTCGTAGAGCCGCGCCTTGTTGTGAACCATTTCCGCCCGGGTGACACCGGTTATGGCGTAATCTTTCCGCAGGAAAATGGCCTGTTCCGGGCAAACTTCCTCACACATGCCGCAGTAGATGCAGCGGATCATATCGATCTTGAATTCCTTCGGCCGCTTTTCGACCTTCGCCCAGGGATCATTATTGGGAATCTCTTCCGGCGTGATCGTGATGGCGCGGGGAGGGCAGATAAACTCGCAAAGCTGGCAGGAAACGCAGCGTTCGCGGCCGTGCTCGTCGGTTACAAGAGCGGGCGCACCACGGTAATACTCGGGAAGTTGGGAATCCCACTTCTCCTCCGGATATTGCATCGTGACCTCGGTCTTGCCGCGGTTGATCGTCTTGAAAGTGTGAATGGCGTGGCCGAGCGTGATGCGCAGTCCTTTGACGAGCGTGGAAATAAACCAGCGCTCGTGCCACTTCATTTTGGGGCGGGTGACGGTGATGGTGGCCATGGGTCAGACTCGAAAGAACATTAGCAAGATGGCCGTCAGGATGACATTGAGCAGTGCCACTTCAAAAAACACGAGCCAGCCCAGTTTCATGAGCTGGTCGTAGCGGAAGCGGGGCAGCGTCCAACGCACCCAGATAAAGAAGATGACGAAGACAACAACCTTCGCCAGGAAGCAGCCGATATGCAGAAGGCCGAGCCACCATGGCGTAGCGCCAGGAGCGAAGTCTAGACCTAGGTAAGGCGCGAATGGGATGCTCCAGCCACCGAGGAAAAGCGTGACCGCCAAGCCGGAGCCGATGATCATGGCAGCGTATTCACCCATGAAGAAGAGGGCGAACTTCATGGAGCTATACTCCGTGTGATATCCGGCCACTAGTTCGGTTTCGCACTCGGGAAGGTCGAACGGAGCACGGTTCGTCTCGGCAAACATCGAGACGACGAACACCACGAAAGAGATGGCGATGGGAATGAGCAACACCCAGCGGCCCACGCTCAGGCCTTCTCCCCAGAGAGGCAGGAGGAGCCAGCCATTGGCATCCTGGAAATTCGCAATCTTGGAGAGGTTAAGTTCCCCGAAGATCATCAGCACCGGCACAATAGACAAGCCGAGGGCGATCTCATAAGAGATCATCTGGGAAGAACTGCGGACGGCGCCCAGGAAGGGATATTTCGAATTGGAAGACCAACCGGCAAGAACGATGCCGTAGACACCCAGGGACGCGATTGCGAAAATGAACAGGGGGCCGACGCTCAAGTCTGCGATGACCAACGGAACGGGTTTCTGAATCCAGGCAGAGGTGACACCGAAGTGGGACAGCCAGCTCAGGTCCAGTTCGCTGCCGAAAGGAACCACTGCCGCTGTCAGTAGTGCCGGAACCATGGTCAGCGCCGGAGCCAGCCAGTAGTAGAACTTATTAACATGCGAGGGCGTGAAATCCTCCTTCAAAAGGAACTTCAGGCCGTCTGCCAACGGCTGGATCAGCCCCCCGATCCCGAAGATCTGGATGTCTTTCTTGAACCCAAAAAGGGTGAGAGGGATGCCTGTGCGGTTCGGGCCGACGCGATCCTGAATGATGGCACTGACGCGCCGTTCAGCGTAAACAGAATAGGCCACCATCGGCAATATCACCATAAAGGCGAAGAAGATGATCTTCACCACCGAGGCGACGAGAAAAACGACATCGATGCTGGCGAGAGTGGGCGACATGCCTAATGGGCTGTCCGGCTGGGGACGTGAGCACGATGCGTTTGAAGTGCGCAGCGGCAACCCGAATTTGTGAAAAAATTCACAAGCTCCGTTTTTGTGCTCGGCCAGATGCCTTTAAATGGCAGCAGAATCCCGAAGAGGCTCTGTCATGCAGGGCCATGCCGGACTCCTGGTGCGATCCTCAGGAGAACTAAAATGTGGCAGTCGCCTGCGGATTCGTGTCACAGAACTCGCTGGCAAGACATTCACGCGGGTGCCGGCGAGCTCATTTTTTTCATTAAAACCAGAAAATTCGAATATCCGCCCGCCAAATACATCCAAGGTAACCAGTTATGAATGTCATCAAGTGCTTCCCCCTTCTCACACTCGCTGTTTTAGCGTTTGTTCTCTCTAGTTGCGTCGTTCCTCCGCCCCGCGATGGTCGGTACGGCTATGCAGCACCGGGACCATATCCTGCCGGTGGTTATCGTCGAACGGTCTATCGTGATCCTACACCTGATCGTGTTGTTTTCGGTGGTCCTGCGGTCCGTCATACACCCTCCCGCGTGGTAAGCCACAGTGTTCGAGGTCCGTCCCGCGATGTGAGGCTTGGCGACGGTGGCCGCTCATCCGGCCCCAGCAGCAAGAGCAAAGGGAAGAGCAGTGGTCCTAGCAAATCCAACGCAGGTTCTGGCCCCGGCGGCGGAGGCGGTGGACAAAGCAAATCCAATGCTGGTCCCGGCGGCGGTGGCGGTGGTGGCCAAAGCAAATCCTCCAACGCAGGCCCCGGCGGTCAAGGTGGCGGGAACAAGAGTCAAGGCGGCGCCGGCGGCGGCAGCAGCAAAAAAGGCGGCGGGGACAAGAAAAAGAAAAAATCCTGATAGCCGCTTCCACGTCCCAGACGTGTGAATCAAATTCAAGACTCCATGGGCATGGTCCCATGGAGTTTTTTCGTTTTAGTGAAGCCCAAAGCCGGATCAATGGCTGCCCGGCAGCGATCTTGGTACAATAATGAAGCATTTCCCGGGTTGATGCGGGAGCTTTCGCGTTGTTAACCTAGCAGGCGCTTTTGCGTCTCCGCCATTACATGAATCTGCCAAACAAGCTGACCGTTGCCCGCCTCGTCCTTACCGCGGTTTTCGTGGCTTTGTATTACTCGACACTTAAAAACGGCATCTCGCTGGCAGTCATCATCTTCGGCATTGCTTCGTTCACAGATTATCTCGACGGCGAAATCGCGCGGAAACGGAACTTGGTGACCAATTTTGGCAAGCTCATGGATCCGCTGGCCGACAAGATCCTGATGACGGCGGCACTCATTATCTTGGTGATGGAGGGAGCCGTGGCGGGATGGATTGTGATCGCGATCCTTGCCCGGGAGTTTTTTGTCACCGGCATTCGTCAGATCGCCGCACAGCACGGTGTCGTGTTGGCTGCGGAGAAGCTGGGCAAACACAAAATGGTCTGGCAGATCATCACTGTTCTGTATTTCCTCCTCCTGGCAGCGAGCAAGGAGCCCATGTTCGCCTGGCTCGGGGGACTTTTCGCGTTGTGGCCATTTTCACCCGGGGTGCTCGGACTTGTGTGCACCGTCATGATGGCTGGCCTGACCATCGTGTCCGGCATCAGCTACTTCTGGAAAAACAGGGCGCTCTTCTCGGACGCTTGATCGGCAGCACGCGGCTGCCTATTCGACCTTCACGCGCGGGCGCATCTTTTCATAGGTCTTCTCTCCGATCCCTTTCACCTTCTTGAGGTCTTCCGGGGTGGAATAGGGTCGTCCAGAAACAATGGCCTTTGCGACCGCAGGACCGACTTCCGGCAGATACTGCAACTCCTCTGCCGATGCTTTATTGATGTCCACGATCATGGTGTCGGGATTGTGTTTCCACTTCCAGTAGAACACAGCCGCAGCGACGATGATGAGGAGGATGACAAAAACGATCATCCAGAAGTTGCTGGAACGGCGGGCTTTGCTGGAGCGCTTGAAGAAATCTTCGTCGTAGAGTTCACCCATGGCGGAGGAAGGATAAATCGGAATTCTGCGTTTTGTCCAGTGAGGGCACGTAGTGCGAGCACCTAAAGGCTCCAGTTCACTTCCACCCGTTGCTCGCGGTTATTGCGATCCACGTATTTCACATGTCCGCGGGTGACTCCGTATTCATAGAGGCAGCGGGTGACTTTGACGTCATAACAGCAGTATTCGGCGATGTTCAGTAACTTTCCCTGTTGCCACCACCGGATGGCATCCAGGCCATCAGCAGTCTTTCCTGCGCCGAGTGTGGCCACCGCTAGCGACTCCAGCTTCAGCCGGTGGCCAATCCGTTTTTCCAACTCGACAAGGATGTCGAGACTCCGCAGATGCTCCTGCAGTTCGAGCACGGTGTAACCCATGAGCACGCCATAATCGAAACTGACGTGATTGAAGCCGACCACGAGGTCCGCCCGCCGGAGTTGATCTATGAGGTCCTGCACCGACTTTTCCGAGTAGATGTGGTACTCGCCAGTCTTCGTGCTGTACGTACAGCCAATGGACATGCCCATCTGGTGTTTGTTTTGCCATCCGCCCACATCATTGGCGGTGCGCTGCGTTTCGAGATCGAAATAAACAATGTTGCGGGTCATGTGGCGGCCACATGATGCATCGTTGCTTCAAGGCAGCAAGTTTCCCGCGGACCCTAGGGCCGTTTTATAAGCGAGAATGACAGCCAGGGTGATGCCGGCCATGACCATCAAAACAATGCCGCCCAGCACAAGATAGCGCCAGGCTTCCGGTTCGCCATGTTCCACACGGCAGTCGCTCGCCTCATCCCATGGGGTCGTGCGGGTCCGGGTAAGACGAGTGCAAAACCACCAGGCCAGCAAAATGATGGGTAAAATCCCCAACGGCATGGGCAGCATGAGAAAGATGAAGGTATAGGCAGAGACAATGGCCGAGCGTTGCAGGGCATGACGCAGGGTGGGGAGCTTTCCATCCTTGCGGCGCACTTGAATCCGCAGCAGGGCTTTCCCCAGTGTGGTTCCTGAACGGGACAACGAAAATGCCTCAATCAAGGTAAATGCCATCATCATGCCGAGCAGGAACATTATAGTCCGCGCGGGCTCGGTCGTTATCTTCTCGCTAAAGTCGGCAGGCAGCGCTGAGCCCACGATCATTCCGGCACATATAAAAAAACAGGCAAGGTCCACCACGCGCGCCCACAAGCGCAGCCATGGCTGCGGCGTATCCAACTCAATGCGGGCTAGCTGACGTGCCTCGTCCGCTTTGATCAAAGTCTCTTCCGAGATGGGCCAATAGGACGCAAAATCGTCCGCGGCCTTCAAAGGAATCCATTGGTCGAACCCTTTGCGCCAAATGAGTTCTTCACCGGTCAGTTCCCGGTTTCGGATACGCTCAATAATAGTGAACTGCGAGAACGGTCCGCTGTTCTTGTCGGCGATGGAGAGGTGATATTCCATCGCTCCAGCAGATGGGGGGTGGCGAAGTCCCCCGATTACAGACGATAAACAATTCGGGCCTTCTCCGTGTCATACTGGGACATTTCCAGTTTCACGTGGTCGCCAATGACGAGACGAATGAACCGTTTGCGCATCTTGCCCGAGATATGAGCTAGGACTTCGTGGCCATTCCGGAGTTTTACCCGGAACATGGTGCCCGCCAAAACGGCTGTGACCGTGCCGTCAAGTTCGACTGGCTGCTCCTTATCCGCTGGCATTTCCTCCACAGGAGCCTGACGCTGGGGAGCGCCGCGCTGACCGTTATGAGGCCGTCCCCTGTTTCCACCCGGACGGCGACCGTGTCCAGGACGCCCTGCTTGTGAAGGGGTGGAAGTGCTGCGTTGGGGGGAAGGATTCGAAGGATGACTCATGATAGAGAGGCCCAAAGAAGTGGGGCCGACACGACGGGAATCGCAAGATGCCCCAATTTGCGCTACAAACAAGGAGAATCTTTCACCGATGGCAAAGCTGATCGGGGCCCATTGTGGATCGTTTTGACCAAGAAAAGCGAACAAAACTGGCCGCTGGACGTCATTTCGGCAGGAAAACCAGCCGCCCCTGAGGGTCAATCACATACTTCACTTCAACGGGCTCGGCGGATGCCCCGCTCCCGGGCAAAAGCTTTCCGCTGCGGTCAAAGGAGTAACTCCGGCCGTTCGTCAGGCGGGTCCAGCCCTGTAGAGTCCCATCTTCAGTGTACTGGTAAACATCACGCCAGGCCTTGGGAACGCTCAAGCGCGAGTCCACAAAAGCCGGGGCTGTCGACCGGTCTAGAAAACTCGAAAACAGCACTTGGCTGAGCACGGTGAGATGAAATTGACGGAGATGATAGCGGTCGCCCTCTGACAGAAATTTCACCGGACGCAGCAGACTGAGATCACCCTTGGGTGAGGTTTGCGCCACCATCAGGTTCAAGAGAGTGCGACGAGCAGCTTCCAGGTCAGCGACAGCCGTCGGCTTGGAAGATTCACCGGTGAGTTGATCCACCGCTGGTTGGCGGGACAGATAAAGCTCAGGATCTGACGCCAAAACTTCCAATGCTGCCTTCACAGTCGCCCACAGTTTCAGGGACCCAGCGCCACAGGGTTCTTCCAGCGCCGTGCGCAGCTTTGTCTGCAATTCAGAGAGAGCCGTATCCGCAGCGGCCTTTTGCTTCGGGTCGCCACTCAGCGTACGCCAGGAGGCGTGCGCCGGTGAAAGGGAAATGGACAGGGCCTCGAGCTGTTTCAGAGCTGACTCGGGAAGTTTGGAGGCTAGCAACTCAGTGCCCAAGTGGCGTTTCGGGGTCTTGATTTTCTGCGCTAAAAACAGCCAGCGCATATCGGTTAAAGGAGGCACTCCCAAATCCGGATTTCCGGCCTCGTAGCAGATTTCTTCCAGCGTGCCGTCCTTCTTGTAGATGCGGGATTCATTAGGAAGGAGATAGAAAGTGATCATGGACGGCGCAGACCAGCCAAAACTGTCACCGGCGAAAACACCGATATCAATTCGGTGCGACGCAATACCCGTAGCGGTCATCGCAGGCGGCTGCCAGTCGACTGTGATGGTGGCTTCCACCCCATCCTCGGACAGCGCGATTTTGACCTTCTCCGGATCCCCCTGCAGCAGCGCCCAGCGAATGTCGATTGGCTGCTTTGTAATGTCTGCGGATCGTCTCGCGCTGATCTTGACCTTCCGTTGCAAAGCAGTGGCGCGAAATATTCGGGCAATGGCCAGGGGTGTTGTTCCCAGAACTTCGTTTTGGATCAGGTCAGTCTCGAAAAAGTCTATCCCGGGCTTGGCGTCAGATTCTTCCAAAACATCCAGCAGCGCGACGGGTGGTATGCTGCGGACCGTCATATCATGAGCCATCTGGATCATTTTCAGTTCATTGATCCGTGCGCCATCAAAAACAGGCGGGTGGGCTTTGCCGGTGAAGTAGTCCGCGTCGGATTCCACCATGGTGTTGCAGTGCCGGAAGATGCTTTGCAGCGTCGGGGCAAGGAGCCGCGTCCTGATCAGAGTGGCCTGCACATCAGGCGAAAAGGCAGCAGCCGTAGAGAAGAAAGCTTGGATGAATGGGATGTCCGTGAAGGAAGACCCTTGCGAGATCACCGTGAATGGAGTGTTGGCAGGATAAAGATCCCCCCAGCCTCCCACGCCATTGTAACCTGGATCGTAATCCTGATGTTCCGGATAGAAGAACACGTTGTTGTGCAGGTATTGGTTCGTCAGAAACTCAAAACCATTCTGATTGAGTAAATAAATGCGCGGAAGCGAGCCGCCCTTGTCGGCAGGCGCAGCCATGGAGCAGTTTCCAAACACCGCTTGCGAACGGACCTGCATCGCTGGCCCTGTGCTCTTGCCAGTCGTCTTTTCATCTTCAGGGACTTGCCACACGGGCACTCGTGGATAGGTGGCAGCAGGGAAGACAGAGTGACCGTTGTCACGGTTCTCGTAAAAAATGGCACGCACGCCCGCCGCGGTCCCCGCAGCATCCCAACGGTTCAGAGTTTGGCCCACCTCATCAGTGCGGGTGGTGATCTGCGCGGGAAGAAGCGCTGCGAAACAACCCCACCAAGCGAAGACCTGCCAAACCCTGGCGAAACGTGATCGGTATTTGGTTTTCGTAGGCATGCCTGGAACGGCGAGCGAAGGGGCGAAGCATACGGCGGGCTTGTGCCGGGTCAATGGTGCATGAACCCGAAAGCCGGATATGTTGCTTGCATGGCGGCGGAACGTGGTTAACTCGGGCTGCGAATTTTTTGGATTGTCATCCCCAGGCGCAATCTTGTGCCGTATAGTGTGTTCAGGCTGCTGAGTCATGTCGATTCCCGTCATCATCAATCCCGCTGCGAACAGCACGCGTGCGCAGGCTCAGATCGAGCGCATCCGCCGCTTGCAGCCTGAACCGCAGATTCACCTCACCAGTGGGATGGGCAGCGCCGAGAAGATCGCCTTCGCTTTGGCTGCGGAACAGTATCCGCTGGTGGTTGCCGCAGGTGGAGATGGCACAGTCAATGAGGTCATAAATGGTCTGGCTCGCTATCGCGAGACTCAGCCTGAAGGCGCTCCCATGACCACACTTGGTATCCTGCCCGTGGGCACGATGAATGTCATGGCTTATGAACTCGGCCTTCCCGGGAGAAATCTGGAGACGTGCTGGGAGATCATCCAGCAAGGCAGGCAGACCAGCGTGGATCTCTGGCAGGCGAATCACCAATACTTCGCACAACTGGCTGGCGTGGGATTTGATGCCCAAGTCGTGCAGGAGACGACTTGGGAAATGAAGCGCCGTTTTGGTCCGCTGAGTTACGCCATGAGTGCAGCCAAGGTGCTGACTCAGGAGGCACCCATGCTGTCTGTTGAGATCGAGGGTAGGCCGGCTTTGCATGGATCCATTGTGCTCATTGGAAATGGTCGCCACTATGGGGGGCCGGTGCCGGTATTCGGGCAAGCTTCCAACACTGATGGCTTGCTGGACATTTTGATTTTTCATCATCGGCGCCCCTTGGAGATGATCCAGTTCCTGGGCGCCATGGCTTTGAAAGAGTATGCCGGCTGCGGGGACATTGATTACGTGCAGGCGAGTCACTTCCAGGTGACCTCCACTGAGACCGTTCCTTATGAACTGGACGGAGAACTCGGAAGCATGACGCCCGTTTCGTTCCAGCCTGCTCCCGTGAAGCTGCCAGTGACCACGTGTTTAGGCATCAAGCCTGCTGCTGCACATGGGGCGGTCCCACAGCGCATGGCAGCTACTGCCATGTCCTGAGTTGCTCAGGGAAAAGGCAGTCGTCACAATCAGCGCGGCTTTCGAGACAGAAGTCTTCGTAGATTTGCACTAATCCTTGCTGGTGGAAGAGTTTCTTCTGGAACTGGCGGTTGCGTGGCGAGTCGCCAAACAGGCGCAATGCCGCACGGCGCACCTTTTCGTTTTCCAGCATGGCAGGCAGTTGGATGTATTGTTCCCACAGCCCGGGCTTGTCAGGAAGAAGGAACGGATACACCACATTGGCCAGGATCTCTTGAATGCGCGTGCCACCTAACAAAGCGATGTCACCTTTCGCGGGCGCTGACAGCAGCGTGTAGTGATGACTCCAGTAAGGATGGGAGAGTGAGCCTAGCAGGGCGGTGAATTCCCGTCGTTGCCAGACACCCGGCGCCAGACTTTGATGCACCTTCTTCCAAATCGAAAGCAGCGCGCATAGTGTGCCAAGCCGGCGTTGCGGATGGTTGCCGGGTCTCGCTGCTCCTGTGTGCCAGGGAAGATTCTGCTCGGGTTCCAGCCAATGGAGATACGCGTGTCGCAGTCGCCACCAAGCCGACCACAAGTCCCTTAGGTAGCCGCGTGTTTCATCCGTCGTGTCTTCATACCGGACTGACTCAAGAAAACCAGACACACCGAACAGAAGCGCCTCCTGATCCAATGCTGGCAGCGGTCTTAACAACTTCAACGGTAGCCGTTGCGTAAGGATCGTGAACGCCCGCTGATTGTGTCGGTAACCCAGGGCGTTGGCGAAGGCTTGAAAGAGCGCCTGCTCCCTGCCGTGAGCCTCCACAAGTATGGCCAGCTTGCGGGACTTTCGTTCCATCCGCCATTGCGCGGCAGATTCGATCAACTGCCGCGCACGTACCTCTTCCATCGTGGCTAGTGGTATGGCGCATCGCCCCAGCCGTGCTTCCGCTGGCGCCTTAGGGTTCGCATCTTCAGCCAGCATTTCCGGCAGCAGGCAAACTTGAGGGATGGCGCGATGGGAAAAATCTCTCGTATCAAATCGCTCGGCAGGCGCCTGAGTGAAGAGGTGGAGAACGACTTGCTTATAGGCTGGATTCGCACCATGCCCATGCCGTTCCCAGTCGCGCACATCTGGATCCAGTTCGATGTCGCCGTGGTGCTCCTCACCATCGATTTCTACGGTGCAATGCGTGAAGTCCGGTCCGGCGGAATGGTTCCACATGCCGAAGTCGCGAATGCTGATGCGCTGACCTTCTGTGCCCGTGAAGAGCCGGCCGAACTCACCCGCAAACCACCAGCTCTGTAGAGTCATCTCAGTCAGATCTTCCGGCCAGCCAGCTGGGCGGGTGGGATCCGCCAACCCACTGAATACGCTGTCCACAAAATCCCGGTACCGGCTGGCGAGGCTGAGCATGGTGAAAGTGTAGCCAAACGGCCATCCAGGGCTAGTTCGATTTATTCGACAAGCAGGCAGACAGCGCTTGCTGTAGTTGCGAGAAATTCACCGGCTTGGTGAGGTGATGCACGAAGCCCGCCTCTTTGGAACGGTTTTGATCTTCTTCCGTGCCATACCCGGTCAGCGCGATGCCTCGCAGGCCATACTTATCATTGAGAGTGCGCATCAACTCGAATCCAGTGGCATCAGGAAGTCCAATGTCACTGACCACAATGTCGAAGCTGTTTTGCTCGGCCAGTTCCAGAGCCGCGTTGGCGCAGTTCCCATACATCACCTCATAGCCAGCCCGGCGCAGCAAACGCGTGAGCACATTCAAGGTAGGCTCGTGGTCTTCGACGAGGAGTACGCGGATGCCAGCCATGTCGCTGACAGGTTGGCTGGGGGGACTTGCTGTGGACGCTGGCACGGAGCTGAGCGCAGGCTCCACAGGCAGCACCACTCGCAGCGTGGCGCCTTTCCCAAGACCAGCGCTCTCCGCAGTGATCTCACCATGATGCAATTGTGCAATGGCATTGGAAATTGCCAGCCCCAGACCCAGACCGCCATACCGGTGGTCATTGGCCAAACCACCCTGATCGAAAGGATGAAAGATGCGGCCCAGGGCATCAGGCAAAATCCCAATGCCCGAATCGCGGACTTCAACGACAAGAGTCTCTGCCGGATCGTTCCAGGACCGGATGGTGATCGCGCCTCCCGCCGGCGTGAATTTCACCGCGTTCTTCAGGATGTTCCAAAAGACTTGCTGCAAGCGGGCCGGATCACCTTGAAGCTGACAATGCTCGGCAGCTAAATCCAGTTCCAGCGTGAGCCTGTGCGACTGAATGTCATCAGAGAGGATGCCAACCGCCAGTTGGATGGCGGCATGGGCATCACAGGTTTCCAAACGAAGGGCCATCTTGCCACGGGAGATGCGCGTCACGTCAAGCAGGTCATCAATGAGCCGCGCCTCGAGCTCGATATTCCGCCGGATGACCGCCAGATCCGCACGCAGCGTCTCCGGGATGTGTTCCTCATCCTCAAGACTGGCGACACTTAGCAATGCTGGGGTAAGCGGTGTCCGTAATTCATGCGAGAGCACCGCTAGGAAATCATCCTTCGCTTGATTCGCGCGCTCCGCTTCGTTCTTCGCCACGGCCAGCGCTTCCGTCGCCCACATCTGTTCGGTGATATCCGTATGCGTTCCAAACCAGCGCAGTAGTTGCCGCTCTTCACTCCACACCGGCAAAGCTCGGCCCAGGAACCAGCGGAATTCTCCGTCCTTGCCTCGAAGCGGGAAGGTGTCTTCCCAGACTTCACGGGTCTCCAGATGCCGCCGCCATTTGGCGGTCACCCTCTCAATGTGAGCGGGGTGATGAACTCGGGTGCGGTCGAAGTGTTCCATTTCTTCGGGAGACAAGCCGGTGTATTCGAACCAGCGTTCATTGAACCAGAAAGCATGCCCGTTCTCATCTGCCATCCAGGCAAGTTGGGCCATGTTGTC
The DNA here is from genome assembly GCA_965284365.1 of Phragmitibacter sp. Lineage (GTDB taxonomy): Bacteria > Verrucomicrobiota > Verrucomicrobiia > Verrucomicrobiales > Verrucomicrobiaceae > Phragmitibacter. The sequence continues at coordinate 2,355,872 of OZ260079.1, forward strand.
GGCCAACAAACGGAGGCGTTCATCGCTCTCCTGTAAGGCCAGGGTGACCTTGGCTCGCTCGATGGATTCCCAGCAACGGTTCGCGACTTGCAGCGTCAGGGCCACCTCTTTCTCCGTCCAGCGCCGCGGTGTCTTTTGATGCACCGCCATGGCACCCACGAAGCGCCCGCCTTTATGAATGGGAACGCAGATGACGGATCGAATTTGGGTGGCGCGGTACGCTGCTAGCACCTCGGAAGATAACGCCATCGTCTCTACGTCCTCAGCCACGTAGGGTTTGTCATCCCGCATGAGTTGCAGCACTTCCGCACCGAATTGAGTAAAGGTATAGCGGCCCACGATGCTGGGCACGTTGCGGCAAAAGTCACCGCGGATGTTCATGGTGTCTTCATCGGCATCAATGTCCGCATAAGCAGAACGATCCACCACCAGGTGCTCGCCCAGTAATCGTGTGGCGGCAGCCATTATCTCGGAAGCGTTCGTAAGAGGTCGAATGGTGTCGTCCACCAAGGCCAGAAATTTGCGGCGTTCCTCGAGCTCCCGGCGCTCCGTGATGTCCACGAAGGCCGCCACGCTTCCCCTGGGTTTGCCCTCGTCATCAAACAAAGGCGCCACGTATTCCAGAAGCCGGACTTTGCGTCCGTTGGCATGCTCAATATTCACTTCGACGCCTCTGGACTCAATGCCTTCCCGGGCGGCAATTTGCATGGGCAACTCGGAGCCGGAGATTTCTCTTCCTGTGTCGTCAAGGACTCGAAAGTGTTGCGGCAGTTCCTCTTCTGGTGCGGTCTTGGACGCATTGGAAGAAACTTCCAAACCGAGGATCTCTGCCAGGGCGGGATTCGTACGGATGTCTTTGCATTCGGTGTCTTTGGCTATGCCGATGCCAATGGGCATGACGGCCAGGAGCGTTTCGAGTTCGGCCAGACGTTCTCGGCTCTCAGCCTGTAGACGGCCAGCCTCGGCTTCCGTATGACGCCGTTCCGTGACATCGCTAAACAGGATGGCCACGCGATGGCTGTCGTGGGTCTCACTGATCCGAAAGGCATAGCCGGACAACCAGCGGTTTAAAAATTGGGAGTAAAGTTCAAATCGCCGCGCTTTGCCTGTCTTCGCCACCTCGCCGCAAAGAGCGAACCAATGCTCCTCATGTTCAGGGTGGATTTGGCGAATCGTGCGGCCTATGCAGTCGTCCAGACCGGTATGCTGCGCGAAAGCGGGATTTACCTCAATTAAGCGCAAGTCAGCGGGTGACCCATCGGCGCCCCAATTGATTTCCACGACGCAGAAACCTTCGTCCATGGAGTTGAAGAGAAGGCGGTACTTTTCTTCGCTTTTGGAGAGTGCCGCTGCCGCGAGCTTTTCCTCTGTAATGTCGCGGAAGTAAGTAGAAAGACCTCCCGTCCTGATGGGAAAGGCTCGGATGGCGTACCAGCGTGACCAAGGCTCGTAAAAATACCGAAGCTCCGCGCACTGACCTGTCGCAACCGCCTGGCGGTATACCGATTCAAGGACGGTGCCCTTGTTCGCCGGGAAGATCTCCCAGAAATCCTGTCCGACCAGAGAATCCACATTCCCATCCATGTGGGGTCCCAGGAGCTTCCGGGCAGACTCGTTCAGGTAGCTGAAACGCCACTCCGCATCAAATGCCGCAAACCCATCGGTGATGCTCTCCAGGATACTGATAAGTTGGTCCTCGCCTTCGCCTGGTAGGATAGGGGCATTGGAGTCGAGTGTGCTCAATGATCGAAGGTGTTCGGTGTTCAGATGCTAATTTTTGCGCGGCGCAAAGCCAGACAAAAATAGTCTTAAGCACCCCTCAAGCCCTCCACAAAGCCTCGCAACACCCTCATTGTTGGCAGGACAGCAGAACGATTAACGCCAAAGCCAGCGCAAGGTGTCAGGGAAAAGACTCGCGCCATGCTTGCCGTTGTGCGTCCCTTCACCCAACACGAATTGATAGTCCCATCCGGCATACTTCAAGGCAGCCGCCATATCCTGATTGGCCAGCGGCCAGTTGCCAAACTGGTTGTCGATGTCGTTCTTTCCGTCCTGTAGGAAGACGCGAATGCTGCGGCGCTGCTCCAAGACCTTTTGTTGTTCGGGCGTGGTGTAAACCTGCTTCGCATTTTCCGGTAGAGTCTTGCGGATGGCAGGCGGATAAATGTAACCGCCGCGGATATTCGTGAAGCTGCCGATGTGGCTCACTACCTTTCGGAAAGCGTCCGGACGTTCCCAAGCAACGGTGAAAGCGCAGATCCCGCCACTACTGTTGCCGCAGATGGCGCGCTGATTTGGATCATCGGTGAGTTTGTAAGTTTTGGCGACTTCGGGCAGGATTTCTTCAAGAAGGAACTTCGCGTAAACACCGTCCGGCGTGTCGTACTCAAAGCTGCGATTGCTGCGCGGCTTTGCTTTGGGATCAGGCGTTGGGAACTGTCCAGGGCTGATGAAGATGCCGATGGTCACAGGCATTTCTTTTTTGGCGATGAGATTGTCAAAGGCCCAGATGGCATTGTGCGGACCAGCAAAGTTCTTGTCCTCGGGTTTTGCTTTGCCACCGTCCTGAAACACCATCACCGCCGCTGGCTTGGAAGCATCATATTGTGCGGGCACATAAACCCACCAGTCACGCACCGTCCCATCGTAAATCTTTGATTTCCAAGGCTCCATCGGCACAACCTTACCATGAGGCACACCGGGCTGCGGAAGTGAGTCAGGCCCGAGAATGTATTGATCATCCTGAGGAGCGGCGGGCAGGCTGAAGGCCAGAGCCAGAAAGAGAGCGATGCGTAAAAACATGAGGGTGACGGAACGAGGGGACTGCCTCGGGTCTTGCATCCGGCTGAGCGGCAAAGCTTCGCCATGGCATGAGGCATGCTTTTTCATGGGAAAGACCTTCTCATGCCCGAGTCTGCCATCCGCATGCGGGACATAGCCGAACGCGCCGGTGTTTCACCTGCGACGGTTTCCCGCGCCCTCAAGGATGACCCTCGGATTGGGGTGGATTTGCGTGAGCGCATCAAGGCCCTGGCGCATGCGTTGGGTTACGTGCCCAATCCCATGGTGCAAGCGCTGATGCGCCAACGACGCCAACGGACCACACCGCAGTTGGAGAAGATCGCCTTGGTCACCAACGACCACCACGACTCTTGGCGGGGCAAGGATGTCTGCCGCTGGTATCTGGAGGGCATCCGTGAGCGGGCCGAACAGCTTGGCGTGCAGATCGAAGTCTTTTCCCTGGAAGCCTTGGGCGATGATCCTGTGCGTTTGCGCGCCGTGCTGCAAACCCGGGGCGTGCGCGGTATGATCCTGGGATTCTCGCGCGATGCGGAGCATCCCATGCTGATCGATGTGAATGGATTTTCCGTGGTGGGGCTAGGCACCTATTTCTCCGGCATCGCTGTCGACCGGGTGCACCTCAATGGCTTCTACAATGTAAAGCTGGCCATCCGGCAACTCCGTGCGCTCGGCTATCAGAAGCCTGCTTTGGTCGCTCCTGTGAGGAACAACGCTGTTGTGGGTGGCCAGTGGTCCGCGGCCGCGCTGGATGAACAGTGGCAGCGTGGAAAAGAAGAGCAATGCCCACCGCATCTGATCGGCGGAACCAAGGCGGATATGAAAGCCTTCCGCGATTGGTTCGAGACCCACCGTCCCGACGCGATTATCGCGTACAAAGTGAATGTCATCGAGCTACTTGAGCGACTCCGGCTTCGTGTGCCGGAGGACATTGGTGTCGCATCCCTCTTCGCAACCGACCAGGAGCGAAAATCCATGGCCGGCATCGACGGCAATCTGGATCAGGTTGGCGCCGCCGCTGTCGATCTGCTTCTTCAGAAAATGCAAATACACGAATGCGGCATTCCGGAGCATCCCAGGGATGTCCTAATCGCAGGCACTTGGCGCGAAGGGCCTACACTGCGGATGAGGGAGGAAAAGTCACCTCGCAAAAAGGCTGCGTTACACCCTGTGTCGTAAACGAAATCGCGTTGCTGGTTTCCATGATACCGATGGCTGCGCAATGAAGGTCTCGCCCGGCGAAAGTGGCGATGACCTCAGCCACATTTTCTTTCTTCACGGTGAGCAGGTAACCGTAACTCGGAAAACAGAGCAGCCACCGCTTCAGATCAACGCCTTCAGGACGTGGCAGGCTATCCAAATCCAATGTCGCCCCACAACGCGAAGTCGCGCAAAACATGGCAAGGGTCCCAGGAATGCCGCCATTGCTGATATCTTTTCCACCAGTGATCAGGCCCGCCTCGCTCAACTGCGGGAGCAGCGCCAGATCCCCCTGCAATCGCTCCGCAGGTGATCCAACACTCGCATTCCAGAAAAGCGTACCTTGGCCTCGAAACGCCGCCCGCAGGTCCACCGCTGTCAAAAGTACATCTCCAGGCTCGGCCGTGAAACTGGAGATGATCCGCTTCGCTTTGCCAAGTACTGCTGCCGCCAACAATGGTGTGCGCTCAACCGGAAACCGCGTGGTATGCCCACCTACGATTGGAACTCCATAGGCCTCCGATGCCGCACGCATCCCCGTCCAAAGCTCCTTCGCCATCAGAGAACTAGGATTCGCCCATAACACATCCACAATCGCCGTGGGCCTTCCTCCCATCGCCGCGATATCACTCAGGTTCACCATGACCGCGCAATAACCAGCGAACCATGGATCCATTTCAATGAACGCCTCCATCATCCCCTCGGCGGCGAAGAGCAGATAACCATCCCCATCAGGTATAGCCGCCGTATCGTCACCAATCTCAATATCCGGCGTCGTCTCCACAGCAGGCGAGTAAGCCTGAAGGATACCCATCTTCTCCATCACGTTCGGATGCTTCCGCAGGTCCGAAATGAGGGATGTCAGATCAAGCGCGTCTGCCATGACATACCAATGCTATGCGTGCCATACGGCTACACCCTTTTCTTCGCAACGATCTTCAAATGCAAATGCACAAGATCATTCACAAGATGCCCGCCCAGCCAGTCAAAGAACTTCCCAGAACCATAAAGCGCACCCCACCGCGTCCGATCCAAATCCAATTCTGCCTGGCCCCCAATCGTATCCTGATCCGCAAAGCCAGTCACCGCAGTGAATTCCACCGGATGCGTCTGCCCCCGCAGCGTGACACTACCGGTAATCGCATAATTCGGCGACCCCGGCGTCGTCCCAGAAATCGGCGTCGCTTGATCCGCGGTAAACGTGGCCGTGGGCCAGTTCGCCGTATCAAAGAAATCCGCATCCATGAGATGCCGGATCAGCATGGCATTCATGCCAGCATCTGCGAGATCCGCACAAGCAATGCTTCGCATGTCAGCCTCAAATCGTGCGCTGACCAGTTCCCCGTTCTTCACAGCGATTTCTCCGCCTGAAAACCGGATCGTCCCCTCATGGTGATTCAAAAGATTCTTCCCCGTCCAACGCACTACGCTCTTCTCTGTATCCAGGGCGAAAGTCCCTTGCACGGGCACATCCGGCGCGGCCTCATGCTGCTCCACTTCCAGCGGATAGCCCGCCGCTTCCCACGACTCCGTTCCACCATCCAGCGCATACACATGAGTGTAACCAGCGGCGCACAGCTTCTCCGCTGCCACTTGGGCCGCCAGCGAACTGGAGCTCCGTCCATAGACCGCCACCGACGCGCCCGTATCAGCGTTCAACTTTTTAACCTGTTCAACAAATGAAGTCTCGTAAACACAGGCACGGCTGGCCCCATTGATATGACCACGGCGAAAGCAGTCCTCATTCATGACGTCGAGCAGCATAAGCGGCTTGCCGCTATCCAGCCAATGGTGCAATTCCATGGCGGAGATGGTGAAAGGTGTCGAAGGTTTCATAGTAGTTTAGCTTAAAAAATTAGATTTCAGGACAGAGAAGTCAGCCAGCGTTTAGCCTCTTCCAATTCGGCGGAAGTCAGTTGATGCCCGGCATCATTCCAACGCAAAGTGACATCGGCGCCAGCTTCGCTCAGCATCTCGCCAAGCTCAGCAGTATTCTTCGCCGGGATTAGCGGATCAAGCTCACCAGCGGAAAGGAACACACGCGTTCCTTTCAAGTCCGGTTGCGACTTAGGCTGCAACGGCACCATCGCCCGCAACAATACCGCACCACTCAGAATTCCGGGCCGCAGCAAAAGCAGGCTCGCCGCGATGTTCGCACCATTGGAATAACCCAGGGCCACGATCTTTTTTGCATTCAATCCGTAGTGGCTGACCGCAGCTTCCACAAAGTCCGCCAGTTCACCCGTACGGTGAATCAGGTCGGCTTCATCGAACACTCCTTCCGCCAATCGACGGAAGAAGCGCGGCATGCCATTTTCGAGGATCTTACCTCGCGGGCTGAGCAGTGCCGCGCCGGGCAGGAGCGACTGACCCAGTTCAATCAGATCATGTTCGTTGCCGCCTGTGCCATGCAGGAGCAGCAGCACCGGGGCATCAGATCCTGAGGCACCAGGCACAAACCGGTGAATAAATCCAAGCGATGTCGTGGAAGCAGAAGGAGTAACATTCATGGCTCGATCAGATTAAGCTTGGTTCGCAGGTTGATAGTTCAAAGGAGTCAGACCGGCTTCGATCTTCTGCCGATGCGGTTCCAGGAACGGCGGCAAAGCCAGACGTTCACCCAGGTGGGAAGCTTCTTCACCATCCGCTGTGAATCCAGGTCCGTCGGTAGCGATCTCAAACAAGATGCCGCCGGGGATGCGGAAATACAGCGACTGGAAGTAGTGACGGTTCACCTGACCTGACGTGCCAATACCACTCGCCTCGATCTGCTTCTGCCACGCAAGCAGCGCCTCCGAGTCTTTCACACGCCAAGCAACGTGATGCACGCCGCGTGTACCCTGGCCGCCACGATGCAGACCTTCCTTGAGCAAAAGACGCGCACCCGGACCACCAGGACCAGTATCATACAATCCCGTCTCTTTCTCATCCGCACGGAAGTTCAAAACCTCCGTCAGGAAGTCGGCCGTATCTGCGGCATTGTGCACCTCTAACGTCACCGAACCGAGACTAACAATTGCCGAGTCCAACGGCAATGGACTACCTTTCCAGGGATGAAAAGGCCCCGTCGCTTCGGCTTCTGTGGCAGGCTGCGCGATCAAACGCAGGTGCTGATTCTCGGCATCACGAAACGTAAGCGTTGGCAGGCCAAACTGACCTTCCACATTACCATGCGTCACGCCCTCCTTCGTGAACCGGTCGGCCCACGCTTCCAGCGTCTTATCGTCGCCCAGCACGCGCAATCCTGTCTCGGTTACTGTGCCCGCGCCGTTATGTGCCGGCCTCATGCCCGCCCAGTCAAAGAAGGTCAGGTCCGTACCCGCGCTGCCAAGCTCATCTGCATAGAAGAGGTGATAAGCGGAGACATCGTCCTGGTTCACCGTCTTCTTCACCAGACGCATGCCGAGGACACGCGTGTAAAAGTCCACATTCGCCACGGCATTGCCCGTCACCGCAGTGACGTGGTGCAGGCCATGGAGGCTAAGATTTGAGTTGTTTTGCATGTGCCCAAGATGCGCCCACCGCGCAGTTTGGTTAATACTTTGTTCCGCCGCTGAGCATAACCTGGGGGTTGCCTCATTTCATCATCACAATAGCCGCCACCTCGCTTGCCGGAGCACCGCTAGCTTCGGTTCCTTCATCGTCTCATACCAGAGCGATAGCAATGTTCCATCTCCCAGTTCCACCGTGCTCGGATACCCGAGATCACCTCCTATGCCATCGGTCGAGATCAGCATCGCTTCACCCCACGTTTTCCCATTATCCGTGCTAAGCCGTGCTTGATTGCCAAAAGGCGGACGCCGGTGGCCATAAGTCATGAGCAACCGGTCATCCCGCAACCTCAGCAGATGCGATGGCAGACCGTAAACCCCAATGTCATGCGGCTCCGTCCAAGTCTTGCCTCCATCGCGCGACTCCGTTTGCAAGGTATGCCCTTTGTGCTGATCATTGTGATTGCGAATCTGCACGATGATCGTGCCATCCGCCGCTTCCACAGCGTGCAGTTCATGGTAGCCGTTGGTTGCCTTATCACCCTTGCGTGTCGGAATCTCCGCTAGCCACTGCCAGGTCTCCCCATCGTCGCGGGATTCAGCGATCCCCACTGTCTTTTCATCGGACCAAAGATGCTTGCCTGCATACAGCAATCGGCCATCCTTCAACTGAATCGGCCCGTGCGGACTGTTCACAATCGTGGGAATGGGCGGCGACCACGTAATCCCGCCATCTGTGGAGCGCAGCACCCATTCGCCGAGGGCCGCCTTGCGTTGCTCTGGCGTGAGTAAATCCCGCGTGGCTTTCCATAGCGCCAGTTTTTCCTCAGGCCATGTCTTGCTTTGCTCCGCTTTCGCCAGTGAAGGCTCATAGGCCAGCGAAGTAAAAGTCGTCACCAGGAGTGTGCCTTTGGCCGTTTCGAGTATGCCTGCATCCCGATCATCGATCGCGCCATCCAGCAGCACTCGCGGGCGCGACCAAGTCATGCCGTTGTCTTTCGATGTCAGCGATACCACTTGTCCGAAAGGGCACACATGTTCCGCGCGGCCACCCGAGCACACCGCCCATAGCTCGCCATTGCTGCGCCGGGCCACCGTTGGCCAACCATGATAGAACTGCGGCTGCGAGGTGACCGTCTTGGTCTCCAGGATCTCGCAGTTGGTCGGACCGCCTGCGGAAGCAGAGGCCCACGGTGTGGCTGCTAGAGAAGCAGCGGCGGCGGACGCAGAATGACGAAGGAAGGTGCGGCGATTGGTCATGGCCTAGCCAATACGCCACCACGCCGCCCGCTTTTACGATGGTCTCAGGACGATCGCCCTAAGCCACCAACTCCGCGGCAGGATAACGGTGCAATTCCGCTTCCATGTGAATGTGCCGTCTGCCGTGCAATTCTTGCTCACCCAGCGGCGTCCAATGAAGGCGCTGAAAGAAGCGCGCATTCTGCTCCTGCACATTGGCGAGGAACCGGTCGCACCCAATGGCATTGGCGGTGGACACCGCTTTATAGATGAGTCCCGCACCCAGGGCCCCGAAGCCTTTATACACCGGCTGATGATTTCGGATGCTCACGCCCGGACTCAATTGCGTGAGACGGCGAAACTCAGTCGAAACACAAAGCCGGCTCCCATACCAAAGGCGCGGCTCGCGTTCATCGATGCGCACCGCTCCCACCACTTCATCCACCATGCCCGCGACCAGTACCGCACAGATGATGGGGATGGCATCGTCATCAATGGCATCGCGGTCGTCCCCATCGTGGAAGACTTGTTGCTCCTCGCAAAAGACATCCTGTCGCAACTTCCAGTAGCCGCGCATCTCGTCGGCGGTACTGGCAATTTTAAAGACGAAGTCACGGGGCTTGTAGTCAGCGTAAGTTTCAAAAAGCATGGTCGGTGATTACCTTTGAAGTTCGATTCTCGAGTCAATTTGCCATCAGGAGCCGAGTGCCAGTTCGTTGAGCACCCGGTGCGTCGTCTGAGCCGTCGCGCTATGACGCGCCTCGACCTGATCCGCCAGAAATTCGGCATCCTGCGCCACACCGGAGAATCGGCCCGATCCCCAGGTGTAAAGCCAGGGCAGGCCCAGGAAGTAGATGCCTGGCGTCGTCGTTACACCCCGCTGATGACTCGGATACCCTTTGCCGTCAAAAATCGGCAATTCAATCCAACTGTAATCCGTCTTAAATCCCATGCTCCAGATCACCGTGGTGATGCCAGAAGCCACGAGATCGATATGCCCCGGTTCTTCTTCCGGTTTCCAAAGCGGTGTGTAACGCGGCTCCGTTGGTGCCGAGATATTGTTAGCCGCGATGAACTTGTCGATCGTGTCCTTGATGCTCTCCGCGACCTTGTCCGCGTTGTCCAGGTTCGCCGCCAGATCCGGCGCGCACGTGATGACGCCGTTCTTCAATTCCTGCAGTCGGCCATAAAGCTTCATGCCTTCCGTCGCGAATTTCCGCAGATCGATATCTCGGCCTCCATCGCGTCCCGTCACATAGTGGTTAGCTTTTGCGCGGACACGTTCCTTGAGCGGATGCTCATGCACCGGCTTGTTGTAGTAACCCATGTCATGGAGCCAATCGACCACATCGCGTCCCCGGTAGCGCCGGGCCGTGCGCGGAGCACCACCCACGCATAAATGTACCTCACGGCCCGCCAGATGGAGATCCTCCGCGATCTGGCAACCAGACTGCCCTGAGCCCACCACCAGTACCGCGCCGGGCGGCAGGTCATTCGGATTTTTATAGTCCGAGGAGTGCATCTGGTGAATGCCCTCCGGCATGCGTTCCGCCATGCGCGGAATCGTGGAGATCTGATACCCACCCGTCGCCACAATGACCTGGTCTGCCGTGAAGTCGCCCATGGAAGTGCTCACACTGAACGAGCCATTCTCATGCCGACGCAGCCGGGAAACGGTCACGCCCTCATGCAACGGGGGATTGAAGGACTTCGCGTAAGCTTCAATGTAGGCCACGATCTCGTCCTTCTTCATGAAGCCATCGGGATCGCCCCCGGGGTAGTCAAAGCCGGGCAGCTTGCATTGCCAGTTCGGTGTCACCAGGCAGAAGGTGTCCCAGCGCTGCGACCGCCAGGCTTCGCCCATGCGGGATTTTTCAAAGACCAGATGGTCGATGCCACGCGCCTTCAGGCAGTAGCTCATGGAAAGCCCCGCCTGTCCGCCGCCGACGATGATGGCGGGATAGTGGCTCTTCAGGGGCGGCGTCCCCGCGCCGGGGACAGGGGTCAGATCGTCCATAATGTTTTTCTCCAAAGGGGTGAAAGGATTCATGACGTGATTCAAATATTCAGGATGCGCACCTTGCCGTCCGCAGGTTGGGACCGGGCGAAAAACTCAATTTCCGCGACCTGGGCGGAGGCCGAGGTACAGTAAAAACCGAACTTCGCTCGCACCCGTTCCGAAGCCTCCGTCAGAGCCTCGCGGCTGCGATTCACAAAGTCAGACATGAGGAATTCATCACCGATTTTGAAATAGTCCCGGATGACCGTGGATGGAGAGTAACAGCGTTTCTTTTCGCCGTTCGGGAGTTCAATGGTGAAGATGACTTCGGGCATGAGAGTGGGGGGAATGACTTGTCAGCTGAGGGAAACCTCAGACGCACACCGATTTCTTCTCAAAGGTGGAGAGGCTGGAACACGCCGCGCATTTGGCGCAGCCCGCTTTGACTGTGTCGGAGGTCATCCCTGCGTCGCTCAGCATCTTGCCGAGCGGCTCCAGAATGCTCCGCATGAAGTCGGCATCCGGTGGCTGCAAACCTTCCAGTTGCGTGCCGCCAATCGGCACAAACGGCACCACAAACGGATACACGCCCAAGGCGATCAGCTGACGGCAGCCAAACAGCAGCCCTTCCACGGTATCGCCCAGACCAGCCAGCAGATAGGTACTTACCTGACCACGGCCAAAAACAGCCACGGCGGCGGCGAAAGCTTCCATATAAAACGCCACGGGCACCTGGGCTTTCCCCGGCATGATGCGCGCTCGAATCTCCTCATCCCACGCCTCCAGATGCATGCCCAGCGTATCCACACCCGCTTCATGCAGGCGCCGAAACCACCGGAAGTCTGCGGGCGGTTCGCACTGGGCTTGGATGAGTAATCCCGTGCGCTCCTTGATGGCTGCGGCTACTTCCACCAGCACCGCCGCGCCACGGTCATCCGTAGCAGGTGTGCCCGTGGTGAGCACTACTTGTTCAATGCCGTCCAACTGCTTGGCCACCGCCGCCACTTCGGCGAGTTGCTCAGGAGATTTCCGCGCAATAGTCCGCCCGGCTTTCAGGGACTCACCAATGGCGCAGAACTGGCACTTCGTATTGCTGTTCCCATACCGGATGCAGGTTTGCAGCACGGTTGTTGCCAGTACATTGTTGGAGTGAAGCTGGGCGATCTTCCAATACGGAATACCATCCAGCGTGGACATGCCATAGAAGCGTGGCTGTGGCGGAAATTGCAGTGGTGTCTCCGGCACGCCATCGCGGTAGAGCATGGATCGCCCCACGGCGTCTGGGGCATCCGCCGTGAAAGGCGAATGCTGCACGGGCCGCGTATGCACCGGCACCATGAGCGTCGTGCCCATGACCGTCACAGCTTTGTGATCACTGGGACCAGCACCACCCCGCCGGCTCGCGGCAGATTGGCTCTCGTCCGTGATGCGCAGCCCGAGCGACTGCAACTCAGACGCCAGCAGTTGCTTTTTCGTCAGCAGGGATGTTTGGAAGACACTCGCTATCATGACTGGTATTGAAGAGGGTGAGTGGCGGGCTTTCCTCCAGATCGGTCTGGCGGTAAGCCGTTTGCTGAATGTTCAGCGAGAGCAGTTCCGGCCGTGAGTAGTGGCCCACGGAGTCCATCATGCGTTTGCGTTTGGTGATAAGGGCGAAGTCCAGGTCCGCGATGGCCATGCCTTCACCTTGCGTGATGGGTTCACAGAGCGGCACACCTTCTGGCGAGATGATCGCCGTGTAGCAGCCACCTCGTAACGACCTCTGCATTTTAGGGTCGCCGGAGATCCGGGTGATTTGTTCATCCGTGAGCCAGCCCGTGGCATTCACCACGAAGCAGCCCGACTCCAGCGCATGATGCCGGATGGTCACCTCCATCTGATCCGCGAAGATCTGGCCCACCATGGAGCCAGGGAACTGCGCACAGTGGATTTGCTCATGCTGCGCCATCAGGGAGAAGCGGGCGAGGGGATTATAGTGTTCCCAACAGGCGAGTGCGCCTATCCGGCCCACCCGCGTATTGACCACTTTCAGTCCAGAGCCATCACCCTGTCCCCAGATCATCCGCTCGTGATAGGTGGGCGTAATCTTCCGGCGCTTCAGGGCCAGGGTCCCATCCGCATCAAAGACGAGCTGCGTGTTGTAGAGCGAGCCGTGGTCGCGCTCATTCACACCCACCACCAGCACCATGCCATGGTGCCGGGCTTGCTGAGACAGCACGTCTGGCACCCAGCCGGGCACCTCAACGGCATTCTCATAAAGCCGCAGATGTTCCTTCCCCTGCAACACCGGTGGCTCCACGAAGGAGAAATACGGGTAGTAGGGAACGAACGTCTCCGGGAAGACCGCCAGTTCGACGCCGCGCGCAGCGGCGTCCGCGATGGCGCGGCAGACTCGGTCTACCGTGCCTTCGCAACTGGTCAGGTCTGGGGCGATTTGCACCGCCGCCGCTCGAATCGTGGACATGATCCGGAGAGGATTAGAGGTTCCACGAATGCATCATCACCGCACCGGCGCGCTGATACGTGAGGATGCAATCCAGCACATCCAGCGGGTTGATCGGGATGATCCCGGGGATGAAGGCCTTCTCCGTCTGGCCGTAGAGGGCCTGGGTGGAGAAGCGGCAGGCGTAGATTTTTCCGCCTTCCGCCATGAAGGTTTCAAAGCGCTTGTTCACCAAAAGGTGACCGGGGAACGCTTCATCACCCAGAGTAGGGAACCCACGCTGGAAACCGAGCGTCACGCCCGGTCCATAGAGCAGGATGGCAGTGTCGTAACCTTTGCGGAGCAGCCGCGTGGCATTGAGCGTATTCACGAGGCCGATGGAGCCTTCGAAAGCGACACCGTGAAAGGTCACGAGCGCTTTTTCGCCGGGATTGGCTTTGATGTCTTCGAAGACCTTTTCTTCGTAGTCGACGAGTACATCACCGTTCTTGTAAGCAGGGATCTTGACTTCAGGCATGGCAACAGATGGTTTTAATGTTTGATGACTTCCAGGCGCGCCCACGGAAGTGAGCGACATGTCTGGAATCAGCAGCCGCGGTGCCATGCCAAAGGGCGACCTCTTTTCCTGCCTCGGTGATTCGTGCACATCGTTGCACGCCCGAATTGTCAGCATTTATGGCCAGTCAAAAATCGCGGCATTAAAATGCGCACACCACTCCGCTACCCAAACTTCGCACCTCCCACCATTGGTTCTATTCGTCCTATTAGACCTATATCTCTTTCACCCCGCCGCGTGATTACTCGAAGTAGGGCATTCGCTCCAACCGCCCCCGGCACCCATTGCCGCTTACCAATCCTCTGGCATCTTCGACTCGTGTCTATCCGCCCAGATCACCTCTTGCCCAGCCTTCCCAGCCCCCCCAAACAAACTCTCTCATCGCCATTCCGTACTACATAGTACGCTATTTCGCATATTGCTGCACGCCTCAGCGGCACTACGCGCTTTATTGCGCCAGTACAAACACGGTTTCGCACTTGCCCCCCTTTTTTCAGCGCGTTGCCGCTACCATCAGATACCCAAAAGTTCAGTCCTTAGTCTTACGACTAAGCACCGTCCGGCAATGCTCCAACGCCTCCCGCTGGGCGTGATTGATCGTCGGCCAGTCAGGCTTGAGTGCTTTGATCTCCTCCCGCAGAATCATCGCCGTGAGAAGGCGCATGTTCCGCTTGTCATCCGCAGGGATCACATACCACGGCGCAGCATCAGTGGCGGTTCGATGAATAGTCTCTTCATAGGCCTTCATGTAGTCGTCCCAGTGCTCCCGCTCCGCCAGATCACCCTCTTCAAACTTCCAGTTCTTCGCCGGTTCCTCAATGCGCGCTAAGAGGCGCTTGCGCTGCTCTTCCTTTGAAACGTTGAGGAAAAACTTGATCACCTTCGTGCCGTTGTGGCCCAGATGTTTTTCAAGGTCGCAAATGCTCTCGTGCCGTTGCTTAAAGAGCTTGTCCAGGTTCTTGGTCAGATCCTCTGGCAGTCGCTGCCGCTGCAAGATGATCTCTGGGTGAATCTTGCAAACGAGTACCTCTTCGTAGTAGCTGCGGTTGTGGACGCCGATCTTCCCGCGAGGCGGCAGCGCCACCAGACTGCGCCAGAGGAAGTCGTGATCGAGTTCGAGGCTCGTGGGAGCCTTGAAGGAATGCACCTCGACGCCCTGGGGATCTATACCGCAGAAGACATGCTCAATCGTGCTGTCCTTCCCTGCGGCATCCATGGCCTGGAAAATGGCGAGAACCGAATGCCGACTTTGCGCATAGAGCTGGCCTTGCAGTTCATGAATATCGTCGCGCAAAGCGCCAAGCTTTTGCTGATAGTCCGGCTTGTCGGCATACAGCTTCGCTACGCGCGTGGGAAGCTTGCTCAGTTTCGTCGTGTGTTTCTGGGGAAACCGGTACTGTTTCAGATTGATCGCTTTGGACATGGGAAAAGGAATGGGTGCTGAGCTTCCATGATAAGGAGCGCGCAGGCAAGAAGACACGACGCCTCAGAGAAATCGGACGAGAATACGAAACCCGGAATCCAAAGAGGGGTTGGATGCGTCATACAGTTTGATGAAAGGCCCGGGGTTGCCCTTCGTTTCTGCTGCCAACCGCACCTTCCGCGCCATGAAGCCGTCCCACCTTTTTCTTATTATCGGTCTAGGCCTCTGTGCCCCGGGAACGCTGAGCGCGCAAAACGCTCCAGTTCCTACCTCACCCACCACCACTGCTCCGGATGCCAAAGCCGTTTTCCGCATCTGGCACGACACCCAGGGCCGACCTCTGGAGGCGACTTTCCGGGGCCTTGAGAACGGGAACGTCTTCCTGCAAACCAAGAATGGCTATGTTCATCGCCTCCCTCTGGAGCGTTTGTCTGCAGACGACCAGGTGGCGGCCCAGACACTAAAGCCCGAGGGACTCGGCATCCCTCTGGATCCCAACCTCGCCCAGGCGGCTGCCAAGATTGACGAGATCGTCGGACTTGGGCTCAAGGTGAAAAACGTGGCGCCCAATGCTCTGGCCAGCGACGAGCAGTTCGTTCGCCGGGTTTATCTCGATCTGGCAGGACGCATCCCGACGCGTGAAGAAACCATGGCGTTTCTCTCCGACACCAGTTCATCCAAACGCGCCAAAGTCATCGACAAGCTCGTCAACGGCGAAGGCTTCAGCTCCCGCATGTTCAACTACTTCGCCGACATGCTCCGCATGACGGATGACGCGCAGAAGTCGAAATTCTTTACTTACGAAGAGTGGTTCAAAGGTCAGCTCGTCAAGAACCGTCCGTGGAACGAGATCGTCCATGAGATGATGGTGGCAGACGGGAAGCTCCTGGATAACGGAGCCACGGGTTACCTTCTCCGCGACCGGGGCATGCGGCTGGACAATCTCTCGCTGACGCTGAGCACTTTCATCGGGGCTAACGTTGCCTGTGCTCAATGCCATGATCACCCCTTCGCGGATTGGACGCAGCGCCAGTTTTATGAAATGGCTGCGTTCTTTGGAGCGACCGAGACCTACGGCGGTAAAGGCCCGCAAGGGCCGATGATGGGGAAGGGTTTGCTCCGTGGTCTCCGGGAAGAACTCTCCCAGCGGGATTTTCAGGTGGCAATTCGTCTAACCCGGGCAAATGGACTCGCGGTCGAGGATGCGGCCCAAAGCGATCTGACCTTCCCGGACGACTACAAATACAAGGATGCCAAACCCGGTGATCCTGTGGCGCCGAAACTCATTGCATGGACCAAGGAAGATGTTCGCAGCCGCCCCTACCAGGAAGCGGAAGCCGCGCTCAAGCAGAAGCGCAGCGAACCGGAAATGCGGGAGACCTTTGCCAAGTGGATGACCAGTCCGCAGAACCCCCGCTTTGCCATGACGATCGCCAACCGCCTCTGGAAGGTGGCCTTTGGCGTGGCGGTCAAAGAGCCTGTGACGGATCTTGATGATCCTGGGCATTCCAACAATCCCATGCTGCTGAATCATCTGGCGAGTGAGATGGTGCGGCTGAAATTCGACATCCGCGCTTACATGCGCTTGCTCTGCAACACGCAGACTTATCAGCGGGAAGCCGTGACGACGGAGATCACCCTTGGTGACCCCTATTATTTCCCGGGCCCCGTATTGCGCCGGATGACGGCGGAGCAGGCCTGGGATTCCTGTGTGACTTTGGCCATCGGGGAAAAAGTGGATGGTTATAAACTGAAGCGTGCGGATCAGTATGTATCCCTGATCAGCCTGCCGAGCGACCTGACACAAGAGAGCTTCAAGGCCAAGGTCACGGCATTGAGTCAGGATCGCCAGGCGCTCACAGCAGCTTTGGGAAATGGGAATGCGGGAGGGGGCAAGCCGGGCAAAGGAAAGAAGGCTCGCCGCATGATGATGCAGCAGGAAAGCTCCAATGAGGACGGCAACTTTGCTCAGCCAGAGATGCTGGAGGGCCTGGTCTTGGCGAGAGCTAGCGAATTGCGCCAACCCGAGCGGGAGCAACACTTTCTTCGAATGTTCGGCCAAAGCGACCGCCAGATTGCTGACAGCAACAGCGATGAGGGCAGCATCCCGCAGGTACTCATGCTCATGAATGGCGAAGCGCAGCACGTTTTGCGCAATCCACGCTCGCTGGTCTTTGCCACTGCCACAGGTCAAGCCAATGGGGATGAGGCCAAGATTGAGTCACTGTATTACAGTTTCTTCAGCCGCCCTCCCAACACCCAGGAGATGGCCGACGCCAAGGCAGGTCTGGCCAGCGGGCTCACCATCGGAGATCTGACGTGGGTTTTGTTCAACTCCCGTGAGTTCGTCTTTGTACAATAAGACATCGGCCCGTCTCACCCCAGAATGCCATGAGAGCACCCTTTCTTAGTTTTGATCCCCATTCCCGTCGGCACTTTGTGGAGCGGCTCGCCCAGACCACGCTTGGGGTTACGCTTCTCCCTTCGGCTTTGCGAGCGGCCGAGACCACGCCGGCAACGTCGGATAATTCGACGCTTCCCGGCTTCGGCAAAGCCAAGCATGTCATCTGGCTGCAGATGATTGGCGGCATGTCGCACATCGACACACTGGATCCCAAAACCGGCGACACGAAAGGACCGCGTGATCCCATCACGACAAAAGCCGGTTATCAGTTGGGCGGCTACCTGCCAAACTTGGCCAAAGATCACTCCGACAAGATATCCGTTATCCGTTCCATGAATTCCAAGACCGGGGTTCATGCGGCGGGCCAGTATGTCATCCGGACCGGCTATGAGCAACGCGGCACCATCCAACATCCCACTCTTGGTGCCTGGGCGCACAACCTTCTTGGCCCAAGTTCCAAATCACTGCCAACCAGCGTCTGTGTGAACAGGAACCCCGATCATGGGAACGGCTTCCTCAGCGCGGCTTATTCGCCTCTCCCAATTTTGGATCCGGATGCCGGGCTGCAATATTCCCAAATGGGCGCCGAACCGGATATCATGCAAAAGCGGCTGGCCCTGCTGAACAAGCTGGATGGAAATTTCAGGTCGAAATTCCGCGATTTGAACCTGAAGAACTACACCGACTTCTACGACGACACACTGAAGCTCCTCGGCAGCGAGGATTTGGCGGTCTTCAGTCTAGCAGGGGAATCCGATGAGATCCGGGAAAATTACGGGCGTGGCAAGTTTGGCCAAGGCTGTCTGCTGGCTCGCCGCCTGGTGCAAAAAGGTGTGCGATTCGTGGAAGTGGCTTTTGGCAGTTGGGACATGCACAATGACATCGATGATGCCATGGAGGAGAAGGGGACGGAACTGGACGTGGCATTGAGCGCTCTGCTGGGAGACTTGCAGAGCCAGGGATTGCTTTCCGAAACCCTCGTTGTGCTCTGCTCCGAGTTTGGCCGCAGCCCAAAAATCAACAGCCGCAGCGGACGGGATCACCATCCCAAAGCGTTTTCAACGCTGCTCGCGGGAGCTGGCGTGAAAGCTGGCTACGTGCACGGAGCGAGTGATCCCTCCGGCAGTGAAGTGGCGGACAAGATGGTCACCATCCCAAACTTTCACAGCACCGTGGGACATCTCATGGGCATGAACGTTGACCAGGTTGTGGTTTCGTCCAGCGGCCGCCCCTTTACTGTAGGGGACAAGGGGAAAATTGTCACCGACGTGCTGGCGTAGCTGATCTGCAAAGCAGCCAGAAGCAATTTTCCCTTGCCAGCAAGGGAAGGCTGGGTATCCTCCCCGCCCCTCAATTTCTGTCCACCGTTCACCGAACTCATCATGTCCCAGCATCGCAGTCTCAAGAATTCCGGCGGCTCCGTCGGCACCAAGCGCAGCGTTCTCAAGCGTGGTGAGCGCATCAAGCTCCTCAAGGCCCGTGGGCTTTGGAAGCAAGGTCGCAGCCTTTACAATCTGCCAAAGACCAAGCCTGCGGAGTAAGCCATACTCGGACGAATTGCGCTGGGGTGGCCTAAACTGGCTCTGCTGGCGGTCGTCTTAGTTGAGACAGTTGGAAGTGAAAAATAGGCGCGGTGCTCGATGGAGGCCGCAATCTGCCCCCTAGCATCATGCGCCTGAACCGATTTCTTAGTGCCTGCGGACTTGGTTCGCGGCGAGGCTGCGAAGCCATCATCCTGGAAGGCCGGGTCGCCATCAATGGCGACATTTGCGTTAACCTGGCGACCTCCGTCAAGGAGACTGACGAGGTCAAAGTGGATGGCCGGAAACTCCGGCAAAACAAGGGAGTCATGATCGCCCTGCACAAGCCCCGCGGTTTTGTTTGCACCCGTCGTGACGAGAGGGATCGTGAGACCCTCTACAATCTGCTTCCGGAAAAATTCGCCACCTTGCACCATGTGGGCCGACTGGATAAGGACAGCGAAGGGCTGATCCTGCTGACGAACCAGGGTGAACTCTCCCAAAAGCTTCTGCATCCCAGCATGGGCGTGGAAAAGGAGTACGAGGTGCAAGTGGAAGAACGCTTTGACCCCGAAAAGCTCCCGAGGCTGGTGGAAGGATTCCACACGCCAGAAGGCCCTATGAAGGCAGAGCGCGCCTGGATGATTGGCGACTACAAGCTCGGGATTGTTCTCAAACAAGGTTTGAAGCGGCAGATCCGGCAGATGCTCTATTTCCTCGGATTCGAAGTGCGCCGCCTGATCCGTGTGCGCATCGGAAACCTCTCCATCAAAGGGCTGCGCGAAGGCGCGTGGCGTGAATTGAGCGCGGACGAAGTGGAAACCCTGCTTCTGAATCCCAAGTCCAGTGAACGCCCCAAGCTGAGCCGTCCGAGAACAGCCGCTGTGAAGCGCCACGCTGCCAAGCGGACGCTTCGGCAAGCTCCTGCAAAGAAGCGCAGCCGTGGGCCGAGCCAAAGAAGAGACAAGCCACCCGGATCGGAGAATAACTCACGCTCCGAACCAGGGAAGGGCCCCCGTCCGAACCGTGACCGCAGCGGACCTCCGGACAGACCGAATAAGCGTGGGGGTCCACGGGGCCCCCGCCGACCTCCCGCCTAGACAAACACGTTGTCTTCTGTGTGAAGATGCTCGGTCTTGAAAAGCCTGATAAAAGGCGTTCGTAACTGTGACGATCAGACATGTTCTGTGATGTCATGACAAAAAGAGTCCTCCTTTGCCGCCTATTAGTCCCACTGCTGGCCGTGTCCTTTGGTGCGAAGTCGCTGGCAGAAGACACTCCATCGCTAAAGGCTCTGCTGCGTGATCTGGGTCTTGGAAAAAGCGTGGAGGTTCCGGATGGGACTTATACCACCCAAGGATGCCGTACCTTGCAAGGCCTGAAGGGAACCGCGGACAGGCCCATCACGATTCGCGCTGCGCAACGCGGGAAAGTGGTGATCATCGGGGAAGCGGGATTCATCCTCAGGGATTGTGAGCACCTCGTGCTGGAGGGCTTTGTTTTTGAAAACGATGCCGATCAACAGTCTGTGTTGCTGGATAACTGCCAGAATGTTCGCGTGACGCGGAACACGCTTCGCCCGGAGGAACGCGCCAAACCAAGACACTGGGAGCACTGGGTAACCGTGGATGGAGCGCGCAGCGGGCACAATCGCATCGACCACAATCTATTCGAGCGGAAAGTGAATCGCGGTAGCCCACTGTTCGTTCGCGGGGACGACACCGCACTGGTGTGTTCCCAGCATGATCGCATCGATCACAATCACTTCCGCGATGTGGTCTATGCAAACCGCGAAAACGGCCACGAGACGATCCGCACTGGCGGTAATGATCTCGGCGCATCAGGCCGCAGTTCGTTTACGATCATCGAAGATAACCTACTGGAACGTTGCAGTGGGGAGGATGAGCTCATGTCCCTGAAGTCCTCAGACAATATCGTCCGCCGCAACACACTCATCAATTGCCGAGGGGCTATTTGCTTTCGCCTCGGCAATCGCAGCGAGGCATCTGGGAACATCATCATCGCCACCGAAGACGGCCCAGGCTTCGGCGGTATCAAGCTATTCGGATTCGAACACCGGGTCTTCGACAACTATTTCGAAGGGCTGACGGGTAGCCGCCATGAAGCGCCTTTTTCGCTGATCCCCGGCATGTATGACACGCCTACGACAGATAACATCGGCAAGAACTACAGTGACATGACGGCGGTGCCGCCCACGAAATGCCAGATCACCAACAACGTTTGGGTGAATTGTTCGCCTCTTCAGTTTGGATTTGAGAAGGAAGACAAGGATTGGCCTTTTGCACCGAACGCCTGTGTGTTTACCAACAATACCGTCGTGCGGTCAAAGAAGTTCTCAAAACCAATCGTGAACGTTGGTCAATTACGTGACATGCAACCAAAGGATAACCGGGCCTACGATGCGCACGCCAAGCCTGACATCGCGGGAGCCACCTGGTTTCAATGGGAGAAGGAGGCGCCTGTTGTGAAAGCGCCTACGCCCCTGAATGCTAAAGATGTGGGGCCGGAAGCGCCAGATCACCTCTAGCCCTGGCCTCAGCGGACTTCCGCGCCACCCCAATTAAAGCCGAGTTGCAGCCAAACGCTGTGTTCGTTCCCGAATGATGACCCACGGTCATAATTGTATTGGCCCCGGCAATAGAAGGTGCGTTGAGGATTGAGATAGTAGGTCACCATCGGGCTGACGCGCCAGCGTTCGGCCAATTCAGCGATGGCGATACCGCTCACGTATTCTCCTCTCAGACCAAAGACCCAGCCGCTGTCGAGACCATAGCTAAGCATGGTGTAGGCTCCGAATTCGTCTTCACGACCAGATGCGGTGGAGTGCTCATGATGGTCATGTTCCAGCTCAACATGGTGCTCGTCTTCTTCGCTTGCGACCTGGTAGTCGAAGGAGCGGAGAGCGATCTCGTTCCGCCACCGAAAGTAGCGCCCACCCGATTCATACCCGTTTTCCCGCCAGGTGTATTCCGCGTGAGCCCCGTAAACTTGTGAGTTTCCATTTAGACCATTGCTTCCCCAAGCTCCGCTAAGCCCAAAGCGGAATTGGTGGAAATCATTGTAGTCCTTTTCGTTGGTCCAATTGCCCGTAACTATCGCGCTGTCGAAGAGTGCTGACTCTCCTTCAAATAGTGGCGCATGATCATGATCGTCATGATGCTCTTCCTCGTCGTGCTCGTGTTCTTCAATTTGGGCCTGGCCTATGCTCAGGCTGAGTAGCGAGGTCCAGGGCGAGGGCATTTCCCAGGTAACCTCACCACCGATGCTGGAGAGTCCATCGTCACCGAGGAATCTGCCGTTGAGCAGGTTATTGTCGGCGAAATCCCAACCGTGGCTATGCGTCTGGTTCTGAAAACCGAAGCGATTGAGGTAGCGGCCACCGCGCAGCGATAGGCCCCCGGAGAGATTCTTGATCTTTCCAAACCACTCTTCAAACTCGCCGTCCCAATTCCTGGTCTCAGCATCTTGAAACAAATGGTAGGTGGCGAAGGCTTCCAAGTGCTCGCCTGCACGAAGGGAGGAACCAAATTCGAAGCCCTGAATAGTCCAACCGTCTCTGACCGGATCGTGATGCCCCGCACCGAAGTGCTCCAGGCTATCGGCCGTTGTCGCACCATAGGTGGATTGAAAGTGGGCGTGCGGAAACAGGAATCCGCCGATATTGGCGGATTCCCCTGTGAGCCATTTCGGTGTCTCCAGAGCACCGGAATCAGTTGAGTGTGAGTTTGCCAAATCCGGGACGGAAGAGGCAGAAGCGAAGAATGCAGTGGCGGTCAGCATGCCGAGAGAGGCGAGAATGACGGTCTTCATAATGCGCTTTTTATCGCGCTCATTATCTACTGCAAGTAAATTGCTTTATAAATGCGATCTGATTGCGTTATTGATTTTAGTAATTTCGGCCAAATTCCTGCTCGGCGAATGAGCAGAAATCGCTCAGAATGTGTCCATTAGGCACGACATTCAATATTGCCCTCCTCGTACCCTGGAGAGCCTCCCCCTGAATATCCATGACCTGTTCTAATCTGCCGTACTCACGACGTAACTTTCTGGCAGCTCTGCCTGCATCTGCAGCTGGGCTGTTCCTCGCGCAATGTGCTTCTTCTGCACCTGCCACCCCCGCCACAACTGTGGCGGCTGCGTCGAGCTCGACCGCTGCCGCAGCATCTGCCGGGCCTCCGCCGTATAGTATTTACCGGGGGAGACTTCCCTGGGACACGGTGTTCAAAGGGGAGAACAAATTCCATTGGCTCTGCCAACAAGCGCAAAAGAACAACTGGGCAGCACTGCCGATCGGGCAGCGGACGGTGGCCGTGGCCAGTGCTTTGCGAGGTACGCCGTATGGCAATTACACCCTGGAGATCGACGACCACATCGAAGCAGCCTCTGTGAATCTAAATACACTGGACTGTTGGACCTTTTATGAAGCTTCCCTGGCCTTCGCACGGTTGATCAAGTCGCATCCTGCGCCGTGGTACCCCGCGGAATATCTGAAGATGATCGAGTTGGAGCGCTATCGAGGTGGAAAATGCGATGGTGGCTACCTAAGTCGCATGCACCACCTTGAGGAAGTGTTTTACGACAACGAACGCCGGGGACTTGGCCGAAATGTAACGCGGCAATTGGGCGGTGTGCGGATTCGAAGGAACATCCGTGAAATGCAGATCGCCTGGAAGGACTATCGCTACCTCCGAAACAGCACTTCCAACCGCGATGGTATTGCGCGGGTGGAGGCACGTGTTTCCGATCTTCCCATTTATTACATCCCCAAAAGCAAAGTCGCGGGTATCGAGTCCTCTCTGCAAAACGGCGATGTCTTGGCGGTAGTCGCACGGGATGAGACGGGGTACACGTCCCATGTAGGGCTGGCCTCGCGATCAGGTGCCACGGCTCGTTTCATGCATGCCACGTCCATGCGGGACAAAGGGCGATGCTGCATTACCGATGGGCGTATTTCTGCGTATCTGGCGGATAAACGCAGTAGCATCGGGCTCATCGTGTTTCGTCCGGGGGATATCCGGCCGATTGCGTGAGAAGAGGGGGAGTTGTGTTGGGTGCTACCTTGAAATCAGGCCATGGCTGCGCGTAGCCGAGGAGGCTGCTGGGCGGCCATGTCAGCACTCCGAAACGTCCTTGGTAGGCAGGGGTTGAGTGCCAGCTCAGGCTGCGTTGTTTGCGGGGACCAAGGGTTCTTCTGGAGCGTAATAATGCGTGAGGCCTTGCTTCCAGGTGGTTTTCAGGGGAGCGAGGTCCGCTTGAATTAGCGTCGTCTCGCCATAGGTAACGACCAAGTCGTGGGCTGCGGTGGTTTCACCGATGATGGTGAGGCCTGCAGCGGTGACGGCGTCCACCTGATCCGGGCTAACTTCGAAGACAAGACGTCCGGGTGTTTCGCCAAAAAGCAGTTCTGCGGCGGTGGGCTGGCCGCATTTCGGGAGTGCGTCGAGATCGACGCGGACGCCCGCTTTGCCGGAGAAACCCATTTCGGCGAGCGTTACGGCGAGGCCGCCTTCGCTGACATCGTGTGCCGAAAGGATGACTCCCTGTCGAATCAATCCGTGATATTTGCGATAAGCGGCGAGTGCGGTCGCTTCGTCGAAGGTTGGGGCGCTGCCTGATTTCGCGGCGGATCCACCGAACTGCTTGGTAACGACGCTGCCGGAGAGGCCGGCGGAGGCGGCACCAAGGATGGCGAGTTTGTTGCCGGCTTTGCGAATGCTAGATCCGACGATGTATTCGGGTTTCTCCACAATGCCGAAGCCGCTGACGAGCAGCGTGACGGGTATGGAGACCGGGCCTTCGTCTGTTTGGAAGTAATTATAGAAGGAGTCTTTACCTGAGACGAAAGGCGCGCCGTAAGCCTCGGCAGTGATCGCCATGCCTTTGGTTGTTTCCACAAGGGCACCGAGTTCTTCGTGTGCATCGGGATTGCCCACACAGAAGTTGTCGAGAATGGCGATGCGATCGGGATTCGCGCCGATGGCGATGAGCTGGCGATAGCACTCGTCTACCGTCGCGCGTCCGGTGAGGTGCGGATGGCGGTGTCCCCACTCCGGCAGGAGCGCGAGGGAAAGGCCGACGAGTTGGTCGCTGCCATCCACGCGAATGACAGAGCCGTCCTGCGGGGCATCTCCAGCGGCGCCGGCGAGTGGCTTGAGGAGAGTGTTGCCCTGCACCTCATGATCGTATTCGCGGATGATGGGTTCGCGTGAGACGATGGCGAAGTCGCCCATGAGTTTCTTCAGGATGTCGTTTCCACCGTGTGGCTTGGAAGTGAGAAGCTGATTGATAGCCACTGCGTCTTCGTCAGTGCCTGAAGGGGTAGTCCAACTGCCCGTCATGTGGCGGCGAGGGGCTTCGTGGAGCTTGCTGTTGTCCAAACGGCACACGACTTCGCCGAAGTGTTTCACCGTCAGGATGCCGGATCCGTCGGCTTTGCCGAGCACGCAGATTTCGGTCTCGTAAATGGCAGCGAGGCGCTCGATCTCGGACAGATCGCTTTCTTCAATGGAGAATACCATCCGCTCCTGACTTTCGCTGATGAAGATCTGCCAGCTCTCCATCCCGGTGACCTTGAGTGGTGCGTTTTCCAGCCACACTTCGCCGCCGATCTCGCTGAGCATTTCGCCGGCGGCGCTGCTGAAGCCTCCGGCTCCGCAGTCGGTGACAAACTGGATGAGGCCCTTGGCACGGGCCGCGAGGATAAAGTCTGCTGCCTTTTTCTCTTCAATCGGATTCCCGATCTGCACTGCGGTTTGATCTTCCTCGTGGCTGGAAGTCGTGAGGGAGACGCTGGAGAAGGTGGCGCCTTTGATGCCGTCCTTGCCGGTGCGTCCGCCTGCGGCGATCAGCAACTGACCGGCTTTGATTTCCTTCTCGATGTCTGAGATGGGAATGACACCCATGGTGCCGCAGAACACGAGGGGATTGTAAATGTAGGTCTCCGCAAACTGGATGGCGCCGCTGGTGGTGGGGATGCCCATGCGGTTGCCGTAGTCGCGCACACCGCGAACGACGCCGCGCATGACGCCGAGCGGATGAATGACGTCCTTGGCCTTGATGTCTTCCTGTTTCGTATCGGGAGGGCCGAAACAGAACACGTCGAGGGATGCAATTGGCTTGGAGCCCTTGCCTGCGCCAAGGATGTCGCGAATGACACCGCCGAGGCCGGTGTTTGCTCCTGCGTACGGCTCGATGGCGCTGGGGTGATTGTGGGTTTCAACCTTAAGGCAGACGGCGAGATCGTCATCCAGCTTCACGAAGCCAGCGTTGTCGACAAAGGCCGAAAGCACGAAGTCCGGCTTCTTCTCGCGGATGCGGGCGGTTACATTCCGGACGTAAGTCTTATAGAGGCTGTCGATGACCTCGGTCTTGCCGTCGAGAGTGTGGGTGATTTTCGCGCCAAAAATGCGGTGCTTGCAGTGCTCGCTCCAGGTTTGTGCGATAACCTCCAGCTCAACGTCCGTCGGTTCGCGATTTTCCTCCGCAAAGATCTTCTGTACCGCCAGCATGTCTGCCTGGGAGAGGCCCAGCTTAAGCTGTTTGCTGAGTTTCAGCAGTTCCTCGCCGCTCAATGTGGCGATGGGGATGTGGCGGTAGATGGCTTTCGACTCGGAAGAGGTGGACATGGGCGAGCCAAGTGCATACCGCAGGCTGTTCCCAAATCAAGCGCGAGCCCCGGAGAGAGGTGTCCGGTGGGCAGCTCAAGTGAGCGTCAGGCCGCTTTGACCACTTCAGAGACCTGGATGGCGGGATTCACGATGTCCCGGACGAAAAGGGTGGGGTCGGCCCCTTCGCCAAAAATGTAGAGCCGGGTCTTGAGCGTAAGTTTTTTCAGGTCGAATCTGGGGCTTTCCAGCTTCCGGTAGTAGCCGAGGATTGCCTCCTTCTCCAAATCGAGCGCGCCGCCTTTCATGCCGTAATCCAGGATGAAAGTGGCATTTTGCCAGAGTGGAGCTTCGTCCTGATTGGCCTTCTGGCTGATGCGATCGACCAGTACGTCGTGCACGAAGGCGTCCAAAGCTGCCGAATCGCCCTCGTAATCGAGGAGGTAACGTATGGTTTTGCGGTAGCGGAGCGGGTGGGCAGGCGGAGCGTAAAGCAGGGCTTCGGCATCGCCTTCCTTGTCAAAAACATTGCTGATTTCGTAAACCGTCGTGGTACTCAAAGCGTCTGGTGGGGTGAATCCCCACCCTGAAACGGATGCGGGCAAAGGCAAGGAGTTTGGCGCGCAGGGGATGAAGTTCCGTGCATGGTGGCCGCGCCTGCCGCCGTAGTGTTCCACGCACCTCCTCTTATGTTCGACCTTCAAGTAAATGGCTACGCCGGAACGGATTTCAACCGCGACGGATTGACCGCGGAAGCCCTGCACCACGCCTGCGAATGCCTCCGGGAAGATGGTGTTCAGGGGATCCTGGCGACATTTATCACGGATCATATCCCGGCGATGAAATCTCGAATGCAGACCTTGATCCGCCTGCGGGAGGCGGATCCTCTGGCCAAGGAGATGATTGAGGGATTTCACCTGGAAGGCCCTTTTATCAATCCAGAGAAGGGATATGTGGGCGCTCATCCGCCACAGGCAGTGATGCCTGCCTCGGTGGAGAAGATGAAGACCCTGCTGGATGACTCGGCAGGGCTTGTGAAGCTAGTGACCCTGGCACCGGAGTGCGATGACGGATTTAGGACCACAGCCTGGCTGGCAGGGAAGGGAATATGTGTATCCGCCGGGCACTGCAATCCATCGGTGGAAGTGCTGAGCGCGGCATGTGATCATGGGGTTTCCATGTTCACGCATGTGGGCAATGGCTGCCCGATGCTGATGCACCGGCATGACAATATCGTCCAACGGGCGCTTTCACTGAGTGAGAAGATGTGGCTGTGCTTCATTCCGGATGGGGTGCATGTGGAGTTTTTCGCATTGAAGAACTATCTGGCGGCTGCCGGGATCGAGCGCAGCATCTTTGTTACAGATGCAATTTCTGCGGCGCGCTTGGGGCCAGGGAAGTATTCTTTGGCTGGATGGGATCTGCAGATCGGAGAGGATTTGGTGGCACGGTCTCCCGATGGTTCTCACTTTGTGGGCAGCACGGTGACGTGGCCCCGCATTCAGAACAACAATCGCAAGGTGTTGACCCTCGGTGAAGATGTGCTCCAACAATTGGCGTCCACCAACCCGCGGAAAGCTCTGGGTCTGATCTAGTGTTGCGTCCAGCTTAAAAAGGAGGGTGGACATTCCTGTCCGCCTGCAAAATTCACGCCGCTACGCCGCCCAAGGAAGACAGGGACAAGAATGTCCCTTCTCCTAAAGCACCGCCATCCATCGGGGGTTAGATTGTACCTTTTAGCTGGGCGCCCCACTAGCGGCCTCGGAACAAGGTCGCACCTTGCAAGCAGTCGATGACCTTGTAGGAGTGTCCGAATGTCCTCCGCCTCCAAGCCGAAACTTATCGCCATTGCCGCAGTGGCATCAAATGGCGTGATTGGACGTGATGGTACGCTGCCCTGGCATCTGCCGGAGGATCTGAAGTTTTTCAAACAGACGACCAAAGGACACCCGGTCCTCATGGGGAGGGTGACGTATGAGTCCATCCTACAGTCGTTGGGTAAACCGCTGCCGGGACGGCGCAACATTGTGCTGAGCCGGACGATGCCGGATACCGAGGGTTGCGAAGTGATCCGCGAGGTAGCCGAACTGGAGCATTTGCCGGGAATTACGAGTCCTGTCTACCTAATTGGAGGCGCGCAACTTTACCGTAGTCTGTTGCCGGAGTGCGCGGAGTTGATTTTGACGCACATCGAGAAACCCTATGAAGGTGACACAACCTTCCCTGAGTATGAACCACTTTTCGCGAAAGCGGAGGTTCTCGGGGGCGGCGATGGGTTTGAGTTCCGCCGCTACGTGAGAAAGCGCGCCTGAAAATTCGTGCGCAGTAGGGAAAGGACTTGGCTTGACGTGCGTTGCGTCCATCCGCGATTCTCGCGTTTCTCCGCTTACGCACATGACATCAACTACCTGCAAAATTCTCGCCGCAGCCGCCTTTCTGGCGGTGGCCGGGACCATCCAAGCCGATGGCCCGCGTGATAACATCGCTACTGATGTACGCCCCATTCCGCCGCCCGGTGTGGAAATTCCCCAAGCCGATCGGGAAGCGCTAACCAAAGGACTTCAGGAACTGCGGCAACTCATCACGGATGCTCAAAAGGCTCAGGCGAAAAATCCGCGGCTGAATGATCTGCTGCCCGATGTGGAGATTTTCTACAAGGCCGTGGATTGGGCGCTGCGTTACAATCTCTTCAACAAAGTCACCGAGGTGAAAGCCGCCCAGGAAGAACTGGCTGAGGGCAAGGCGCGTGCGCTGGCGCTCAAGGCCGGCGATGCACCGTGGACACGAGCGAAGGGCTTGGTCGTCAGAGCGTATCGCTCGAAGATTGATGGCTCCATTCAGCCTTATGGCATGGTAATTCCAGAGTCCTATGGTGGTGGGCCGACTCGTCTAGACTTCTGGATTCACGGCCGTGGCGAAACGCTCAGTGAATTGAGCTTCGTAGAGCAGCGCATGAAGCAAGTGGGGCAAGTCGCGCCACCTCACACACTGGTTCTGCATCCTTATGGACGCTACTGCTGCGCGAATAAGATGGCCGGCGAGGTGGATCTTTTCGAGGCGCTGGAGCACGCGAAGAAGTTCTACAATATCGATGCAGACCGCGTGGTGATGCGCGGGTTTAGCATGGGCGGAGCTGCTGCGTGGCAATTCGCTACGCACTTCGCCAGTGAGTGGTGTGCCGCCAATCCAGGCGCGGGTTTTGCCGAGACACCGGAGTTCCTGAATGTGTTTCAGAATGAGGCGACAAAAGATGTGCCTTGGTATCAACAGACGCTGTGGCACATGTATAACTCCAGCGATTACGCGATCAATCTCTACAACTGCCCTACCATCGCCTACAGCGGTGAAATTGATAAACAGAAGCAGGCTGCGGATGTGATGGAGCGCGAGCTAAAGAAAGAAGGGCTGGCGCTGGAGCACGTCATTGGGCCGCAAACTGCGCATAAAATTCATCCAGACAGTCTGATCGAAATCGAGAAGCGATTGGCGGCCATTACTGCCGTGGGACGCAATCGCTCGCCTGAAGAGGTGCATTTCACTACCTGGACGCTCCGCTACAACAAAATGAACTGGATCACTGTGGATGCCTTGAGAGCGCATTGGGAGCGGGCTCGGGTGCATGCCCGTGTCGCCGCTAAGGACAAGGTCGAGGTCAAGACGGAGAACGTGACAGCGCTGACGCTGGACTTCGAAGCCGGAACCTGTCCGCTGGATGTTTTCAAAGCTCCTACTGTCATCATTGATGGCGTGAGTATTGCCGTTGAAGGCAAGCCGAAGACGGACAAGTCCTGGAAGGTCTCGCTGAGCCAGACTGGCGGCAAGTGGCAGCTTGTGTCTGCCAGCGGCGCAGCTGCCCCTCTGCAAAAGCGTTCGGGCTTACAAGGCCCCGTGGATGATGCTTTCTGGGATGCCTTCACTTTTGTGACGCCAACCGGACAGCCGCTGAATGAGGCGGTCGGCCAATGGACCGCATCGGAACTGAATCGCGCGGTGAGAGAGTGGCAGAAACAATTCCGCGGCGATGCCCCTCAAGTGAAAGACACCGAACTGAAGGACGAGGATATTGCCCGCAAGAATCTGATCTTATGGGGGGATCCCAGCAGCAATGCGCTCATCAAGAAACTTGCGGATCGTCTGCCTATCAAGTGGACGGCGGAGGGACTGGAGGCCAACGGCAAGACTTACGGGGCTGGCGACCATGTACCGATCCTTATCTTCCCTAATCCCTTGAATCCCGTTCGTTACGTCGTCCTGAACAGCGCCTTCACCTACCGGGAGTATGACTACCTCAATAATGCACGACAGGTGGCAAAGCTGCCGGACTGGGCGGTAGTCAGCCTAAGCGAAGCCCCGAACGCGGTTTCTCCCGGGAAAGTAGTGGACGCGGGGTTCTTCAACGAAGCTTGGGCTTGGAAGCCGACCAAGTAATGCAGCAAGCCTAATTATCTAGTTTCCTTATATTTTTATTGTAACTAAGTTTAATTATTGAAAATATTGTTGTTTTTGGGAATTTACAATCGAAGTTGTGGTGTCGGTAAGCGTCTTCCGTTTTAGCGGTTCGCGTTTACAGGCAAAAACTCAACCTTATCCAAAGTGTTGTTGCGGGGGCTGGCCTTTCAGGGGGGCCAGCCTCTTTTTCTTTGCGGTAGCGCGTTGCAAATAAGTCTCCCCTCCGCAGGTTGAGGCGATGCTACGTTTTTCAATTTTTGGCTTTCCGGTGGCCGTGCACTGGTTGTTCTGGGTGACCATGGCACTTTTTGGGGGAGGGCTGAATGCCTCCACGCCTGAGCAGTATCAGAGTCTGGTGATCTGGATTGTGGCGGCATTCCTCTCCGTGCTTATTCACGAATTGGGTCACACCTTTTTCATGCGTCACTACGGGGCAAACGCTTCGATTCTTCTCTATGCCTTCGGGGGGCTCGCCGTGCCGGATCGTGGTTTCAAACGAGGGCAGCACATCATCGTTAGCTTGGCGGGGCCCCTGGTGGAGATCGCAGCGGGCTTCCTGACGTTCATCTGGTTGAAGGAGAGACTGGACGCGCACACCTTCAGGGATGTGTTTCAACGATACTACGCAGGAGCGAATATCCTGGATACTTTTCTCTATAAGTTCAGTTTCGTGAGTATTTTCTGGGGTGTCTTCAATCTCATTCCCATCTACCCCATGGACGGCGGGCAGGTGCTGGATAAAGCCCTGGGTCCGCGTCTGTCCAAGATAACCTTTGGGGTAGGTATACTTTGCGCGGTTTTGGTCTCCCTGTGGATGCTGTCCAGCGGCTCCATCATCGGCACGATCTTTTTCGGCATGATGGCCTTTGAAAATATCCAGCGGCTCCGTGGAGCCCCGACGAACTCCATCCTCAGGCCGAACTAGACAGACGATCGCAATGAACACACCTGCCCTCGAAGACTTGCTGACGTTGTTGCGCTTTCCAAGCGTGTCCACCAGTTCAGCGCATGACCATGACACGCTGGCCGCGGCTGATTGGCTAGCGCAGAAGCTCCTGAGTCTTGGATTCTCAGTAGAAGTAAAACAGACGCCGGGCCATCCTGTGGTGCTGGCTAAGAACGAGCATCGCGCCGGTCGCCGCACGGTGTTGCTTTATGGCCACTACGACGTGCAGCCCGCGGATCCCCTGGAGGAATGGCGGACGCCGCCGTTTGCGCCCACCATCCAGAACGGACGCATTTTTTGCCGAGGCGCGACGGATAACAAAGGCCAGTTGATGGCGCATGTATGTGGCATGGAGCAGACCCTGCGAGAGCATGGAGAACTGCCGGTGAATCTCATCATTCTCTTTGAAGGCGAGGAAGAGATTGGCAGTCCTAATTTAAAGCCGTTTCTTCATGAATATCAGGCCGAACTGGCGTGTGACGTGGTGGCCATTTCCGATACGGGTATGGTTGCGCCAGGTATGGGCACGCTCACTTATGGGTTGAGGGGTATCGCGTGTTGTGAGGTAACCTTGCATGGACCGACCATCGATTTGCATTCAGGTATTTTTGGCGGGGCTGTGGCGAATCCAGCAACGATGATCTCGCGATTGGTGGCGAGTTTTCATGATGGTGAGGGCCGTGTGGCGGTGCCCGGTTTTTATGATGCGGTGCGACCCTTGGCGGACTGGGAACGGGCCGCCTGGAAACGGCTAGGAGATAGCAGCGCTGAAACGCTGCAACTGACAGGGGCGCCTGAGCTGTTTGGCGAGCCTGGCTATTCCGATCTGGAGCGACGTTGGGCGAGGCCTACGGCCGAGGTGAACGGAATCGGCGGTGGATATCAGGGGCAGGGAAGTAAGACCGTAATTCCGCGATCCGCTTTTGCGAAATTCAGTTTCCGCCTGGTGCCGGATCAGGAGCCGGCGACTATATTGTCACTAGTTGAATCGCATTTGAAGGCTCATGTACCGCCCGGGACGCGAATTGATCTGACGCTCGGCCACACCGGGCAGGCCTACCTTATGGATCCATTTTCTCCTCTGGGTTTAGCGGCGCAAAACGCGCTTAAGAAGACATTCTTGGGCGAGCCCGCATTGATCCGCGAGGGGGGCAGCATTCCCATAGTCCATGCATTCCGTGAAGTGCTCGGTGTGGAGACTCTGTTGCTGGGGCTGGCCCTGCCAGACTGCCAAGCGCATGCGCCCAACGAGAATTTCCCATTGGAGAATTTTGAGGCGGGACAAAGGCTCAATCAACATCTCTTACGCGAACTAGCGCTGTAACTTTTTTCCGCTTGAGCGCAACCTTCCCGAAAAAGCCCGGTTTCATTAACCCATTCCCCGAACCCAAAGAGCTTATGAAGACAAACTGGTTTACGATTACACTGGCGGCAGCATTGACCTGCGGCCTGAACGGCGCCCTCGCGCAGGACGGTCCACCTCCTGGCGGCGGCCCTCCTCCCCAAGGTGGCGGACAAGGCCCTGGCCAAGGCGGACCTGGAGGTGGGGGTCCTGGCGGCAGCGGTGCCGGCCGTATGGACGAATATTTGAAGGGCCTCGACACCAACGGTGACGGCAAGATTTCCAAAGACGAATACCTGGAGCTTGCCAAGAAAAACGCGGAGACACGGTTTACTGGGGTCGACGAGAACAAGGATGGCTCCATCGACAAAGCAGAGTTGGAATCTGCCAATGCCAAGATGCGTGGCAACAACAGCCGCGGTGGTCAGGGCGGGCCTGGAGCAGGCGGCCCTGGGGGTCAAGGTGGTCCCGGAGGTGATCAAGGCGGACCTCGACGCCGTCCCGACTCATCGCAGCCTGAAAGCTTCAGTGGTCCTGGCGGCCAAGGTGGCCCTGGAAGCCCTGGTGGACCTGGAGGTCCTCCCGGACAGGGTGGCCCTGGTGGCGGTCAAGGCGGTCCCGGAATGGGTGGCCCTGGTGGTGGCCAAGGTGGACCTCCAGGTATGAGTGGTCCTGGTGGCGGCGGTCAAGGTGGCCCTGGCGGTCAACGCGGCGGCTTCTCCGAAATGATCAAGCGGATGGACAGCAATAGCGATGGCGTTGTGACGAAGGAAGAATTCTCTGCCGGCAACAGCGAGCGTTTCAATCAGATGGACGCCGATAAAGACGGCAAGCTAACGACGGAAGAAGTCGAGGCAGCCAGCCAACGCATGCGTCCTCAAGGCGGGCAGGGCGGTCAAGGTGGACCCGGAGGTCCTGGTGGTGGCGGCCCAGGCGGCGGGCAAGGTGGTCCTGGCGCGGGCGGTCCCGGGGGGCCCGGTGGTGGTCCTTCCCCGAGTGACGGCGGCTTCCGTCGTCCTGAAGCGGAGCCTAGCGCGCCTCCAGCGAAGTCAGGCGTCTAACTTGCTCTAACAAGTGAGAGCGACGTTTCGTCGCTGCTGTAAAATCGATCTCGAAAGCCGGTAGTCCTCTGGGGCTACCGGCTTTTTTGGCAGCCGGATGTGGCGCATGTTGCGCTCAAATACTCAGCTTTGCTGCGAGTTTCACCGCAGCGAAAAGGCTGCCGGGATCGGCGATGCCCTGCCATGCGATGTCGAAGGCTGTGCCGTGATCTACACTGGTGCGCGTGACAGGGAGTCCCAAGGTCGTATTCACGGCTGAATCAAAAGCGATCATCTTCACCGGGATATGTCCTTGATCATGATACATGCACACGACGGCATCGTACTTTTGACGGGCTGCGGGTGTGAAGGCGGTATCGGGTGGGACTGGACCGGTAAGGTCGATCCCCTTGGCTCGGGCGAGGGCGATGCCAGGTTCAATGAGTTCCTCCTCCTCCCGGTTGCCAAACAACCCATGCTCTCCGGCGTGCGGGTTTAGTCCGCATACCAGAATTCTCGGTGGGCGACCTCTGATGCGAAGCAGGGCGGCGGCGGTCAGTTCGATGACGTCACAAATGCGTTGCGGCTTTAGCAGCGCAGCCACTTCGGTATAGCCGACATGCACCGTGACGAAGGTGCAGGTGATAGAGTCCGAATATTGCATCATGCAGGAGCGCTCAGCGCCCATGCGTTCTGCGAAGATCTCGGTGTGACCGGGGAACTTGTGCCCGGCGGCATGCAGCGCTTCTTTGTTCAGAGGGGCAGTGGTGACGGCCTGCACTTGTCCTGCGAGCGCCGCATCGATGGCGGCCATCACGTAACGGTAGGCAGCGTCTCCACAGGTGGCGCTAACTTGGCAGGGAATGAAATCAGATGGGTCCAACCGCGAAGCGATGTTGCAGACGCTGGGGGATTGAAGGGAGGCGTGGACAGCATGCCATGGTTCGTCATCAGGGATGACTTGAGCCGTAAAGGGAAGTTGCGTGGCTTCTGCAACGCGCTTGAGGATCGCTTCATCTCCAAACACCACTGGCACGCAGACCTGAGCGATATCTGCGTTAGCTAGGAGTCGCAGGCACAGTTCCGGCCCGACGCCTGCGGGGTCGCCCATGGTGATGGCAATGCGAGGGAGCATGAAGGGAATTCAATGTCACCGCCAAGCGCGAACGCGCAAACGGGAACTCCGCATGACAGCGCGAAGTTCCCGTTTCAGTCTTTATTTAAAATGCGATTACCGGGCGGCGGGTTCGGGCTGTAGATTCTGCTTTCTCCCAGCGCCCTGTCGTTTGCCGCCTTGGCCTTGCTTATTGTTGTTGTTCATGCCGGGGCGTTTTCCTCCGTAGAACCAAGGCTCTTCTTTTTCAGGCACTTTAAGTTCGGTGCGCAGGCGGGTCACCTCAGTCTTCAGCTCCGATACCGTTGTGGCGTACGAAGGATCGTTTAACACGTTTTTCAATTCATGTGGGTCGGCCTTGCGGTCAAAGAGTTCCCAGTAGTCCACATCCGGGGCGTAGAAATGGATGAGCTTGTATTGATCCGTGACAACTCCGTAGTGAGGTCTCACACGGTGGGGCATGGGGTATTCGTAGTAGTGATAATAGAAACTCTTCCGCCAGTCGGCCACGGTTTGACCTTGCAGCAGCGGCATCAAACTGCGGCCCTGCATGTCTGCGGGAATGGGTAATCCCGCGGCATCCAGAAACGTCTCGGCAAAGTCGAGGGTTGAGACAATCTCCTTGTTTTCGGAACCTCCTTTGATCTTGGCGGGCCAACGGATCATGAGCGGGGTGCGAAGTGATTCCTCAAAGATCCAGCGTTTGTCGAACCAGCCGTGCTCACCGAGGTAAAAACCCTGGTCGGCGCAATAAACGACAATGGTATTGTCGGCCAGGCCTTCGTCATCCAGGAATTTGAGAAGACGACCCGCGCTGTCATCCACGCCTTTCACCGTGGCCAGATAGTCATGCATGTATCGCTGATAGCGCCAGCGGACGAGATCTTTTCCTTGAGGATTGGCCTTCTCAAAGTCTGCGTTGCGAGGGCCGTAGTACGCGTCCCACTCCTTGCGTTGCGCTTCATTCATCGTAGGCGGCGCGGTGAGCTTTGCGTCTTTAGGCGTGAACGTCTTTTCGATGCTCATATCCTGCTCTTTCTCGGCTTGGCCACGGTTGGCATAGTCATCAAAAAGGGTCTCTGGTTCTGGGTAGACGCGGCCTTTGTCGTGATTGAGATGACGGAGCGGCGGGTCCCATTCGCGGTGGGGCGCCTTATGCTGACACATCATGAGGAAGGGCTTTGACTTGTCCCGCTTCTTCAATTGATCGATGGTCTTGTCCGTGATGATGTCGGTCACGTAACCCTCAACCTTTTCACGCTGACCCATCTCGATGAAGTCCGGGTTGTAGTAAATCCCCTGGCCGGGGAGAATGTTCCAATAATCAAAGCCCGTGGGGTCGCTCATTAGATGCCACTTGCCGACGATGGAAGTCTGATACCCAGCTGCCTGAAGCATCTTGGGCAGCGTAGGTTGCGAGCTGTCGAAGACGGAGTTGCTGTTGTTGAGGAAGCCGTTGAGGTGATTGTATTTTCCGGTGAGAACGACGGCGCGGCTGGGCCCGCAGATCGAATTTGGCACCACGCAGCGGTGGAAGAGCATCCCTTCTTTCGCGATGCGATCAATGTTCGGCGTCTCTACCAGTTTCCGCGGATCATTGTAAGCGCTGATGGCCTGGTATGCATGGTCATCCGAGAAGATGAAAAGGATATTGGGCCGTTGATCCTGAGCCTGTGTATGGAACACAGGCAGCAAACAAGCGAGCAGGAGGAGGAAGCGTGCTGTCATGGGCACGGTGTAACGAAAGGCAAACGTCCTGCCTTTCGGAAATCGCACGTCATGCGCTTCCTCGGCCGTCCGATTACCTCAAGGCTTGGAGGCCTGGGCTTTGAGAAGGTCGCGGATTTCGGTGAGAAGCTTTACATCTGGGGGATCGGCCACCGCGGACTCTTTCTCCTTCGGTTTCTCGGTCATCTTGTTGTAAGCCTTGACGACCAGAAACAGGCAGAAGCCAACGATAATCAGGTTGAAGATCGTGTTCACGAATACACCCAAGGGAACACCGCCGGGTTTGAACTCGCTGAAGTCGGGGTTCCCGCCAATCATCCCCAATAGTCCCGTGAAGATACCCGTAAACGATTCCGTCACTTTACCAAACGCGCCACCCATGATGAAGGCAACGGCAGTTTGGAGGAGATTACCACGGACGATGAAGTCTCTGAATTCGGCTAACACCTTGGTCATAAGAATGGAATGGGATTGATGGGTTCTATTCAGTTAGCGGGTGAGGACCCGTATCTGACCGCGCAGATCAGACAGTTGTATCTTCGCAATTCACGTGCCGGGGTGTCAAGCGCGCGGGATTTGTCTCGAGGTAATTGCGACGGCTGAGGGCGACCAGGCGAGTATCCAAAGCTTGTCGTTGTCGGTGAAAACCCTCCGTCAGGATTTCGCTGAGCGCCTCCCTGGTCACGTCGGCAAAGGCGGCCTGCGATGGTGCGAACCAAGCAAGGCGGCCGACATTTTCGTCCACCAAGGCTGAGAAATCGGCTACGCCAACCAGATGGCTGACGCCGACATAACATCCCAGTTCAATAGCTCTGGCGCTGGCGCAGCGGCCCACGCGATCCAAGCCGAAGATCGTCTCTGTCGCGCTAGGAACCAGAATTGCATCCACGCCCTTTCCTCGTAACAGCGCGGATAGTTCCGGAATCTCAATATCCAAACATATGACAACAGCCAACCTGGCGTCGCCCAATTTCCAGATACGAACGGCAGCGCCTGGTGAGAAGGCGTTCTCCCAGGGCGTGAGGTTCAACTTATCCTGATAAAGTTCCCGGCCATCGCTCAGGATGGGCGCGCGATTTCTAATTTCCTCTGTAGCGCCATCTTTCCAAGGCACGGTGCCAAGTATTACTGCTTTATTCGGCCGATCGAGCCTTTCACGGATGCTTGGCCAAAGCTCAGACCAGAAGAGGTGCGCGATCGAGGACAGGGGATTGTCCTTTGCCACGAACCTCTCAAGGCCCATCCAGGTGAACTCTGGAAACAGGACGATGTCCGCACCTTCATCCCAGGATTGAAGTGTACGCGTCACCAACAGTTCCGCGAAGTCAACGGGCGTTGCTACCGGAGTGCCCACGTCACAAGTCCACAGGTCAACCGTCAGCGTGGGCATGTTTCATCCAGAAGGTAAGGGTTTTGGGGGATTCTGCGGGCTCGCCGATTTCCTTCCACACAAAGTTGGCCTCTAGTTCCGGATGCTTCGTATATCCTTGAGCCACCCAGAAGTCGTCCAGAGGCCGATATCCTGACGGTTTCAAAGGTTCATAGGTGGCACGGTTCACTGCGCAAAATACGGTAATCGGCAATCCCAGTTTCGCGGCATGCGCTTCACGTTGCCGAAAGAACAATTTGCCTATGCCGCGGCCCCGCAATTCGGGCAGAAGGATGGACTCACCGAAATAGCAGATCTGGCTGAGGTCGTAGTTGTGCCGGACGAAGGGTTCCTGAAACTCAGGGCCTTCATCGAGCAGAGGCAGACATGTGGTGGCGCCGACGACTTTCCCAGCGGCATTTGCGACGAGCAATATCATGCTGCGAGAGGATGCCGCATACGTCTTTAAGTAGTCGCGCTCGTATTCGAGCGTGCCTTCATAAAGATAGGGATACTCGCGGAAGACGGTAATGCGAAGTTCGCCCAGGCCATCGAGCCAGGGCAAAATTTCCTCTCCATGCAGTTCATGAAATGCGAGATCCGCAGTCATGCCATCCGTTAGCACATTCCACGTGCACGCGGCAAGCCATGATCACGGGAACTGAACGTTGCCGCCCTCACAAAGAAGGCTTCCACCATCGGTCCAGTTTATCTGTCAAAGCCTTGACCTTGTCTCCTTGAGCGGAAGCCAGGTCATCGTCTTCCTCGGGGTCGGTCGCGATTTTGTACAACTCCGTCTTTTGGGCGGGCTCGTTGGCGGCATGTGGCACAATGATTTTGTATTCGCCGTCAATCATCCAGCGCCACCGAAGGCTTGCCGCCGGTTTCGCGAGATCCATGGAATTGTGGGTGAAGATCTCTCCATAGATGGTCTTGCGCGCTGCACGTTTCGCTTCGTCGAAGAGATCCACCCCCTGCATCCCAGCCGCAGGATTAAGACCTGCTGCTTTTAAAAGTGTCGGCGCGAGGTCGATGGAAATGGCCAAATCTTCGCTGCGTGCTGGTTTGATCTTGCCGGGCCAACTCAGCAGAATGGGCGTTCTGATCCCACCGTCATACTGGCTCTGTTTGGAACGGGGAGCATATGACTTCGAGTCAGTGGGATCCTGAATCCAACCGTTGTCGGCGAGGTAGAGCACAATGGTGTTTTGGCTGAGTTGCTTTTTCTCGAGGTAGTTTGTCAGTTCTCCACACGTTTCATCGAGCCACTCGATCATGGCCCAATATTCGGCTACGGCGAGAGAGGGAGTCTTGCTCCGGTATTTGGCCAGCAGCCGCTCCGGCGGAGTATGTGGCGTATGGGGAAGAAACGGAGCATACCACAGGAAGAACGGCTTCTTCTCCGTAACGGCTTTGTCCATGAAGTGATACATGGGCTGCATGGTTTCACGGCCAATTTTGAGTCCGTCATCTCCGTGGCGAGAGCCTTGCGTCATGCCATCCGTGAAACCTCCTCGCGTGTATTTTCCCTGCCACCATTTACCGGTTTGGAAGCTCACGTAGTTCTTCTGAGCCAGCAGGCGCGGCAGCGTAGCGAGTTGATCCATGTGGGAATTGAAGACTTCGCGCCCCGCAATGAAGGCGGGATCCTTCGGGCCAAGCTTTTTGCCGGTGGGGGCAGGAGGGTCATTGCTCGTGATGAGGCTTTGGTGCGGGTACAGCCCAGAAATGATGGTGGCCAGACTAGGACAGCAGAGACTGCTGGGCACATAGCCTCGCGGAAAGAGCAAACTTTGGGAGGCCAGCTTATCCAAATGCGGCGTCTGCACCTGCGGGTGTCCCATGAAACCATAGTCGTTCCAATGATGATCATCTGAAATGATGACCACAATGTTTGGCGGCGTCTCTCCGGGCGCCAAGGCCAGTAGAGACAAGAAAACTCCGAAGAGACAAATAAGCGATTTCATGAGGGCGAGTTGCGATAACGTCAGCGGTGAAGCGATATATCGTAGATTCGCAATGGCCCAGCAATCGAGCGGTTGGCCCGCTATGCTGACTGGTCAATTAACAACGCCACTGAGCGACGGCGAACGGGCATCGTGTCGCCGGAGGCGCGAGCCGCCAAGGTATGCGAATGTTCCATACATTCCTGAGCCTGACGAAACTCGCCCAACGCTTTGTAAACTGAGGCGAGATGCACATAGTTCTGGGCGAGTTCTGCCGGTGAGCATTCGCCGTGAGTCAGACCCTTCCGGATTTGCAGTGCTTTGAGATGCATGTCCCGCGCACGTTCCACTTCCAGGTTCTGGTAATAGAGGACTCCAAGATTGCTGCAGACACCCGCGGCTTGGGCGCTCTGTTCCGACTCAGAGCCGACGAGTTCATTCAGAGCGTCCAAGTACCATTCCTCTGCGCGCTCAAGCTCCCGCTGGTTCTTATAGATCAGGGCCAGATTATTTTTGATGGCCGCCCGCTGTTCCAGAATGACTGGACTACTCCCCGCGGCACCTGTCAGAGCCTTTTGGTAAAACTCGATCGCCTGATCCTGCTTGCCCCATCGGTCATAGAGATAGCCAAGCAGGGAATTGACACCGGTCACCAAGCCATCTTCGGCGCGCTTGGTGTCCTCGATGCGAAACAAGACTTCACGATACAACGACTCCGCTTTGCGGAAGTCACCTTCCTGAACGCGAAGCTCAGCCAGGACGTTTAACTGCTCAACGAGAAAGCCCAGACGTGAAGGGTCGCGATGGGAAACGCGACGAGCCTCTTCCAGACTGCGTGTGGCCGCCGCGACCTGCTTCTCGAAGGATAAGTTCACGTCCGTTAGTTGGCGTCGCGGTAGGACTGCGCCAGTTCCGCAACGCTGTTGCGGGCATTTGCCATCCAGTCACGGCTCACGCCCGCCCCTTCATACCAGTGGGTGTAGGCATGATTGTCGAACATGATGTCGAACTGCGAGAGCAGCCGCTCAAATACCCGGGAAATGCCGGTATGGTTCACCAAGGCCAATCCGGCGGAAGCGAAGCCTTCGGGAGCCGTCTCGGCGAGGCCAATCTTGATACCGGTAGGCACATAGGAAGCGAAGTTCAGGCTTTTACGGATCGCGGCCATGTTTTCATCCACTTCCTTGGCTTTCACGTCTCCACGGAAGAGGGCACAGGCGGCCAGGTAAACGCCGTTTTGCCAGTCGATTTCTGCCGTAAAGTTCTCTTCGGTGAATGTTTCACGAGCGAGGTCTGAAAAATTCGTCCGGACGGACGCATCTTTCTCAGAGGAGCGCATCGGCGCGAAAGAGGCGGTGAGAAAGTGGCAACCAGGGAAGGGAACGAGGTTTGTTACAAACTCGCTGAGATCCGTATTTAAGCGACCGGGGAACCGGAGAGACGCCGTCACGCTGGACATGATCAGTGCCACAATGTGGTTCAGATCCATGTAGTTCGGCGTGCGCTGGTAGCGGCTTTTGGCAATGCGGAAGAGCGCTTGGTTATCCAGCAAGACCGCGCAGTCGGCGTTCTCTTTGATCTTTTGGAGCGAGAGAACGGCGTTGTAGGGTTCTACCGCTGAGTCCGAAATGAGAGGAGATGGCGCTACGGAGAAGGTGAAAATTTTCTTCTTTGGGTATGCAGCCCGCAGGCGCTCGAGGATGAGCGCACCCAGACCGGAGCCGGAGCCTCCACCGATGGAGTGAGTCAGCAGGAATCCCTGCAAAGATTTGGTCTTTTCCACCGCGCTATCCACGGTGTTCATGATCTGATCGATGACGCGTTCACCCTCCACATTATAACCGCGAGCCCAGTTGTTGGCGGCTCCGGGCAGTTTGCGGATGATGCTGCCTTCATCAAAAAGGTCGCGCATTTCGCCTTCTTCGATTCGGGCGATCACTCCAGGCTCGAGGTCCACCAGAACGGCACGGGGGACATATTTGCCGTCCCGAACCTTGTGGAAAAACACTTCCTGGTTGGAGTTGCTCTTGATCAGATTGCTGTCTTTGACCGCGCCGCTTTCGTGCAGGCCATGCTCCTTCAGAATCAATCGCCAGAACTGATCTGCGATTTGATTGCCACACTGACCAACATGAATACTCAGAATTTCTCTCACGTCCTATTTTCCTCCTCGATGGTTGGCGATATGCAAAGACTTTCAAAAGTTAGCGTCCCCCGCGACGATCGACGAGATCGCGCAGACTGACACTGGCGGAGGAAGGATTGCTGGGAGCAGGAGCTTCCGAAGGCGGCTGCAAGGTGGGTCCGCGATAGCCTGACTCCAGACGGACGGCATCTTTCGCCATGGTCTTGGCGCCGCTCTCTTCAGCTACTTGGTATAGTTGAATCAATTCCTGAACGCTGGAGCGCATGTCATTGATCTGGTCTTCCGTCATGCCTTCATTGAAGTACCAATTGGCGAAGGCCTTGCGCTGCCAGAGCTTGTCAAAATTGTGGCAGATGCGGTCAAGCACGCGGGAGATTTCCGTGTTGTTGGCCAGCATGACCATGCTCTTGCGGTGGGAGATGCCGGCTTGTTCCACGTAGCCAATCTTGAAGGCGGTGGGTATCCAATAGGTGAGTGGCAGCGACTCCTTGATTGATGCGAGAGCGGCATCGGCCATGGGCTTGTCATCCATGATGCCGCGATAGAGCACTGCCGTACTCAGGAAACGGCCTTCCATGGGAGAACACGCTGCAAACACGGAGTCATTGGCGAAGAGAGACTTGATCATCTCTTCCACATGCATTTCCTCGAACTTGCTCCGGTCTGGAGGAGTGAGTGGCGCAAAGGCGCACATCAGAAAGTGAAGCGAAGGCTGGGGCACCAGGTTGGTGAGCAGCTCGCGGAGGCTGATTTCCACCGTCAGGAAGCCGCTGAAGCGCATGGGAGCAGTGAGGCCAGCGAGGACTTCCGTGATAAGAAGGTTGAGGTCATCCACCGTTGGGTTGTCGATCGACCATTTGCGGTTGGCCAGATCAAAGAGCGCCTCGTTGTCGAAGATAATGCAGGCGTCTGCATAACGGCGAAGCGTGTTCAGGGCGAAAACGGTATTATAAGGCTCGGTGACCACGCTCGACACTTGGGGAGAGGGCATGATTGCGCAGCTGCAAATGGGAACCTCGGGCCGTTCGTGCTTGATCGACTCAACAATAAGAGAGCCAAGTCCGCTGCCGGTGCCGCCTCCCAGCGAGTGCAGAATCAGCAATCCGCCGACGTTGTCACATTTATCGATTTCCAGGATGATGCGGGCCATGATGTCGGTCAGCATCTCGCGCCCTTCACCCATGTAGCCGACGGCGAAATTACCGCCAGCACCTTCGGAGCGGGACAACAGGTTGGCAGGATTGAAAAGGGAGCCAGTGGTGTTCTTGATTTCTTCAATGACGCTCGGCTCCAGATCCGCCATGACGGCGCGCGGCACGTAACTGTTGCTGCCACGCTCCCCGAGTTGAGTGAAAAACGAACTCCAGTTGCCTTTGGGTGCCTGGCCTTTGTCCGTCAGACCGGTTTCCGGATCAATACCATGTTCCAGGCAGACTGTTTTCCAGAATGAAGCGGCAATCTGATTACCCGCCTGACCCACTGATACCACAATCGTATTGTTGACCTTCATCATTCTGATCGTCTTCCTAGCTCAAGGTTTTGTTTGAAGCCGCATTTTCTATCAAGTCTCTCTATAAAGTCTAG
Source organism: Phragmitibacter sp. (assembly GCA_965284365.1). GTDB lineage: Bacteria > Verrucomicrobiota > Verrucomicrobiia > Verrucomicrobiales > Verrucomicrobiaceae > Phragmitibacter. Next base: position 2,400,235 of record OZ260079.1, read on the forward strand.
TGGCGTTTCCGGAATAGTCCCAAACCGCCCCTCTCGTCCGCGCTCCATTCCGATGCAATGGCCCCTCTTAGCGCTGCCGGAAAGCATCCGCCGTGCCATTGCTGCCCGCCAGTCTCTCGAGTTCCGGGAGCCTCGGAGGTTCGGATTCTCTGGGCGCATCCTCACGTAGTCTTCTCTTTTCTGCGTCCGTAGGAAGCAAAGCTCGGCGTACCTCTTCTGGAGTTTGCGGTCGCTCGGACGTGGCAGGCTGGGCGTCTGAAGCAGCCGACCCGCTGGACTCATTTCCCTGAGGTGACGCCACATCTGACAATGGCGGACGATCCGCCACTTTCGTAAAAAACGAAATCAGCATGATCACCATGGTCGCAAATACAATCGCCCAAACCACCATGCCCATGCGGCCACGAGGCGGGACGCCTTTGCTCTTGGGTGTATTGATAGTAGGCACGCGGAGCAGGGAAACCGGAGACTTGGTAGAGCCATAGAAATTGGTGAATGCACCATCTGGCTCGTCGTCCGTTACTGCCTGATCTTCATCGAAATCCGAAATGGTGCCTGCATGCTCGACCGGCTCGCTGGAGGTTATCGGAGCAAGGGTGCGCGCGACAGGCGAAGGAGAGCGACGTTGCGGAAGCGCAATGCCGTTCTCGGATTCCAGTTCAGGAACGGCAACCCACTGCTCAAGTCCTGCCATAAACTCTGAAGGGCTAAGAGCGGGGCGATCAGGGTCAATGCTGTCCCGCACAAAGGCGGCGATACCGTCTGGAACGGAGTCAGGCAGATTGAATTGATCTTTTAGCTGCTGTTCGCCACTGAGGAGATAAGCTGCCAGCGCTGCAAACGAGCGGTTACGAAATGCCTCGGCTCGCAGGTTTTCGTCGTCTTCTTCCCTGCGGCTGGTCTCGACCAGATGAGGCTCATAGAGGCTCCGCATGGTCGTGTGAGGCCGAAGCATCACAAGGAACTTTGGCCAGGCGTCCAGACGTTTTTGCCACAGTTTTTCCATTTCCCGCGAGTTCGGGACAGCGCCTTGGAGCCAGAGCGTCAGGTTGCTGGGATGTAAATCCAGTCTGGCAATTCCGCACTCGTGGGCTTGTTCGATCCCGCGCCGAACCTGTCTCAGTACGAGCAGGACTTCTGGCGGATTCAAATACACGCGCTCTGTGATGAGGCGGCTCAGAGGGAATCCAGTGCCGGCCTCTTCGGTTACAAACGTTAGATCTGGGCTTTCCCAGACACTGCTTGATCTCAGGATGTTGGGATGTTTTTCCGCATCAAAACGCCACATCTGTAGCGGGACAGCATCATAATGCTGATTGGAGATAATCCGCCGGGGCGGCAGGAGATGAACCTGTAGAGGACGATCCGTCCGCGGATCGTTGCCGCGCAAGACGAACGGGTACCGGTGCTGTTCTGCGTTCTCGTCCAAGGTTAGCCTGCCTTTTAGCAGTTGGGAGAGAGCGAGCTTATGCAGAAGAATTTCTCGCAGGGAGGACATCGGAACCATCCCGTCCGTGGCAACAAGATGCCGGCGGGAATTACGGCCTTGAAGATCACGTGCCTGAGTCTGAAGAGTATCCCGGACTTCATCCCGGAGACGTACAAGCGATGCAGGAGCGTTGTGGGGATTGAGAAGCGTGGTGCGGAGAATCGCGCGCAATCCGGTGGGCAAACCAGTGAGCACAGGTAGTCGATCACAGTCGTCTCCGGCATAGCTTTTACCTGTCAGCATGAGGAAGATGACCAGACAGGTTTCGTAAACCAACCGCTGTTGCGTATCGGCACTCTCCTCCGAGTCAAGTCTGCCAAATCCATACTCGGGCAGGCACAATTGCAGGAAGGTTTCTTCCATCAGTGTGATGTGTGTCCCATGCAGACTTACGCCGGCGAGTAGCTTCTGTGTGGGAACCAGCTTGATGAGATCTTCCAAAAGTTGGAGGACTAAGCTGAAAACGGTGGCCGTTGGCAGGACGCCACGCCGCTGGATGTAGTTCTCCAGCAACTCTCCATCGGTCAGATTGCTGGCATAAAAAACGGTGTCATCGTCTTCTCCGCATTCCAAAATGCGAGGAAATGTCCGGCTATGCAAATTGCTGGCGGCCGCGATTTGCTCGTAAGCAAGGGCCTTGGCCTCTGACTGGACGACATCTTTCAGGATGTGCAGTTCGATAAGGTGGCAGGACACCGTATCGAAAGCCAGAAGGGTAAGTTCCGACGGCGAACGTGGGATTTCGACGGCGCGGCCATCCGCTCCCCGGGAAATTTCATAATGTCCAAATCGTTCTGTCACTCTTGTCTGACGTCAAAGCACGGCGACCACGCGGAAAAACATATTCCTCATCCCGCAGCCACGAGGTTGGGGATAATCAGGAATTATTCCGATGTAAGAAAACTCTAAGCCAACGGGCATAAAATTTCCATGATAAAATCTCGTTTGTGATAACGTTTGCATTTATTCAAGGAAATTACAGTATTTCTTAGAGCAACTTTTTGGAAAAACGGCTTTCTGCGACTAGTTGGCTCAGGCAAAAAACTGCGTTTCGGCGATAAATTCGGAGCGATTCGCGCCGTTCTCTCAGCCCCCCAATGCGAACTCGTTCCCTCTTCCTAGCCTTGTCACTGGCTGCGGTCTCCTTGCCCGTACGTGCTGCAAATTTTTATTGGGGAGGAGATGCCAACAACTCTCTGCAGACCCTGGGCAATTGGTGGACTGATGTGGCTAATACGGCTTCCGCCGTGGCCATACCGGGAGTTAATGACGTAGCGGTATTCAACTCGAATGTCGTTGTGAATCCCTTTGCCACCCTGGGAGCGAATACGTCGCTGCAGGGGATCAGCTTCAATGGCAATTCCTCAACTCCCATCACTATCGGCACCCTCAATGACTATGTGCTTACGTTGGGAACCGCAGGGATCGCTGTGCAGAGCGGCGCGGGCGCTCATGTGATCAATTCGAGTCTGAATGTCAACGCCACGCAGACCTGGAACAATGTGAGCGGTAATCCCCTTACCGTCGCGGGGACGCTGACTCTTGGGGCTACTGCCGGCCAAATTCTGAACCTCACTGGAACGAGTGGCATCGCGATCACCGGCGCAACGTCCACAGCTGCCAGCCGCACCATTAACATCACGAACACGGGGGGTGTTACTTTTGCGGACATTGCCATTGGCACCAACAATGTGCTGACCATTGACACGGGGGCCGGTGTGACGGCTCAGATCAATGGAGTGATGTCTGGAAGTAACTTTCACAAAGACGGACTTGGAACCGTCGAGTTCAACGCCACGAACACCTTCAGCGGCAACCTGCGCATCATCGAAGGCACGGTGAAAGTGAACGCCTCCAATTCGGCTTCGAGTTCAGGACAAATCATCTTTGGCAATGCAGGCGGTGGGCTGGGGACCGACGGCTTCGGCACCCTCACTCTGGACAATAATACAGCCGTGACTTTTCGACTAGGAGGAACCCTGTATGTCCATCCTGCGAGTGACGGCGCGATCATCAATTCTGCGGGCGGCGGGAGCGCGGTCTCCACCTTGGCGCTTTATGCGAACCGGAGCTTTATCGTAAATCAGACGTCAGCTGCCACGGACTTGCTGGTGGCTGTGGGGATATCCAACGGCAATGCTGCCATCAATACGCTGACCAAACAATCGATTGGCACGATGGTCATGCAGGGAGTGAACAGCTACCTCGGCGGAACTTTCGTGGAGCGTGGCACCCTGGTGCTCGATTACACCATCAACAATGGCGACAACAAACTGAGTAATACCGCCGCGCTGACCTTACGAGGCGGCACACTGGTGATGGATGGGAATGCCACAGCGGCCACCTCTGAAACCGCCCAGTCCCTCGCTGTGGGGCGGGGGCTCAACACACTCTCCTTGCAAAGCAACGGGCAGGCGGTGACGTTGAATCTCACCAACGGACTTAGCCGCAGTGTTGGCGAAGGCATCCTGCGAATCACGACCAACGACCCGGCAAATGCAACGATCACTGTTGCTGGCGGACTGACTAATAACGCGACTGGAATCCTGGGAGGTTGGGCGATTTATGGAGACCGTTGGGCCACCCGCACCGCAGGCAATCAGATTGCTGCGTTGACCGGCACGATTCAAAACAACAAAGCTCTGTGGGTTGCTGCCGACCACGTCGTGGTGGATGGGGCGCTCACTGGCGTGCTCAAGACTTCAGAAATCGCATCGCTCATCTTCGATGCCCCAGTCGCCAATACGCTCACCATCGACGGCAACACCAGGGTCCTCACTTTGGCGGCCGGCGCCATCCTCATCACCGCGGATGTGGGAGCAAATAACACGCTCATCACTGGAGGGCTTCTTATGTCAAAGACCTCAACTGTCAATTCGGTCAATGAGATGATTATCACGAATCTCTCTACCGGGACGTTGCGGATTGAAGCGACTCTGGCCACTTCCAACACGCCGCAATCCACGACGCAGCATGTTGTTCTGGGCGGCAGTGGTGTCATTGAGTTGGCGGGACGCAACCACTACAACGGCACGACTTACGTCCAGGGGAATGTTCGCGTCTCGGGTGGTCAAACGATCAACGATTTTGCCACTTTGAGTATCGCCGCTGGTGGGGAGATGACTTCGATTGGCGCCGTCTTTGATCTCAACGGTGGCGCGGAGTCTGTCGGCAATTTGACTGGTGGTGGTGCCACTGATGATACCTACTCCGAAGTGGGGGTGGGTGAAATTCGCTTAGGCACAGGGGGATCGCTGACCATCAACCAGACCAGCAATACCACGCTGAACGCCCGCGTCACAGGCACCAATGCCACGTTGACCAAACTGGGCGCAGGAACGCTCACAACATCACAGAACAATGCGCATACCATGTCTGGGGAAATTCGGGTCTTCGGTGGAATGATTGATTTGCTAGGTGGTGCCACCGGGTTCGGCTCCATCAATACGGTGAGGCTGCGCGGTGGACAGATCCGGAGTGAGCAAAATGCTACGGATGCATCCATCAACAAGATCAACAACAACGCCACACTGATCCTGGAAGGCACCACTGGAAACGGATTTGCCGTAACCAGCAATCAAAACGCAACCCGCACGGAGTCGCTCCAGGCTCTGCAATTGGCAAGTGGGTCGAATGTCATCACCTTGGACAATACCGCCGCCACGACAACAGCGGCGCTTACCACACTCGCTTTCACGGGAGCCACTTCGTTTTCCCGTACCAATGGAGGCACGCTATATGTGCGGGGCCCAAGTCTCGGAGGTACTCCAAGTGCCACGAATGATGCGACTCGCGTGACTTTTACAAACGCTACTAACATCAACACTTACCTGATAGGCACCTCCACTACGGCGGGAGCGACCAACTTGAAAATTCTTCCTTTTGCCATTGGTGATTCGCTTACGGGATTTGGAGATAGCTTTCTCACCGTGGATGCAACCGTAGGGAACAGCCTTCGGACATTGGCCAGTGGGGAGTATGCGACCGTGTACGGAACTGCGGCCGCTGATGCCAACCTGCGTCTCTCCGCATCGGCCTCTACCCTAGCCACCAAAACGCTCAATTCGCTTCGCATCGACAGTAGTGCGGGTGGCGTGTTGCTGGAGGGTGACGATGGTATTGTATCTGGTAATCCCGCGGCAGTATTGACGCTCACCAGTGGTGGACTGTTAGCGACTGCCGGCGCTTCGGACAATGACACTATGATTCGCGGATATGGATCAATCCTGGCGGGCACAAGTGCCCTCACCGCTGACGAACTGATAGTTCATGTAACCAGTTCCAACGCGATACCCTCCGGAGCCAGTTTGCGGATTGAATCGACGATTGCCGACAATGGCGGAGCGACCTCAGTGACCAAGTCCGGTGGTGGAACTTTGGTTTTGGCAGGAGCGAATTCCTACACTGGCATCACCACCGTGAATGAAGGTGTTCTGGAGTTTTCCAGTGCGGCCAATCTGGGCACGGGGGGAATGCGTTTGGCAGGGGGCACCCTCCGCTGGGCGGCAGGAAACACCGCAGACATCACGGCTGGCGGGGCTCAGGTCACTCTGCTTGGTGCATCAAACTATTTCACTCCCGGGGCCGGGGGCAACATCATGGGAGTGGGCAACGTCTTCGACGTGGGCACAAACAACGTGACGCTGAGCGGCAGCATCGGTGGCTCGGGTTATGGCGGGCTCACTAAGATCGGGTCCGGTACGCTTACACTCTCTACGGCGCCGACTTACACTGGCAACACCGTCATTTCCGAGGGGACGATGAACTTTGCGAACATTGCAGCGAATACGATGGAAGGCCTCTATCTGGTTAGTTCCACAGGGGGCACGCTGTCATCCACGGTCACGAGTGGTGTGAATCTTCAGTCTCTCGTGGTAGCGGGTGTATACAACGGCACCAATCAAGTTACTGGCACCTTCACCGTCAATGGCGGCGCTGTGAACATTGGTAAAGGCGAGGGCGATGATTTTATTTTAATCGGCTACCGCGACACAAGTTCCCTTGGGCCCGCTGCGGGTACGAACACCGTAGGCACGGTTGATCTCCGAAACGCATCATCCGTAGTGCTTAATGTGAACCGCATTCAGCTGGGGGTTTATCAGGGGACGACAGTGGGAGGTGTAACGAACGTGACATCGTCAGGCAGTCTGTTGCTTTCCAATACGAGCAATGTCATCACCGCGGGCAGCATCACGCTGGGATATTCCCCGACGTCAGTAGTGAACAGCACTCCGACTTCCACGATCAATCTTGGCACTGGCACCACCACCATCAACACCGATAGCTTTGTCATCGGTGGCATCCGTTCCAAAGCGACCGTCACCATTGGCGCGGGAGGCAGCTTCACACTACGCGGGCAACAAGGGGGTGATAGTGGCGCAAACCTTTACATCGCGGATAACGACGCAACAGGAACGGGCACGGCGAACACGTCATCCCTGACTCTGACTGGAGCGAGCAACGTGGATATGAAACTGAACCTGCTGGTCATCGGCAGGCTGGGTGGCAGCGCTAACGGTGGATATGGAAGAGGCACACTCACCTTCGACGTTGGCGTCATTGAAGCGACCACCATTCGCCTCGCTGATGCGAACTACTCGGATCCTACCGGCACGAATCCGCAGAACACCACGGGTACCATAGTGCAGGCAGGAACAGCGACCATGCGCTTCGGGAACATGAGTGGAGGAACCGGCGTAGCGACCTACACATGGACCAAGGGCACTGTGGAAAATATTGCCGGGATGAACCTCGTGAATGAAAACGTCAACATGACGCTCGCGGGTGTGAGCACAACGGACCCTTCCCAGCATTTGTTCAACGTGTCAGCCGGACAGACTGCGACATTGCGATCCACTGCTGCATTTGTCGGAACGGGATCGCTGACCAAAGGTGGAAGCGGCAGCCTCATCCTCGAAGGCACCAACACAAACTCGGGCAATGTGCGAATCACCGGCGGCACCATGGCCCTCAGCGGCAATGGCGTCATGAATGATGCCGCCTGGATGAATGTAGATGGCGGCGCATCATTCGACATCGCCGCACGCACCGGAGCCGCTTACACGACCGATGCTACGATCTCTGGCACGGGCACCATCGGCGGTGCGGCGGCTACTTTGACAGTGGGAAGCAATGTAGGGACGGTGAACACCAATGGTGTGCTCAAGCCAGGTAGTTCTAGCTTGAACGCGAGTCTCGCCAGCGCCACAACGGTAGGTGATCAAACCGGCACACTGACGGTTTCAGGCAACCTCATCCTGGCCACGAATGCTACACGTGTAGATCGCGCCCTTCTGCAAACAGGCGCAACGGATCGTAATGCGGCGTCGACGCTGGCCACTTACGGTGGGGATATCGCGTTGTGGGTGGACAATATCGATACCGACTTTGCTTCGTTCATGACGGGCGCCGGTACGAATCACGATCTCATCGGCATTTCGGACGGCCTCACAATCAATCTCAATGGCCGCATCAGTGTGATTTCTTACAGTGGCTACACCGGCAGGTTCGGTGACGTCTTCAATCTCCTCGATTGGAGTGGAATGGTGACCGATAATGGATTTGTGACTGGCACCCGATACCAGACGGGTTCTGAGGCAAATCTGGATCTGGATTTGTTCCAGCTTTCCGCAGGGCTGGTTTGGGACACCAGTCTGTTCGCGAGCAACGGCGTTGTTGTGGTGGTGCCTGAACCACACCGCGCGTTCTTGATCTTCATTGCGGGGGCAATGATCCTGATGCGGCGCAGACGACGCTAGCAATTCATGCTGTTAGCTGCCGCTCGGATAGAAATCCTTATGTCTTATTCATTCGCGAGTTCTCGCACGCTTTGGCTGGCGGCGATAGTCATGCCCCTTCTGTTCGCCAGTTGCCAGAGTGCATCCACCAAGCCTAATTCAACGGACACGTCTCCTCGCAGCGGACAGGCAACATATGCCGGCAATTCGCCTGTCGGCACTCCATCGGACCAACTAGGGGCACTCTCCGCCTTGGAGTACCCCGCGAATTCAGAATGGATCTATAAACTCGCCACGGTGGAAGATGTGCAGGCGACCATCTCGTCCAGCAACCCTTCCGAAGCATCCGTAACAGTACGGGGTCTTTTGCCTGACGGAGCAACGCGGATCAACAACGTCAAAGTGCAGCGACTGCCCGAAGGCATTTTCCTGACCATCACAACGGCTAGACCTCGCAAAGCAATGGCCACCATGGCGCTAGTGCCTTTCGAGCGGACGGTTCAGGTCGATCTCAAGGGGCTACCCAAAGGCGAAAGCCGAATCACGGCAAATGACGCTCCTACGACAGTTATTGTCCCCTGATCAGGAAGACCAGCCGAGGCCGGAAAATAAAAAAACCGCTCCGCCGGAGCTAAGCTCAACGTGCGGAGCGGTTACATCCCACTTGTGCCGTTTCAGAAGCTGGCTGCCGTTCCCAGGAGAGCGACAAGGTGGAGACCCGCCATTAAACGCGCTGCCGTCCAGTAAAGGCGTGGCATAACATTCGGGGCGCAGCCTCCGGTGCTTTCAATTATCGGTTCGTGCCATGTGCGTCTGGAACAACGAACACTGCAGGAAATTCGATTCCGTTGCCGGAAAAATTGGGTGATGAAAAAGAGCGGAAATTGGAACTATCAGCGAAGTGAAGCGGGGAGCGTGCCAACCAGATTTTTTAGTATCTGCTGATGCGCTGCATCCACTTCTTTCGACTCCAGTGTGCGGTCATTGGCGCGATAGGTCAAGCTCCACGCGACAGACTTTTTGTCAGCTGCGAGCTTTTCACCGGTGGCATCAGAGAAAACATCAAAGAGCTCAGCCTCAACGAGCAACGGCTCTTTTTGTGCAGTGAAGAAAGCGGCTACTTTGGCATTGGGAAATTCGGCGGGAAGCTCAATAGCGACATCGCGTGTGATCTCAGGAAACTTGGGAAGTTCCGTGAATTTCACGCTGGTGGCGACACCCTGCTGAAGCGCGCTAATGGCAAGCTCAGCGACATACACTGGATGTCGTGCATCGAGGTCGCGGGCATGCTTGGGATAAAGCTGGGCGATCCAACCGAGAGTCTTGCTGCCGCGTTTGATTTCGGCGCTGAGAAGCCAGCCCTCCAGCGGCTTTGGAACCAAGTCCATCGACTGACCTTCCAACCCCGGAAGCGAGGCAAGAACTCCAACCAATCCATGATAATCCTCGGCCTTGGGCGACTTATCCTGCCAGGAAGTCTGGGAAACGGGACCACAGAGTAAGAGGGCAAAGCGTTCTTCCTCCCGGCTGGTGCCATTGGGATTGGTCAGGAAGACGCGGCCAGTCTCGAAGAAACGAAGTCGGCTCTGGCCTTGGCGAATATTCAGGCCAGCGGTTCCAATGAGGCCAGGGATCAAGCTGGGCCGCAAAATCGTGTGATCTTCACTCAGGGGATTTTTCACTGCTGAGACTTTGCCGCCGGGGAGGGGAGCAAGCACATGAGTTAGCTGAGATTGCGAGATCAGGCGCAGAGTTTGCGCTTCATAAAAACCGCGGCCTACCAGCGCCTGACGGAGCGACATTACAAAGTCGTAAGTCCGATCCGCGCTCTGACTGGGAACGAAAGCACCGCTGACCTTGCCAGGAACGCGAGCTAATCCCACGACTCGGGCGATTTCTTCCACCAAGTCCACCGAGCGAAGGAGATCGAGGCGGTAGCTGGGGATTTGCCAAACCGATGTGCCCTCTCCGCTGCTCTTTTTGGATAGTCCCAGCGAGGTGAGTACACCGTGCATCTCTTCAGTAGCGAGATCCGGAATGCCGATCAAGGCCCGTGCTTTGACTTCATCTAGCGTGACATCTTGCACCAGCGTCGGAGCTTCTCCCGCCACCAAGACGGCATCGCTGGGTTTGCCGTCGGCGAGTTCCAAAATGAGTTCGGTCGCGAGTGCTGAGGCATCCAGCACCTGCTGGGGATCCACACCACGCTCGAACCGGTAGCTGGAATCGCTGCTCATTCCCAGACGCCGCGCGGTGCGGCGGACCTGTGACGGAGTGAAATAAGCGGATTCTAAAAGGATGCTCGTTGTCTCCGTCGTAACGCTACTGGACTCGCCGCCCATGACGCCGGCAATGGCCACCGCCGCTTCTCCATCGGCGATAACAAGCTCATCGGTCTGCAGCGTGTAGCTGTTGCCATCCAGCGCGAGAATCGACTCTCCTTCCTTTGCGTAGCGGACCTCGATGCCACCTTTTAACTTGGCAGCATCAAACGCGTGCAGCGGCTGGCCAGTTTCCAGCAGCACATAGTTCGTGATGTCCACGATGTTATTGATTGGGCGGAGACCTACGCTCAGAAGGCGCTGCTGCAGCCATTCAGGGCTCGCGGCCACGTTAACGCCCTCAATCGTTCTGGCGGAATAAAACGGGCAGGCATCTGTTGCGGAGAGCTTCACCTCCGTACCAGCAGGTTTGCTGTTCACCTGGGCGGGTGCTTGCCGCGGATTCTGCAGGGCTTTTTTGGTCAGTGCCGCCAGTTCGCGCGCAAGGCCACGATGGCTCAGCAGATCCGAACGATTGGGCGTGATCTCAAGATCAAGGATGACATCTGGGGGGTGAAGATCCCGGAACAGCACACCGACTTTCGTGGCGGGATCCAAAATGAGCAACCCAGCGTCATCACCGCCGATGCCCAGCTCCCGGCCACTGCAGAGCATGCCATCCGAGGTGACATCGCGAAGTTTGCCACTCTTGATTTCAATGCCACCCGGCAGCTTGGCGCCTGGCAGTGCAAGAGGGACTTTGTCTCCGGCTTTGAAGTTCTTGGCGCCACAAACGATCTGGCGAGGAGTATCCGTACCGTCGTTGAGCTGGCAGACGCTCAAACGGTCTGCGTTCGGATGCTGAGTGAAGGAGTCGATTTGGGCTACGACGATCTTATCGGAGTCCACTCCTTGTTGCTCGACGCCTTCGACTTCGATGCCTGCAAAAGTCAGCAGGTCACGCAACGCGTCAGTGTTCTGGTCGGCGAGATCCAGATGGGTCTTGAGCCAGGCAAGCGAGGTTTTCATGGGGCGTAAACGGGACGAAAATGGGGCGGAGATGCTAATCCGCCCTGGGTCAGGAGCAAGAAGAATCGCGGCTCCGTAAGAAGCCGCGATTCAGTCAAGGGTTGCCATGCGCGGCAACAGAAGGGCCATCGAAGGCCAGCTAGAAGTTACTTCTCGAACGGGCTTGTCGCCAACTTCTTGAAGCTCTCTGACGCCGCAGTAGTCGCGGCTTTAGGGCCGGTCAGTTTGATGAAGACCGGGGCATCGGCACCCATTAGAATGGCACCGAGCAGTTGATAATCCGGGCGAGGGGTTTTGGTGCCGCCCATGGGAGGGCCGTCCAGATACGTTCCGGTAGCCGTCAAGAGAACGACCTTGGTGCCATTGAGCTCCAATTCTTCCTTCTTCACTTCTGGCGTGCCTTCGAACTGACCCACCCAGCGGTTGATGTTTGATTCAACATTGCCGCCTTGTCCCGAGCCGAAGTGGTAGAATTTCGCCTCCAGAGGGGTGCCATCTTTGACCGGATAAGTCAGGATGGCCTTGGTCATCATCCCCGTGTTTTGACCTTCGGTCCAAGGTGCGGTGACCTTGAAGGCAAATTCGCCTACCGTCACTTTGGAGTCTTCCGCAGAGGCGGTGGAAAGGAACAGGCCAGCTACGGCAAAAACGGTCAAGGAAAACGCTTTCATGGTATTTTAGGGAATGGTTGCATGGTAAAAATAAGGCCGGCAGGCACCTACCGGCCTTTGGGGAATGGAAAATGCGAGGGGGAGGACTTACTTCTCCACCTTCATCACGCCCTTCATGATGGCTGCATGGCCGACGAAGGTGCAGATGTAAGGATACTCACCTGCCTCAGCCGGCACGGTGATTTCGATTTCACCTTTCTGGCCGGGCTGCACGAAAGGCATCTTGTAGAGGACTTCGGGAATTTCTGGCACGTAGGCTTTGGCTAGGCCGTTCGGGTCAGCCATCATCATCATGGACATCTGGACAACCTTGGCGGAGCTGCCAGGGGCGCAGATGACGATGTTATGGGGCAGACCTATCTGACCTTTGACGTTGTCCACCACGATCTTCAGCTTCGAGCCAGCTTTAGCAGTGAACTCGCTCTTGTCGTAGAGCATCGGATTTTTCGTGGCGTCAATCGCCAGCACGACTTCCGTAGGGGCCTGTGCTTTCAGAGCGGAGGCGAAGGCGGTAACACTGAGGGTGAGAACAAGGAGAGAACGAATCATCGTGGAATCGGATAGGTGGCAGGTTAGTTTCTTTTCTGATTTCTGTGACGTGAACTGAGAGTACGAGCCTATTCCAGGGGTTTTTGCAACCGAAACGGCTCGGGATGGATTTGCCTGGATTACCGCCCTGCACACCGAGTCGGAGACCCGATTTCCGTAAAATCTGTGAATTCTGGCTCGTATATTTCTGGCTGCGGCTGAACGTCCATGCCCTAAGCGCCTCTACCATTTGATACACATGTCGAATTCCAATCCTCTTTCCCGCCGCGCTTTCCTCCGTAGTGCTGGTTTTCTCATGGGGCTGCCTGCACTGGAATCTGTTGGCTTTAAGGCATTTGCAGCGACTCCGGCCAACGCCCCGGCGACTCCTTCGCGGATGGCGTTTCTATACATTCCCAATGGGGTGAATGTGGCCCAGTGGAATGTGAAAGGTGAAGGCCGAAATTACGAGCTTTCGCCCACCTTGCAGCACCTGGCTGGTCTGAAGGATGATTTCAGCATCATTTCGAACCTCGCTCATGACAAAGCCGAGTCCAATGGCGATGGCGCAGGAGACCACGCGCGTGCCACGGCCACTTTCCTCACGGGATGCCAGGCCCGGAAGACGGCAGGATCAGACATTCGGATCGGCCAAAGCGTGGATCAGATCGCAGCTGAGCATGTCGGGCAGCATACTCGTTTGTCTTCGTTGGAGCTCAGCACGGATGGGGATCGCGCCTCTGGCCGCTGTGATTCGGGTTACAGTTGTGCTTATCAGTTCAATCTCTCATGGAAGACGGAATCCATGCCTATGGCGCCGGAAATGGATCCGCGGCTGGTGTTCGAGCGACTCTTCGGCGTGGGAACTTCCGAAGGTTCCGCCAAGGACGCAGAACGGCGGAAGCACTACCAGACCAGCATTCTGGATTTCGTCATGGACGATGCCAAGAGCCTCCAGCGCAAGTTGTCATCAAATGACAACCGCAAGCTCGATGAATATTTCTCCTCCGTAAGGGACATCGAGCAGCGCATTCAGAAGGAGGAGCGTATGCGCCCAGTCATTCCTGCTGGAGTGAAAGCGCCGGCTGATCTGCCGTCAAACACGCAGGATCATATCCGCATCATGTTTGATCTGCTGCATCTGGCCTTTCAGACGGATTCGACGCGGGTAGCGACGTTCATGCTCGCTCATGACGGTAGCAATCGCAGCTTTCCTGAGATCGGCGTGCCGGATTCGCATCACAATCTTTCGCACCACCAGAACAACGCGGACAAGCTGGCGCGCATCGCGAAGATCGACGCCTTCTACATCCAGCAGTTTGCCTATTTCCTTCAGAAGATGAAGGATACAAAGGAGAACGGCAAATCCCTTTTGGATAGCTCCATGATCGTCTATGGCGGCGGCATCAGCGATGGCAACGCACATGACCACGACAAGCTGCCAATGATCCTGGCGGGCCGTGGCAACGGCACGCTCAATCCAGGCCAGCATGTGGCGCTGAAAGACAAGGTTCCTGTGACGAATCTGTATCTCGCGATGCTGGAGCGGATGGGGGCACCCGCGCAACGCATTGGGGACAGCACCGGCATCCTGGAGGGAATCTGATCGATCGCAGCGAAGGCGAGGGCGCCATCGTATTTCTTTATCTCCCGTATGTGGCGGGTATGAGTGTGCTCATGACTCGCAAGAGCTTCTTCTCTTCATCGCTCACCATACTTGTGCTTGGCCTGGACACTTGCTACGCGCAAACACCATCTGCACCTTTCTCGCAGCCCTCCCTTCAAGCGCAATCTGACGCAGCTTGGGACGTGGTCTGGAGCCGCTTTTATTTGCCCCAGGTGCAGACCTTTGGGGATTATCTGAGCAGCTACGAATCAGGCAAGGAACAGTCGCACCTGCCCAAGGCGGAAGAGGTTAAACGCCAGTATCCCAATCCCTGTGGCTACAGCACAGGCATGGAAGATGGCGCCATTCTCGGAGGCGCAATGCTCAGCGTACTTTGTGATCGTTTTGCCGTGACTGAGGAAGAAATACTGAAAGTGAAGGCGCGCGATGTGTTTCAGGGATTGCAACGATGCGCCACGGTACATGGAGTGCGAGGCTTTGTGGCTAGGAACGTGTGTCCCGAGGATGGCGCAAGCATCTACACCAACTCCTCCCGGGATCAGGTCACACATTTCGTGCATGGCTTGTGGCAATATTACCGAAGCCCATTGCCGGATGAAAAAACTAAAGAGCAAATTCGGGAACTGCTGGCAGCGGTCGCTGATCGCATGATTCAGTATGTCACGCCGGAAAATAACTATGACTTCCTCCGCGCCGATGGCCAGCCTTGTGGGTTAGGCATCTGCAAGATGTGGAATGTCCAGGCCCATGAAGCGGCCCGCCTGCCCATGATTTACGCCGCCGCATGGGATGCAACGAGAAAGCCGCAGTATCACGAGCAGTGGCGCAAATACGCGGCAGATGCCATTGAGCAATCAGCAAGTCCAGATAAGCACAAACCGGCCTATGCGCTGCTACAGATGCAGATCTCGCTGGAAGTGCTGCATGATCTAGAACCAGATGCGGCTTTGAAGAACACCATCAAGATCCGCATGGCCAATGTCCGGGCGCTGGCAGCGAAACGCTTCTTCAGCACAACCAAGAAAATCGCAACGAAAACCCCGGAAGAGATGCGCATGCTCGGTCCCGACTGGCGCCACGTTAGTGAGTGGAAAAATCAAAAGGGGTATATGAATCCGCAATGGGGACCTTATCGCGAGATCTGGCACATTACCCGTGAAGCCGGAGAGTCCGGCCTCATCCTTTTCATGAGCGGTGCGGACAGCGCTTCCGATGCAGAGAAGTCCGGACTCAGAGATTTGGTGTCTGGCTTCGACTATCGGAACAACTCAAGCTGCGGCTTGGTTTATCACCTTGCCGCGTATTGGAAAGCGCGTCGCCATGGGGTGCTTTAAAATTGTCAGTTGAGCGGCTCCAGTTTTTCTACAAACCAGCGTTCGGCGTCGAAGGCGCTGGTTGTATCCACCAGATTCAAGCCTTGGAGTTCTTTTTTGGAATCCCAGGGAGACAGAGTTAGCCGGTAGCGTTTGCCTGTCTGCGTTTCTGAGGTTGGTTGCATCACTTTGTCACGAAACGTCCACTGCACGCCGATGATCTGCTTGGCTGAAAGCGTTCCTTCCGCCACCTTTTCAATGTCGTAGACTGCGGCATGCAAGGCATCGCGATAGGGAGTGCCCTGCGGATCCTGATTAGCCGACTTTTCGGTCATGACTGCCTCCACTACTAGAGAACTCGATACGGGCGTCACGGTTTTCGTTGACCCTGAGGGCTCGCTGGTTTTGGTGCTGAAGTTGACTTTCGCCCACTCGATGTTAGCGCGGTGAGCGGCCGTGCGGCTTAGCAAGATGTCGCGGGAGGCGATTACCCATACAACCAGCTTCTTGGCGCGCACCTCATTGTCTGGTCGGCGAGCGAATTCCTGCCGAACGGTTGTGGAACCTTTCGCATTGATGGCATACACATCTAGCGGCATCTGAAGTAACAGGCTCAGATTTTGCGAAAAGCCGGCGCCCATGAGTTTTTCCTCTTCGTTAACAACTTTCGGGTCATCAAATCCGAGGGTTGGGTCATCGTAGATGTTCACGAAGCTATCTCCGAGTAACACAATAGGACTCTGACGGTCTCGTGTGCCTTCAGGAATGAAGCGTAAAAAGGCTTCTTCATCGCCGAAGTATTTTCCTGCTTGGGGAAGACCCATCAGGTAAACGAGATCGCCGAGACTATATCTCGTAGCTCCATCCACGGCTCGGATAGGGCCAGGGGCAGTTTGCAAAGCCTGGGGATAATTTTCCCGGATATGTGCGGCTACCTTCTCAGCGGTGAAGCGCATCGCATCTACGGTCCAGTGCGTATCTTGCTTCAAGAAAGCCTGCTTGAGCTTCCTGGCCTCAGCTTCGGCCTGAGCAACAGCTTCCTTGTCTTTCCGATCAGGGACGCGCACAAACACATGTTGTTTTTTGCTTCGAAGATTGGCGAAGTCCTCGGTCAAATCCAACACTCCAATGCCTTTATTTCGGAGCAACTGATAGAATGCAGGTGCGTCAGGATGCGTCAACCAAGCGCGGCTATCCTGAGGATTGATGTATTCATTGTACACCATCGGTTTCAGTGGGACAGGCACGATGAGCAGATCAATGCCGCGCTCCTTGAGCTGCTGAGCATAGTCGAGAATGACATCGCGCGTCTCCGGCAGCTTGCCCAACTCGGGATCTTTCATCACGCTGAAGGGCTCTGGATTCAAGGGGCCAAAACCCGTGATCGCATCGAGATCGGGCCGATAAAATAGCCACCCATCAAAGCCGACAAACACCTGCCGAGTGCCCTCGCCAAAGCGAGCCAGAATCTCCGTCTGAAGGCTCTGCCGCAAGTGTTCGCTATAAAACGACTTATCCAGATTCTTCTCCGTACCATGCAGATGCTTGAGGAACGGCGTGTCACTGGAGTTCCATGAGAAGAGTCTGCCAATAGGGCTCTCCTTTGCTTTACCTTCGCTGATCTTGAGGATGTGCTCCAGCACAGGTGGAGTCGCCAGCATCGTCAGGAAAATGGTGGCGAGGGTCCACGCCGCCTTCTTGCCGATCTGGAAGATCGTCTTATCGTGATGGAGGTGGGGATTGTGCTGCTGGGAAGACATACGGCTACCTCCGAGTTAGAACTGGAAATAAAGAAACGGACTGTGGCCTCGGGTGAACATCATGGTGACGGCCGCAATGAAAAGTATCAGGCCAATGACGGCTTTCCATGCCACAAAGCGATGCAGCATCTGTTGCGTATTCGGCATGAACCAAACCGCGAATGCTGCGATAGCGATCTGCACCAGATTGTAACCGCGCAGCATCTGCGCTTCGAGAATGGGTGCCGTCGCTCCGTCCGGAACGGTGCCAAACATTTCACCCAGATAACGCCACGCCACCGTGAAATTCTCCGCGCGGAAAAAGACCCAGGTGATCAGTACAATGAAGAAAGTGATGCCTACTTTCAGGATCCGCGGCAGCGCGTCATAAAGCGAGGCTTTCCCCAAGAGACGTTCGAATGCCAACATCCCCCCGTGGATCGCGCCCCAGATGATGAAATTCCACGAAGCTCCATGCCAGAGACCACCCAGAAGCATGGTCAGCATAAGATTGACGTAAGTGCGGGTCGGCCCCTTCCGGTTACCGCCCAATGGAATATAAAGGTAATCCCGCAGGAAGGTGGAAAGGGAGATGTGCCACCTGCGCCAGAACTCCGTGATGCTGCTGCTCTTGTAAGGGGAATTGAAGTTCTCGATGAAGTAGAAGCCGAGCATGCGCGCCAGTCCAATTGCCATGTCCGAATAAGCGGAGAAGTCGAAGTAGATCTGGAGCGCGTAAGCAAGAATCCCCGCCCAGGCCGCCAGGGTCGTCAAAGAGCCCGCTCCGGATCCAAACGCTGCATCCGCGATGTCGCCCATCGAGTCGGCCAGCAGGATTTTCTTTGCGAGGCCGAAGCTAAAACGGGTAAGCCCCATTGTAAAGCCCTCGATGGTGTGCACTCTGTTGCGCATCTGGTCCGCGATGATGTTGTAGCGGACAATCGGACCCGCTACGAGATGCGGGAAGAGGGAGACGAAACAGGTAAAATCCAGAAAGCTTTTCGCGGGCTGGGCATGTCCTCGATACAGATCAATGCAGTAACTAAGGCTCTGGAAGACGTAGAACGAAATGCCGGCGGGCAGGATGATGTTCCGAATGAATTCAGGCACTTGCACCTCTCCCCATCCCATCCAATGGCTGAAGGTCTGGGCGGACTCGATACCAAAAGCTGTGTATTTAAAGAATGCCAGCGCGGTAAGGTTTGAGACCACAGAAAGCGTGACACCAAGCTTCTTTCGTCGTTGGATGGCTTCCTCGCTCGCACCTTTTCCGCGGAGCTTCTCCGCATTTACGATCATGCGACCGAGATTGTAGTCGAGCAGCGTGGTGCCCAGCATGAGGAGCACGAACCAGGGGTTCCACCATCCGTAAAAAATACACCCTGCGCATGTAAGGAAGAGGTGGCGTCCAGTTGGTCCTGTTCTCGCAGCCAGCAGCAGGTAGTAGCCCGCCATCACGAGTGGCAGGAAATAGAAGATGAAGATGTGCGAACTGAATACCACGCTTTGGACTTAGGCGGGAAGGGGGAAGGCGCAAGGCGATTCGGCCTGCTCGACGGTCACCACCAGAACTCGTCCGCCAGGAAAATACCGGCCATCAGCAAACCGATAACGAGTTTGGCAATCAATCCCAAGGCGGCCCCTACGGCCGTGCCGACTGTCGCCTTTGTAGCGGGCCCGAGCTTCTTCTTCGCAAAGAGAATTTCCAGGGCGAAGCCGCCGATCAGTGGACCTGCGATGAGCCCGACCGGCATGAAGAAAAGTCCCACCACCCCTCCGATCAGAACACCCCATATTCCCCATTTGCTTCCCCCAAACCATTTCGTCCCCATGGCCCCACTGATAAAATCCACCACATAAGCCGCAACGCAGAGCAGGCCGATCAAAACCACGGACCACCAGGATACCCCTGTGCCGGAAAGCAGCACTTTGTGAAGAATGGCGCCCAGCAGAATGAGAAAGGGCCCTGGAAGCACAGGTACCACCATACCCAGCAGACCGGCAATCATGAGCGTCGCCGTCAGCGCCCAAACGCCAATCGTGGCAGGGTGAGCCGCATGCCAGAGATCTTGAAGGGACTGCCACATGATGAAGTGAAAGAGAATCGCGGGTGGGTACTTAGCCGCGCCAGCTTATCTTCTCATCCACGGGTTTACGGACGGGCTTTGGCCAGTTGAAGCCGGGTTTGGGCCAGCCGACGTAAAAGAGTCCCAGGCATCGGTCCTGCTCACCGAGCCCGAGCCACTCAGTGAATTGCCGGGTGCCCGTGAGGGGAGGGGAGGACCAGTAAGCCGCTAATCCTGCTGCGCTCGCGGTCAGGTGCATGTTTTGCACTGCACAGGCCACGGCCTCTACCTCTTCGATCTCGGGGATTTTATCTCCGCCTTTACGTGCCATACCGATCGTGATGATGGCCGAGGCTAGCAAGGGGTTCTCCGCCATCTTGCGCATCTTGTCTTCGCGGAATTCGTTCTCGGGAGTGATCTCCTTATAGATACGCTGCATGGTCTCGGCTAATTCCTGGCGGGCTCCACCTTGAAAGACCGTGAAGCGCCAGGGCTCCGTCAATCCGTGGGTGGGCGCGAGATTGGCATTTTGGAAAAGCGCCATGAGCAAATCACGCTCCACCGTGCGCTGCGGGTCCATGTCCACGGGCTTAATGGAACGGCGGCGAGTAATGTGTTCCGTAATGGTGGCGAGAGCTTCGGACATGATCGAGAGACAGTTGAGCTTACGCGTAGGACATGACGATGGCTTGTCGTGAAGTCAAGGTTTCCGGCGCTATTTGGCGTTTGACCGGACGGGGGCGCTTCCTAAACTCTTGCATCTTTCCAGCGCGCACCATTGTGATCGCGTTGGATCTCTCCATTCAACTCAACTCTTTGACTCATGCCTATCGCCGTTGGCACCACAGCCCCTGACTTCACACTGAAATCCAAGACTTCAGGCGAACTGAAGGACGTGACACTCAGCGCCAATTTTGGCAAAAAGAATACGCTCCTTCTCTTCTTTCCTCTGGCCTATACCAGCGTCTGCACCACAGAACTTTGCGACGTGACCTCGGGACTTTCCCAGTATACCGACGCGGAAGCCGAAGTGATTGGCATTAGCGTAGACAGTCCCTTCGCACAGGAAGCTTGGGCGAAATCTTCCAACATCGGCATCACGCTCGCGAGCGACTTGAATAAACAAACGATAAAAGCCTACGGCGTAGTGTTTCCAGCACTTGCCGGAATAGGCGACACAGCCGCCCGTGCCGCTTTCGTGATCGACAAGAAAGGCGTTGTTCAATATGCCGAACAGACAGCGACTCCAAAGGATTTGCCCAACTTCGAGGGCATTAAAGCCGCACTCGCGAAGCTGGGCTGAGTGACTTACTTGTATACATCACCTCGCGGGCCGATCAATAGCACCTCAACAAGTTCTTCGGGGCTTTCTGGCTCTGGAGGACTCTTCCGTTGAAAGCTGAAAATAACGCGATAAGAGCCAACGCGTAGCCGGTAGGCCCCTTCCCATTCTCCTGCCATTGCTTTCACATTAGGACCCGAGAGCGGCTCTAGGGCGGTTGCCAAATTCTTTACAGCACCCAGAATCTGGCTCTTGCGATCCGCGGGCATCTTCTGAAGATACTTGGCAGCATGCCGATGGAATACGATCCTCCTCATTCAAGATCTTCAATTCCGACAAACGCTCCGCGATTTTGCTCTCGCGAATCCCGCAATGCGTCAGCTAGTTGTTTTTGCTCTAGCTCCGAAAGATCCCAGCCAAAAGTCTCGGCGAGCTCAATGTAGGCGCTCCAAGGTATGATGACCTCCTGAGGTTCACCTTGGCTGTCGACGACAAGCTTGTGTTTGATGGCGGTCATAGTGGTATAATACGCCACGGAGGCTGCGGAGTCATCCACCTTGTCTGAGCCTTGGCCGTTACGCGCACTTCGGGCATACCCCGAAGAACTCCAGCTCGTGATAGAGCTTCTTGAAACCGGAGGTCTGCGAAATCTGAGCCTCCAGCGCTTCCACGGGACAACTGATGTCCAGCGTCTCAATGACCCCACAGTTGGTGCAGATCAGGTAGTCACTGTGCTTTCCTGGATAATTGATCGTGTAATAAGCAGAACGGTCGTGCAGGCCCAGGCGGCGAAGGATGCCGTGCTTTTCGAGGCGCACTAGCAACCGGAACACCGTGGCTTTGTCACAGCGGTTCTTGAGCGCCGGAGCTTCCGAAAGATCCGCCAAGGTCAGCGGAGAGGGGGATCCGATGATTTGCTTCAAAAGTTCCTCTAAGGCCCACGTACGCCTCAATCCCAGGCCGCGGCAACGTGCCACAGTCTCCTGGAGTAAAAGTGCGGGGTCTGCGGCCATGCTGCATCCTGCCAAAATTCCGGCCAAGTGCAAGCGCGCCTACTCTTCACCTTCATAGTAGTCCGCATGACTCACTGTGAGAACACGTTGCTCCGGCTTAATCATCTTCTTACCCGTATGTGGGTAGGTGATGACATCGGCCCGGTGGTGATCGGCAATGACGTAATAGCGCAGCGGTTCCTGGCCGCCGTTCGTGATCTGATGCGCGTTTCCCGGATGACAAATCACATGATCTCCCCCCGTCAGAGGCAAGGCGAAGCCCTGCTCATCTACGATTTCGCCAATCCCTGACAGAATGATGTAGTGCTCCGTCTGGGCGGCATGACTGTGGAGCGGAAAGTTGGACTTGCCGGGTGGGATTTCCGTCAGTTCCACATCAAACGGGTGGCCGCCGCCCCACGGCCCCGTATCCTTCACCCCTCCGATCGCTAGGGATATATGCCGACGACGCAGCTCAAAGCCACCTTTGGGAGAGACGCGGTGGTCTTCCGCGACGTCGGTTATGTTCACCTTCCGCATAGGCGGCTTCCCTTACTTCGCGGGCTTCGGCTCAGCGGTAGGCAGGTTGAAGTCTTCCGGAGACGGCAGTTTCACTTCCACCATAGGATCTTTTGGATCCAGGTTTTCATTGAGTTGAGCTTCCGTGATGGCCTGTGACTTCACGCCGCCTTCCGGCACATCCAGACCCGCCACCCACACGATGGCATTGAGCACAAGTTTGCGGAGATCGTCGATGGCCCAGTTGCGGTGCCAATGGCCGCCCGTGAACCCGATGCCTCGTCCACCGTCCGGGCGCTCAATGCCCCACATGAGAGTTTGTTTTTGCCCCAGAGCAGCGTCCGCACCGGCATTCCAGTGGATGTAGCGCTTGATCAGGCCACGGGTCGGGGTCGCCGTCAGGATATCGGTCGCCGCCTTCGGTTCAGGGAAGCGGATGCGGAAGTACCACTCGTCGTGCACTTTCACTGGGCTCACGCCACGGCCGATGGGATGTTCCTTGTTCGGCTCGGTATCGGCGTCCCAATGGGGATTCACGGAGTATTGCCCTTCATAGAAGCCGCCAATCCACTTCGTGAACTCCGCGCCCGCCTGATCAGGTACGACTTCCACCCCGTAGTGCATGCACATGATGCCGACGCCCGCCTTCGCCAGAGCTTCGACTTCGTCCAGATGGCCAATGAACGGATGCTTCGGGCCTCCATCCGCATAGCAGACAATGGCTTTGGCGCCCTTGAGGACGCTGGCATCTTTGGGCCATCCATTCGTTACGACAACTGTTTGCAGGTCCAGTCCGCTTTGTTCATTCAAAGCTTTGGCTAAAAGCGTAGCGCCCGCATTGAACTCATGCTGCCCGCTGGGGTGACTCTTTACTCCGGCAATGATGACAATAGTAGGCTTGGCGCAAGCAAAAGAGCCGACAAAGAGGCTCATTGTGAGAGCAGAGGCTGCAAAAAAGTTTCGGTAACTGAAGCGATACATGCGGCCAAAGTGACAAACCGGAGCCGTATTGTAAAGCGAGAGTGTTTTTGTGAATCCAGTGAGCGGTGCCAAGCGGAGTATTTTGAGGTTTCAGACAACTTCGCGGCACGATACTTGTTGGAAAGACAAGCATGCCTCGTGGCAAGAGTTCGGTCTCATTCGCTTGCCGTGCCAGAGATCGCCCTTATCATCCGCCCCCTTTTCATGAAAAAATTCCCGCGCCCTTATTCGAGTAGACTACTACAGAACCCATTTCTGATCGGCTTGGCGCTTATTTTGGGAGTGGCTGCCGGGTGCAAAAAGAAAGAGGAAAAGCAGGCCGGCAAATCTGCTGCACACGCAGAACCTGCTTCTGCTTCAATGCCGGGATACACATTGGTGCAGCAACTGGCGGTGAACACCTCGACCTTGGTGGACCAGGATGGCAAAGTGGTGCATAAATGGGACACTGGCCATATTCTCATGGGCGGCGGTTACCTTCTCCCTAACGGAGACTTCCTCAGCACGGCGGTGGTGCAGAATAGCGCGTTCCAGTCCGGGATCCCGGGGTTGACCGGTATTGTCGTGATCTATGACTGGAATGGCAACGTGAAGTGGGACTTCAAGTATGACAGTGCCAAGCGCACGCTTCACCACGATGCTCGCATGTTGCCGAACGGAAATGTTCTCTTGGTGGGCGTCGAGGCTGTCTCCAAGGATGAGCAGATTGAACTTGGACGAGATCCAAACCGGATTCGCAACAACATGTGGTTCGATTTTGTTATCGAGGTGAAGCCCAAAGGGGCCACAGAGGGTGAGATCGTCTGGGAGTGGAACTTGAAAAACCATCTCATCCAGGAATTCGACAAATCGAAGAAAAATTACGGTGTCGTGGCCGATCACCCGGAATTGATGGACATCAACGCCATCGAGAATCCCGTCGAAATGGATTCCAATAACCTGGCACATTTGCAGGCAATCGGGTATGTGGGCCAGTCAGTTCAAGTCTCCCAGATTCAAGATCCATTGCCGGATTGGCCGCATGTCAATGCAGTCGCCTACAATGCGAAGCTTGATCAGATCATGTTAACTGCTCGGAACCTTGGCGAAATCTGGATTGTAGATCACAGCACCTCTAAAGAAGAAGCAGTTACAAACAAGGGTGGGAAAACTGGCAAGGGTGGAAGCTTCCTTTGGCGCTGGGGCAATCCCCAAACCTATCAGGGAGGACTACCTAAGGGGCAAATTTTATGGGGCCCGCATGATGCCTACTGGATTGAGGAGGGGTTGCCCGGTGCTGGAAATATTCTCATCTACAACAACGGCAACGGTCGGCCGGATGGCAAATACTCCTCCATAGAAGAGGTGAAGTCCCCGGTGAAGCCAGACGGCACTTATGCTCAAGGCGACAATGGTCCTTTCGCCGAGGGTGAACTGGTTTGGAGATATACCTCAGAAAATAAGCCCGACTTTTTTTCCGCGCACTTGTCCGGCGCTCAGCGCTTGGCGAATGGCAACACGCTCATTTGCGCAGGGGAAGGTGGCCGAGTTTTTGAAGTAAACAATGCGGGGAAAACTGTTTGGGAGCCAAAGTTGACTCATCTTTCTTCCAATCAGAAGCGACGTTCCGGTGGTGGCTCCAGATCAGGACCCCCTGGGTCGGGATATAGAGACAATCAAGGGCCCGGTGGCATGGGAATGGGTCCTAGTGGCGGCCCACCTCTGAGAGAAGATCCCCTCGGCATCGGCGGTGAAAGCTTTTCTGAGGACCCGCTTGGTATTGGACCCGGCATGGGTGGCCCTGGACAAGGTGGACCCGGCATGGGTGGCCCTGGAATGGGCGGACCCGGCATGGGTGGCCCTGGGCAAGGTGGACCCGGCAGAGGGGGTCCCGGACAAGGTGGAAGTGGTCCTCCTGGAAGTTCCGGCCCCTCGTCTTTGGCCTTTTTCCGGGCCACGAAGTACAGTTTGGACTACGCTGCATTTGGAAATCGCAAGCTTGTTCCTTTGCCTGAAGAGGCTGCAGAGTCGGCGCCACAGTCTCCTCGGCCAGAAGCCGGGCCCTCGGATGGCAATGCTGGCCCTGAACAACCCTAAAATCCATAATCGTTCGTGCCCGCGTGAAGTCCGGCGCTTGAACTTCGTGCGGTAATGTTCATCTATTAGTCATGATGATTGTCGCGGCGGTTCTCTTGCCGGAAAACTTTGCCTATATTGGACCCGGCGCGGGGTTCACGTTCATTGGCTCCTTCCTTATCCTTATCTCGGCGGTCGCGCTGGTGCTCGTGAGTCTGGCAACGTGGCCCTTCCGCTTGGCTCTTGGATGGATAGCGAGAAGAAATAAGAAGCGACGCCAGACCGGTGTGAAACGTGTCATCATCCTTGGACTGGATGGCATGGACCCGCGTCGGCTTGACAGACTCATGAAGGATGGGCGTCTGCCAAACTTCTCAAAACTCGCGGCGAACGGATCCTATAGCCGGATCGAGTCCACCATACCCCCGATATCGCCCTGCGCCTGGTCCTCTTTCATGACGGGCTCCAATCCGGGGAAGCATAACATCTTCGACTTTCTCAACCGGGATTTGCAGAGCTACCTTCCCGAACTGTCATCCTCCAGTGTAAGGGCAGATTCAAAAGGTCGGGCTGTCATCAAGCTCCTCCGCAAGAGCATTCCCTTCTGGCATATCCTGGGGGAATACGGTGTGTTTTCCACGGTGCTCCGGGTGCCGATTACTTTTCCGCCGGAAAAGTTCAAGGGGCTCTCTCTTTCAGGCATGTGCGTGCCGGATTTACAGGGGACGCAGGGTACGTTCGTCTGCTTCGCCGAAGAGACGACCGAGGTGTTCGAGGGCGGACAAATCTTTGTCGTAAAATTTGACGATCATCGTGCCACAGGACTGCTGCCGGGGCCGCCTGACCCGAAGGATGGCACCCAATTCCTGAAAATCCCGGTGCAGATCAATCGCAACCCGAAAAAAGGCGACGCCGAGGTGCAGATTGGGAAAGAAAAGGTCGTCCTTGAGACTGGAAAATATTCCGATTGGATTCGAGTTTCCTACAAGATGGGCCTGTTCGCCAAAGCGCACGGCATCTGCCGTCTGTTGCTGGTTAGTAAGGCGCCTTTCAAACTCTACGTCACCCCGCTGAACATCGACCCGGAGAAGCCGGCACTGCCGGTTTCGCATCCGAATTTTTACTCGGTTTATCTGGCGAAGCTCAATGGTCCTTACGCCACCCTGGGCTTGGCGGAAGACACTTGGGCGCACACGGAAGGGGTCATTCAGGATACAGGGTTCCTCGACCAGGCTTACGATATCGACAAAGAGCGGGAACTGATGTTCTTCGACGCCTTGGACCGCACCAGTCAAGGTTTATGCACGGTCGTTTTCGACACGCCTGATCGCATTCAACACATGTTTATGAGGCTGCGTGATTCCGAGCCAGGCTCCCTGAGCGACCCCACGGCGCCGAATCCCGTGATTGATGACATGTATGAGCGCATGGATCAGCTTGTGGCAAAAACGGTCAGTAAGGTCCGCAAGGGGGATGTCCTGTTCGTGATGTCCGATCACGGTTTCTCGACCTTTGATCGTGGCGTGAATCTTAACAATTGGCTCGAAGAAGAAGGCTACCTGAGCCGGAAAGCTGATAGCGGCAATGCTCGCTACCTCCAAGGTATTGATTGGCAAAAGTCACAGGCCTATACCTTCGGTCTGGCTGGCATGTACATTAATGTAGCTGGCCGTGAAGGGAAAGGGATTGTAGACAAAGCGGCCGTGGCCAAGCTGAAGGCGGAATTGAAAGAAAAACTGCTTACGTTGACCGATGCCAAAACGGGCCGGAAGGCGATCCATGCAGTGCATGATTCCGCTGAGTGTTATCAAGGTCCCTACTCAAACCAAGGGCCCGACTTGCTGGTAGGTTTTGCGGAAGGCTATCGCGCCTCGTGGCGCGCTGCTGCAGGGGAAGTGGAGGAAGCAATATTCACAGATAACACCAAAAGCTGGAGCGGAGACCACTGCGTGGATCGCGAACTGGTTCCCGGAATATTTCTGTGTAATCGGCAGTTGGATCTGTCGAAGGGATTGGGATTGATTGATGTCGCGCCGACTGTGCTCGATCTCTTCGGTGTCCCTGTTCCCAAACACATGGACGGCTCGATTCGTCCCTTTGCCAAGGAGGTCACAAAGCCATGAGTCATCACCAGACGCAAAGCAGGGAAACGAGTCTTCAATCCAGCATGACGCGTCGGCGGTTTGTGCAAGCTGGGGCAGGTCTCGGAGCCACCATGGCTTTCCCGAGTATCCTGAAAGCTGGACTGACCAAGGGCACACCGAAAATTGCCGTCATTGGTGCCGATGGCATGGATCCCACGCTCCTGCATCAATATGCGGCCCAGGGATTGCTGCCGAACTGCAAGAAACTCATCGACGCGGGTGGATTCCGGAAACTGCGGACCACCGTGCCACCTCAGAGCCCGGTGGCCTGGGCCACTTTTGTTTCGGGTTTGGATCCGGGAGGGCATAGTATTTATGACTTCATCACTCGCGATCCCGCGACGATGATCCCGGAGCTTTCAACGGCCCGCACCAGTGCCCCAGGCAAGATGATCGAATGGGGCGAATATCAGTTCCCACTTTCGTCATCCAAACTGGAGCTTTGCCGGCAGGGACCGGCCATTTGGGACGTTTTGCAAGATGCCGGTGTACCGTCATGGGCCCTGCGCGCTCCGGTCAATTACCCCCCGAGCGAAACAGACGCCAAGACTCTCTGCGGTCTCACTGCTCCAGATATTCACGGCAGCTACGGCATCTTTTCTTTTTACACGACCGATCCGCGGGAGACAGACCGCGATCCGAACGGGGGCAGCATCCGTCGCGTGCGGTTTATCCGGGGTGTGGCCTATTGCACGCTGAAAGGGCCAATGAACTCCTTTAAAAAGGATGCAGCGGCCTCCGAGGTGGAATTCACCGTGGAGCGCGACCCGGATCATCCACTCGCTCGCATCCGCATTCAGGAAAAGGATGTCCTCCTCAAGGAGGGGGAGTGGAGCGATTTCGTGCCCGTGCGCTTTACCTTGTTGAAGCACCTTGTCGATGTGTCTGGAATCTGTCGGTTTTACCTCAAGCAGGTTCGGCCGTACCTCGAACTCTACGTCAGCCCGATCAACATTGATCCCACCAATCCAGCCTTTCCTGTCACGACTCCAACAAAGTATTCGAAGGAAATCGCCGATGAAGTGGGGTTCTTCTATACCCAGGGCATGGCCGAAGAGACACCGGCATTGTCATCCGGGGTGCTCAATGATGCCGAATTCCGGCAAAACGCACTGTACGTTCTCGACAGCGATATTAAAATCTTCCGCTCGCAGCTTAACGACTTCAAAGAAGGGTTTTTCTACAGTTACTTCTCTTCGTTGGACATGAATTCCCACATGTTCTGGCGGACGATTGATACCAAGCACCCTCTCTACACGCCGGAACTGGCCAAAGAGCACGGCGATCACTTGCCCACGTTATATCGGCGGATCGATTCTTATATCGGCGACGTCATGGAGCACATGGGCGGCGATGGGCAGATTTACATCGCTTCGGATCACGCCTTCACCTCCTTCCGCAGGCAGTTTAATTTGAACTCCTGGCTGCTGGACAATGGCTACGCCGCCATGAAAAACCGCTTGGATCGGGACAGCACGCCCAACTTTGTGAACAATGACTGGACCCGCACGCAGGTATACGGCTTGGGGATCAATAGCATGTATCTGAATATGGCGGGCCGGGAGCCTGATGGGATCGTGAAATCGGGCAGCGAGGCAGACCGGCTGCGGGATGAAATTATCGCAAAGCTTGTTACCGTCCGCGATCCGCAGACGGGAGATCAAATCATCCGCCGGGTGATCAAGCCGGACCAGTTCTTCCGGCACACCAGCGGAGATCGCGTGCCGGATTTGATCGTCTGCTATAACGACAATTACCGCGCCTCCTGGGACACCATTCTCGGTGCCTATCCGCAGGAGCAGGTACTGGATAATCTGGACCCTTGGAGTGGGGATCACTGTATGGATCCGGATTTTCTTTCCGGGGTTTTGCTTACCAATGCACCCCTCAACACCAATGATCCGGCCTTGGAGGATCTCGCGCCCACCATTATCAAGGCTTTCGGCGTGAAAGTGCCGGAAATCATGAAAGGCAAAAACATCTCTCCGGAAAAAGCATGACCTTCATTAATGCTATAGCTGGGGCTCTCGTAGGAGGAATCACCAAAGCCCTGGCGTGGATGCCAGACTGGTTGGTTTTGACCATTCACGCATGGATCATTGCCCTGATCGCTCTCGGGGCCTATGCGCTCGTCTCCAATCAGAAGGCGATCAAACGGATCAAGAATCGGCTCACCGCCCGATTATTGGAAATTCGTCTTTTTCAGGATTCCCCGCTCACGGTGCTGAGCGCGTTTGCCAAGGTGCTTGGGAGCACGGTCATCTACCTGAAGAATTCCCTCATGCCCATGTTCGTCATGCTGCCCATCGCGGTGCTTTGGATCACCCATCTGGCGGGCTGGTTCGAATGGCGCCCGCTGAAACCTGGCGAGTCGGCCTTGGTGACGGTGAAGGTGAAAGAGGGCACGGACATTATGACACTCCCGAATTCTCTGCAGGAGATTCCAGGCATTCAGGTCACCACACCCGCATTCCGATCCGCGGCAACAGACGAGGTCCAGTGGCGGATCCAGGCTAAGGAGACTGGCCAGGGTGATATGAAGGTTGAAGCTGGCGGAGTGTCAGCCAACAAAGCCATTGCAACAGGTGACTTTTTCACGGAGGTCGCTCCGCGCAAACTGAGCCCGATCAGTGGTTTCTGGGATCGTGTGATGTACCCCATGGAAGCACCGCTGGCCAGTGACAGTGCTATCGAAGAAATCCGAATCGATTATCCACAGCGGACTTTACACATCTTCGGCTTTCAGGTTCACTGGATGATCTGGCTACTCGTGGCCTCAATATTGCTCGGATTTGTCTGTAAGAAGCCGTTCGGAGTTGAATTTTAGAATCCCCCCATGTTTGGAAGCAAATCGCACAAAATTAGCATCGATCATGACCTGTATGAGCGCCTTGCCCAGGCCGCTCAGGTAGCGGGTTATTCCTCCACCGACGAATTCATCCGACATATTTTGGAGAAGACGGCGCCCGCTGAGGGCGCCTCCGATTCAGAGGATGAGGTGCGGAAGCGCCTGCAGGGTCTCGGTTACATGGAATAGGAGCCGCTAGATACCCCCCTATGAGCGATTCTTTTATCACGGTGGTGTCAGGTTTGCCGCGCTCCGGCACCTCTCTGATGATGCAAATGATCCATGCCGGCGGGTTGGAGGCTGTCGCCGACGGGCAGCGGACTGCGGACGTGGACAATCCACGCGGCTATTTTGAGGTGGAGGCAATCAAAAAGCTCAAGCAGGATTCCTCCTGGCTGACAGAGGCGGAGGGGAAGGTGCTCAAAGCCATTTCCATGCTGCTTTTCGACCTCCCCCCGCAGTTCTCTTACAGGGTCATATTTATGATCCGGCACATGGATGAAATCCTCGCTTCCCAGAAGGAAATGCTAAAGCGACGCGGCACCCTCCAGGAGGGCGGCCCTTCGGATGCCCAGATGCAGCAGTACTTCGAGAGCCATTTGGCCAAAGTGCACAAATGGCTCGCCGAGCAACCCAACTTCAAGGTGCTCTACTGTCACTATCATGACGTAGTGAAGGACCCAGTAGATGCTGCCAAAAGCGTTCACGCCTTTCTAGGCGGCGCGCTCAATGTTGATGCAATGATTGGGGCGGTGGACCCGGCGTTGTACCGGAACCGCAAAAACTAGTGAATTTTTTTAAATTCCCTCCGTCACAACGGGAAGGCCGATGACATACCTAGGTTAAGCACCATGCAAGAAGTGTCCCACAAAGTAATAGGAACAGCCGCCGCTCTCGGCTCTGCTGCTTCCTGGGCCTGTGGGGCGATACTCTTCAAAACTCTCGGGGAGCGCATGTCCCCCATGGCGATGACCCTTGCCAAAGGAGCGGTGAGCGTTCTCTTGTTAGGCGTCGCGGTAGTCTTTATGGAATTTCACACTGCCAGCAGTTCGGCTTTGTGGCTCCTGACGCTGAGCGGCATTATTGGGATCGCGCTGGGCGACACATTCTTTTTTAAGGCGCTTCAGGACCTCGGCCCGGTGTCTATGATCGTGCTCATGATGATCGGCCAGGTGTTCACGGCCGTATTGGGCATTGTGTTTTTGCGGGAAATGCCGCCAGCCCTCGCTTGGGCGGGTATGGTACTTGTTTTGGTGGGGATAGCCATGGTGCTGCGCGCGGACAGTCCTGAAACCCCGAGCCCTACCAGAATGCGCGGGATGATTTTCGGTTTGGCCTCGGTCATTTGCATGGCGGTTTCTATCGTAATTGCGAAACAGCCCTTGCAAGAAATGCCCACCATCCAAGCGACCTTCCTGCGCATGGCGTCGGGCACCGTGGGGCTTTTCCTGGCTGGAGCGATGTTCGGCCAACTTGGGGGTTGGGTGGCCCCATTAAAAGATAAACCATTTTTGGCTAAGTTTTTGCTAGCTGTTGCCGTTGTCACCTTCGGGGGATTCTGGCTTAGCCTCGTGGCAGTTAAGTATTTGGATGTTGCAGTGGCTAGCACCTTGAGCGCGACTGAACCCATTTTTGTGCTGCCACTGGCATATTTCTTCTTGAAGGACAAAGTTACTGGGCTATCTATCGTGGGGGCCGTTACGGCCGTATTCGGGATATCCCTAATTTGCTTTGCCCCGATTCAGTAGACGCTTTCACTGAAAAAGTTGTCACAAACCTACCAAATTAGAAAGACCAACGGAAATGCTAAGCGTTTTACAAATGCCCCCACGCG
Source organism: Phragmitibacter sp. (assembly GCA_965284365.1). Lineage (GTDB taxonomy): Bacteria > Verrucomicrobiota > Verrucomicrobiia > Verrucomicrobiales > Verrucomicrobiaceae > Phragmitibacter. The sequence goes on from OZ260079.1 coordinate 2,432,350, forward strand.
AGTCCTCTGCGGCTTTCCTGTCGGCGCTTGAGAGTGGGGATTTTTCCCGCGAAGTGCTGCGGGATGCCCTCCTCGTTCGTGGAGGTCCCCAACAAGAGCTTTTTGCTCTGGCCAGAAAGCGCCGTAGTGAACATTACCCCGCTGAGGAAGTGGAAGCTCGCAGCGTTGTCGAGCTGTCAAATATTTGCCAGCAAGGCTGCCACTATTGTAGCATGGCGAAGGGATCCGGTATCAAGCGCTACGTCATGAAGTATGACGCGGTGATCGAGATGGCCGACTTCCTTTATGGCCGCGGTCGTCGCGTCTTGTTGTTCCAGTCCGGAGAAAATCAATCCCGCGCATGGGTGGATTCGGTGACGAGGACCGTCGCCGAAATCAAGCGTCGTCATCCCGACTTCGAAATGATTCTCTGTTTGGGAAATTTGACCCGCGAACAATACACCCAGCTCAAGGAAGCAGGTGCTGACCGTTACATCATCAAATTCGAAGCCTCCAATCCAGAGCTTTATCACCGCTGGAAACCGACCGACACCACCGAAGAGCGTCTGAACTGCATCCGCATGCTGGCCGAACTCGGTTACAAAGTCGGTTCCGGCAACATGGTTGGGATGCCCTTCCAAACCACGGACGACATGATTGATGACCTCATTCTCATGAATGAGTTGGATCTCACGATGAACAGTTGCACCGTGTTTATTCCCGGTCAGGACTGTGGCTACCACGACCAGCCGAAGGGTGATGTCGATGTGGCTCTGAATTCCATGGCGCTGATGCGCATCATGAATCCTCATCGCCTCATGCCCACCACGAGCTGCCTCGAAAAACTGCGCCCCGGTGGCCAGTATGAAGGCATCATGGCTGGCGGTAATACGATCACAATCCACGATGGCACTCCGGAGAACTTTAAGAAGATGTTCTCCATCTATGACACCGTGCGATTTACGCCAGATAATAACCACCTGCTGACTGCTGTAAGTCGCGCCAACATGACAGTTTCAACTCATCCCCTGCAATGAACGCCGTCGCCCAAACATACGGAATTAATCCGAAACTACTCGCCCCCCACGAATTGCCCCCGGCGTTCGATGTGGCACCCCCTGACCGTGCAGCGCTGATCGAAAAAGCCAAGGAGCGTGTCCTTGATTTTCGCCGCATGCGCGACCTCGGCCTCGTGAACCTCAAAGGGGATTTCTATCCTTCCGTTCACTACCCGCCGATCGTCATGTATCCGCCCATGACGGATGATGAATTGTTGGAAGGTTACACCCTGCCGAGCGACGGTATGGTGGACGTGTACGCACACATCCCTTTCTGTAACTCGCACTGCGTTTTCTGTCACTACCCGGTGAAACTCGGGCCTCAGCTCGACGCGAAGACGAAGTATATCAATGCGTTCATGAAGGAAACGGACATCTGGCGCAGTAAGCTGGGTGTGGACCGCATCAAAGCCCGCTCCGTGCTGGTGGGTGGCGGTACGCCCACCTTCCTTTCGCTGGATCAGTGTCAGCGTTTCTTGGATGGCTTCTGTGACAAAATCGACTTGTCCATGTGTCGTCAGTTCAATTACGACGTGGATCCGAATACCCTGATCGGGCCTGAAGGTTCCCAACGTCTCGCCATGCTGCGTCAATACGGTGTGGATCGTCTGACCATCGGTGTGCAGTCCCTTGACCCTGTCATTCTTAAGAAGATGGGCCGTCACCATGGCCGCGAACAAGCGCTCGAAGCCATTCAGCAATGCCTTGATGCCGGTTACATCGTGAACATCGAGTTCATCTTCGGTTATCCAGGCCAATCCCTGGAAGGCTGGCTCGACGTTATCGAAGAAGCTTGCAACTTGGGTGTGCACGAAATTCAGCTCTATCGTCTGAAGATCGAGGCTTACGGCGACCATCAGGGCGCTGTGAAGAACTACGTCGCCATGAAGCCGGAAGAAGCTCCGGACAATGAGATGCAGTTCCACATGAAGCAGGCTGCTATCCTCATGCTCCGCCATTATGGCTACAATGAGAACCTGCGCCGCGTGTTCAGCCGCCGTCGTGGCGACTACTCCGTTTACGCTCACAACCAATGCTGCGTGCAGTTCGATCAGATCGGTATCGGTTTGACCGCCTTCGGCAGCCTTCGTGACCGTTTCCACCTTTGCACCCAGAATTTCGATGAGTATTACTCCCTCATTGAAAGTGGTCACCTTCCGATCAACCGCGGTTACCGCCGTTCGCCGGAAGACCAAGCCCGCTGGGCCATCGTGCTTCCGATCAAAAACCGCAACGTCCGTCCTTCCAACTATCGCCGTCTTACCGGCATGGAGTTGGACGAAGTGTTCCGCGACAAAATCGAAGCCCTTAAGGCCCACGGCGTTGTTCGCGAAAGCGATCGTGAACTTGAACTCACGCCGCTTGGCGGGTTCTTCGCGGACGAAGTCGCTCAGCAGTTCCACAACCCGGACTTCGTTCCATATCCTCGTGACGAGTACGCGGATGGACCGCTCAATCCGTATTACAACCAGGAAATCTTTGGTGGCGTCGGTTCCGTGTAATTGACCATCTAATGTAGATCTGAGGGGTGACAGGGCCTTAAAGCCTTGTCACCCTTTTACTTGTCTAGCCGCAGAGTTACAATTTCGTCGGAGTGCCCCTGCCTTGCGACGTAGTAGAATAGCATCTCCAATTTCAAAGCTTCGTTACATGACCAATTTCCCCCGCGCTCCAAAATGGATTTCTCGAACTTTATGTGCCGCACTTTGCACGGCTTTGCCAGTAGTGAAGGGCCATGCTGCTGAATCGGCTGCCAGCGCTGGGCCTTTGACCGCCGCTACCGCTACTGCGGTGGAGACTGCGGTCGATTCCTACACTTTTGAATTAGACTCCCGCAATTCGCTCCTTCGCGTAGGGGGTGCCCCAACCATCACTACGGAGCAAGGCCGTAAGGGTGCTCAGAAAATATGGGATGCGTTGCAAAAGAAAAGCATTCCTGATGCTGAAGAGGCCATCGCCATTTTTGAAAAACTCACCCCACTGGAAAATCTCGGTGGCGACTACACTGCCTTCATTTGGCTTTGTAAGGATTTCATCGGAACGCTGAAGGGAGAGAAGTCACATTACAATGCGGTAGAAGAGGGCTTCAAAGAATTTCTCTCCAAGGATAACTACGAGAACCTTAAGCAGTATTTGGTAATCAAGTACGCTGTGGCCGACTTTGATCCGCTCAAGATGGAAGTGCCAAAGGGCCTCGACGGAAAACCAGCTATCGCCCACAAGTTCGACGTCAATGATCCCGCGGCCTTTAAGAATCGTGGGCGTGAACTGGAAGACTTTGTGATGTTCATGAACCCCAATCGTGACAGTTGGGAGTCCAGCGCAGCAATCATTCGCCTCATGAACTTGCAGAAGGGTCAAAAAGTCGCGGACATTGGGTGCGGCATCGGGTTTTTCAGCCTCAAAATGGCACGAGAAGTCGGCCCCACAGGCAAGATTTTTGCGATCGATACCGAGGAACCCTACACACAGCGGGTTAAAGAATTCGCTGAAAAAGAAAAACTGACCAACATCCAGACGGTCGTGTCCCTCCCGACGGATATCAAGGTGTCGGAGAAGTTCGACGTGGCGTTCATCGCCTCCCTGTACCACGTCATCTACGGATGGTCGACAGAGCAAAGCCGAAAAGCTTTTTTGGAGAGTATCAAGCGGTCTCTGAATCCAGATGGGCGGATTGTCATTGTCGACAATCTCGCCGCCAACGGCAAGGAACTGCACAACCAGTTTGTGGACCATCGATTGGTCGCCGCTCAGATGTATCACTACGGCTTTGAGGTTGAGCTTTACGCGGAAGTCAGTCCGTTGCGCTATGTGCTAATTCTCAAACCCAGAAAGGTGGGCGAGCATCCACTAGTTGCATTGGCCCGGAATGAGCCAGGCAACCACAATCTGATCGATGTCCGCACTACCGATTCGATCATTCATATCGGCAGTCTTGATTCGTATGACATCACTGAGGGTGGCGTCGCCGCCGCCAAGATGGCCTTGCAGGCCATCGAGAAGAAAGATCGCGCCGCTGCCATGGAAGCCATAAAAATGTATGATTCGCTCATACCTCATGAAAACTTTGGCGGGGAATTTACGGCGATTCAGTGGTTCTGTGAGCAACTGATTGCTCCCCCCGCTGTGCAGCAGGAGATGATCAGAGAGCCCCTGACTAATGCCTACTTCAATTACTTGGCCGGCGATGATTACGATCTCCTCAAAGACTATATCAAGACCAAATACAAGCTCCTGAAGCCAGGCGAGATTTCCAATCTTTCCGAAGATCCGCCGGAGTTGCCGCGCCCCAGCACCCAGGGAACCATTCCTGTGGACCCTGACGCACCGCGTGATGCCAAAGGCAACCTGCTGCCACCAAAGCCTGGACAAAAGGGCGTGATTCAAAGTCCCAGCAATGCTGCAACGGAAACAGACGGAAAAGCAGGGACAAACATTGGACCAACTTCCGGAACTTCCGCCCCAGCGCAAACCGGGACAAACCCAGCGGCATCTACGCCCGGTCAAAAGCCATCCGAGACTGCGCCCGCAGACGCGCCACGTGACGCCAAGGGCAATCTGCTGCCCCCTCCACCCAAGAAATTCTTTCCAACTACTGACAAGAAAGTAGATGGACAATCAGGAGTAGGAACGGCGACACCATCGACGTCCACGAATGCGACCTCGGCAGATGCGACCGGAGCGCGCTCCACCGCAATTAGAACTGAGGAGGAAGCTACCAATCCACAGGTGGGTAAGACCCAACGGACCTTCCTGGAAGACTTCATTCTCTTCAATAATCCACGCCGGCCGCAGTGGGAAAAGACGCCCCGCATTATGGAGTTGATGGATATCAAGCCCGGCATGAAAATCGCGGACGTCGGCTGTGGATCGGGGTATTTTACCTTCCAGTTTTCAAGACTGGTTGGCCCGCAAGGCAAAGTCTATTCAATGGACATCAAGCAACCGCATCTCGACTTCATTAACGAATTCAAGGCTCAGGAAAAAATCGAGAATGTCGAGACCATCTTGGCCGATCAGGATGACATCAAATTAGAGGAAAAAGTGGATATGGCCTACATGTGCTCGCTCTATCACATCATCTACGGTGTCGCGCCCGAAGATGGCCGCAGGTCCTTGGTAAACAGCATCAAGAAAGCCCTGAAGCCCGGCGGTATCTTCGTAGTGGTGGACAACGGCCCTGTGAAAGATCAGACGCTGCCATACCACGGACCCTATCTCGCCAAGGAACTGACCATCTCTCAGTTGGAACACTATGGATTCAAGTTTCTCTCTTACGATCAGATTATACCTCAGCGCTACATGCTGAAGTTCCAATTAGTAAATCCGTGACCGGGGAGCTTCCTGAGGCGACGGGATCCCTCGCCTCAGGTGCTCCAGGATAAAACCAGAACGCGTTGGCGCTCTGATTTCAGAGATCGGAGCAAACTCATGATCATCAAAATCGCCGTCTGAAAGACTGAAACGACTGTCTGCGGGCGCATCCATATTGTCTTGCGAAGAGCCCGAGTTGGGCGTTAACTAGGAAAGCGAGGAGGGTTCATATAATGACTTGTAGAGCTGTTGTTTTGCTGGCGGTCTCCTTCTCCGCTGGTGTTTGCTTCGCTGAGACGCCAGCACCCGAAAACATTGCGTTTTTTGAGCAAAAGATTCGCCCGGTCTTGGCAAAAAGTTGTTACGAGTGCCATTCGGAAAAGGCGGAAAAGCTCAAGGGTGAACTTCTGCTGGACAGTCGCGAGGGGATTCGGCGAGGCGGCGCGAGCGGACCTGCCGTAGTACCCGCCGACTTGGAAAAAAGCCTGCTCATTCAAGCGATTCGTTATGAAGACGAAGACTTGGCCATGCCTCCCAAAAAGCATGGGGGTAAATTACCCGCGGATGTCATTGCCGATTTTGAACACTGGGTGCGCACTGGCGCTGCTGACCCGCGTGAGGGAAAGGCCAAGATCGTCAAAAAATATGATACCGAGCCAGCCAAAAAATGGTGGTCTTATCAACCCGTCGTAAAGCCAGCGATCCCGGAACCGAAAAGCGCCACCTGGCCTAGGTCGGAAATCGACCGCTTTGTGATGGCCAAGCTAGAGGAGAAGGGACTTGAGCCGGTCGAAGATGCAGATGCCTACTCCATTCTGCGCCGCCTATATTTCGACCTCATCGGGCTGCCGCCCAGCATTGCGGGAATCGAGGAATTTCAGGAAGAGTACGCGAAGAACCGTCAAGCCGCGGTGGCAAAGGTCGTCGATCAGCTGTTGGACTCCCCACAATATGGCGTGCGCTGGGGCCGTCATTGGCTTGACGTGGCTCGTTACGCTGAGACAAGCGGCAGAGACGTAAACGCGGTCTATCCCGAAGCTTGGCGCTACCGGGACTACGTAGTCTCAGCTTTTAATGCTGATAAACCCTATGACCAGTTTATCATCGAGCAATTGGCGGGCGATCAGCTGCAAGATAAAACCGATGAAGAAAGGGCCATGAATCTGATAGCAACGGGCTTCCTCGCGGTGGGTCCGCGTTCGCTCAACCAGGCGAACGCCAAACAGTTCGTTCTGGATGTTGCTGACGAACAGATCGACTCCACGTCCCTGGCTTTCCTTGGGCTCAGCGTTGCGTGTGCGCGTTGTCATGACCACAATTTTGATCCCATTTCCCAGAAGGATTATACAGCCTTGGCGGGCATTTTTCTGAGCACGGACACCCGATATGGCACACCAGGCGGCGTACAGGCCCGCAATACGTCCTACCTCATTGGCATGCCAAAAACCATCAAGCTTCCGATGGTAGACCGTAAGGTCGATCCCGCAGAGTGGAGTAAAAAAGCGCGTGAATATGATTTTGTGCGATCGCTCTGCCTCAAGGAACTTGAGGCAGCGAAGCCAGTCAAAGAATTGGCTGATGGAGCGATGCCTATGAGCGAACAGGATGGTCTCCTGGATTTCAAGATTGTTCGCTTGGTCGACCGCATGAAGCAGTTGGAGGCGGAAATCATCGCGTTCGATGCGGAAGGGAAGCTTAAGCCCAAACTCATGGGCGTGTTGGACAAGCCAGCCACCGGCGGCGAAAAGCTGCCGAAGGAAATATTAAATCCGCTGACCGGATTTGAGAACATTGGCGACAGTCCATTTTATGGCCGGGGCGATATCAACAAGCCTGGTGAAAAGATACCTCGGGGACTGCCTCAGTTCCTGGCTCGCAACACGGATTATAAGATCAAACCGGGTACCAGTGGGCGCTTGGAGATGGCGCAGTGGATTGCTTCCAAAGACAATGCTCTGACGGCCCGCGTCATGGCTAACCGCATCTGGTACTGGCTCTATGGGCAGGGTATCGTCGCTTCGGTCGACGAGTTTGGCACAAAAGGAGCGACCCCGAGCAACCAGCCTTTACTCGATTATCTGGCCGCGTGTTTTGTTGAGAACAACTGGTCCGTGAAAAAGCTCATTCGCCAAATCGTGCTTAGCCGCAGCTATCAGCTCTCTACTAAAACGCATCCGAAAAACTTTGGTCTCGATCCCGAGAATGCCTTCGTCTGGCGCATGAATCAACGGCGGCTTGATGCAGAGTCCTTGCGCGACGGCATGCTTGCGGCAAGTGGCGCACTCGATTTGGCGCCCCAGGTTGGATCACTCTTGGCCAGGGCAGGGGACGGCCCGGTAGGGGGGCCGCGCTTCGCCGCTGCGACGGAGGCCACCATTACCAAAGCGACCGGTTGGTTCCGCTCGATCTACCTGCCCATCGCACGATTCAACTCACCCGAAGTCCTTACCATTTTCGACTTTGCGGATCCATCTGTCGTCAGTGGGGCGCGTGAGACTACTACCGTGGCAACGCAGGCCCTTTTCCTGATGAATAGCCCGGTGGTCGAGGATATTGCCATCTGTCTGGCCAAACATCTGGACAAGAATATTTCAGGAACCGCCGACGATCGGATCAAGGCGGCCTGTATGCTTGTCTTCTCTCGGCCACCGTATCCCGATGAATTAAAGGCGCTAACTGATTTCGTTGAGGCGCAGCCGCCTCAGGCGGGCATGCAAACGTGGACCCGATTGTGCAGAGCCTTGTTTGCCAGCGCCGAGTTCCGCTACCTAAATTGACGTTACCTCTCCTGTACTCATGAATCCATTTGTCAGCAGCCGTCGAGACGTGCTTCGAGCCTCTTCTTTGGGCTTTGGCTGGCTCGCATTCTCAGAGCTGGCCACCCGGGCGAGCTCGATGGAGAAGACAACCCATTTCCCGGCCAAAGCGAAGCGGGTGATCTTCCTCTGCATGCGGGGTGCTCCCTCGCATATGGAGACCTTTGACTACAAACCGCAGCTCAACAAAGACCACGGCAAGCCCTCGCGGCGCGAAGGCACCCTCCTGCTGGGTTCCCGGTGGAAATTCGCCCAGCATGGTCAAAGCGGGCGATGGATCTCTGAATTATTCCCGCATGTGGCGAAGCATGCTGACGACCTGTGCATGATTCATTCGATGCAGACCGATTTGCCGGCGCATCCTCAGGCATTTGTTAAATTGCACACAGGCACTTCCCAAGTGGTCCGGCCCTCACTAGGCGCGTGGACCCAGTTTGGCTTGGGCTCGCTCAACAGCAATCTCCCTGGTTTTGTCACGATCACGCCCCCACGAGGCTTCGGTGGCGTGCTCAACTATGGCAGCGCGTTCTTGCCCGCTATCAATCAAGGCCTGCGCATTGGCGAAGAAAATCGCCCTATTTCAAGTGCTCAGGTCTCGGATCTTCAGCCAAGACAGTCTGCACCTGACCAGCAGGAGGAGTTGAAGCTGATTCAATCGCTGAACTACAGCAAACGTTCCCGCGAACCGGGCAATGCCCACGTGGATGGTGTAATCGAATCATTTGAACTGGCCTATCACATGCAGAGCGCCATGCCACAGGTGCTCGATGCCAACAAGGAAACCCAGGCCACCCTGCAAATGTATGGCATTGGCGAACGTGCGACGGACGACTTTGGCCGCAAATGCTTGTTGGCGCGGAGGCTGGCGGAGTCCGGCGTGCGCTTTGTAGAAATCACGCACGGCAACTGGGATCATCACTTCAATCTGGACACCTTGCTTCCGGAAAGCTGCGCAGAGGTGGATAAGCCGATAGCTGGGTTGCTTTCAGACCTCAAATCCAGGGACATGCTCAAAGACACCCTCGTCATTTGGGGGGCGGAATTTGGACGCACACCCCATGCCGAAGGCAGCAACGGCCGCGACCATAACGTTGGCGCCTTCACCTTGTGGATGGCAGGCGGTGGTGTAAAACCGGGCTATGCGCACGGGCTGAGCGATGAGTATGGCTATGCGGCAGTGGAAGGCCATGTGAGCGTCACTGACTGGCACGCTACGGTTCTGCGCCTGCTGGGACTGGACCACGAGAAGCTCACCTACCGATATGCCGGTCGCGAGTTCCGCCTTACCGAAGTGCACGGAAAACCGGTCAAAGAGATCATCGCCTAAGCGCCTTTCCCCTCCTGTGACGATGCTATCGCCGCAGCAGACGGGAAGACAAGATTAGAATTTTGTCCGCGTCATTCCATGTGGTAGTCATGGCTATGATCCCCCCTCGCGCTCAAACATTCCTCCGGCAATGCACCGCACCCGCGCGAAGGAGCCTCATCATCGCCATCCTCGCCGCCTGCCTCCCTTGCACCGTGCACGCCTTCGACTCGGGGCATCATTGGGAGGTCACCAGCCAGGTGCTGCAGGAGATGGGCTTCAGTGACGATGCGCGGCAGACGGCCTGCGTATCGAACTGGATGCTCGATTACTACTCCTCCAGTCCCACGGTATCCAAAAAGGTTCGGGAAGAGTTGAGCAAGCTGCACTGCGACAACCTTTACACAGCCGCCGCTGGCCAGCGCTACCTCCTGCAGTTCACTCAGAATTCCAAATCCGCCCTCGTCTCCCAGGCCAACAACGAAGACATTAGCGACCGGGAAATCATGTTACTCCTCGGCGCAGCGTTGCACGTGGTGCAAGATCTCTATGCCCATAGCAACTGGCCCGAGAAACTCACCTCAGAAAAGACTCTCTCCAGCCGCACTTGGTTTTCTTCAGGACAGCGCGTGCCCGCCGGGTTTCTTACCGGCGCCTATGAGTCTCCGAGCTATTTTGGAAACACCATGCCCCCCGGGCATCCCATGCACGGGACCTATCGTGACGGGCTGAACAAGGATTGCCACGATCAGGCGTATTGGCCCCAAGCTTACTATCTGTCCTACTGCGCCACGCGCGAGTTCGTGGAAGCCTTCCGGACATGGGTCTCACCCGCCCGCTGGAATCGGCTGCGCATGTTGGACCTTTCCCTCATAGAGAAAGCGGAACTCACCGCCGAGATCGAGGCCGCCTATGGCATCTCCTTGTGGATCGATATGCACGGCGCTCACGGCCACTGGAAGGGCGGCGGCAGCGGACACAATCGAATGTTCTTCAAAAGTATCCTCAGCTTCGTCTCCGTGTCGTCACGCAATGCCCGTTGGTATCGCCAGAAAAAAGGCTACCGTCCCTT